>JAZBPO010000372.1:0-3081 GCA_036351675.1 Pseudomonadales bacterium
ACCACCACATCGGCCATATCGTCATTCTCGGCGTCGACAAGAAGGGCGAGGAGTTCTACCAGATCTCCCTCGGCGGCGACGCGACGCTCGATGCCGCCATCGGACGCATCCTCGGTCCTTCCTTCCGTCGCGAGGAAGTCCCCGAGGTCATCGAGCGCATCACCGATCTCTATCTGGAACTGCGCGAGGACAGCGAACGCTTCGTCGACTGCGTGCGCAGACTCGGTATCGACCCCTTCAAGGAGCGCATCTATGCCCAGCCTGCTCAGGCTTGACGGCGACGGCCGACCGGAACTCGCGGAGGAGGACTTTCTCTGGATCGAGGACCCGCGTGCGACGTTCGCCGATCTGCCGGAAGGCCCGGTGCTCGTGCCGCTGGCGCTCTGGGAGGCCGAGCGCGACGCGCTGCGCGCGCGCGGCGGCGTGGGCGTGTGGCTGGAACCGGACGAGGAGCCCGAAGCGCTCGAGCAGGACCTCGCGACACTACCCGTGCTGGGCCTGCACTTCCCGGCCTTCACCGACGGCCGTGGCCTCTCGAGCGCGGCGATCCTCCGCACGCGCCTGGGCTTCCGCGGCGAGCTGCGAGCCCTGGGCGACGTGCAGCGCGACCAGCTCGCCGCCATGCGCCGCTGCGGCATCGATGCGTTCCGGGTACGGCCCGATCTGGACCCGGCCCGGCAGGCAGCGGGCCTCGAAGGCATGCGTGCCTACTATCAGGGCGACGTGCTCGATCCTCGACCGCTCTACCGGCGCGTACGGCGCAGTGCGGCGGTCACCAGCCCCGCCGAGGGCGAACGCGCAGCCGACGCGGCCTGAGCCCGGCGGTCACGCTGTGCCATGATGGCCTCCGTTCCTGACGGAGGTCTCATGGCGGACGGCGGGATCCTCACCTCGTTCTTCCTGATCTTCGCCGGCGCGGCAGTGCTCGCGACGGCGGCGCTGTACACGCGCCAGCCGCTGATCGTCGCCTACATCGCCGTGGGCGCCCTGCTGGGACCGAATGGCGCCGGCTGGGTCGCGGACCAGCGTCTGCTCGCGGAGATCGCGCAGATCGGCATCATCTTCCTGTTGTTCCTGCTCGGCCTCGACATGCAGCCGTCGAAGTTGCTGCACATGCTTCGCAACACGCTGCTCGTGGGCATCGCCTCATCGCTCGTCTTCGCCGGCCTCGGCTACGGCGTCGCGCGCCTGTCCGGCTTCGGCTTCGTCGATGCGGCGATCGTCGGCGCGGCGATGATGTTCTCCAGCACCATCATCGGCATCAAGCTGCTCCCGACCACGGTGCTGCACCACCGCCATACGGGCGAGGTGGTGGTGGGTCTGCTGCTGCTGCAGGACCTCATCGCCATCCTGCTGCTGCTCCTGCTCGCCGGACTCGGCGCCGGTGAGCATGCCGTGCCCCTCTGGCTGCCCTTCGTGGCGCTGCCGGCGCTCCTGCTGGCTAGCTTTCTCTTCGTTCGCCACGTACTCCTGAAGCTCATCGCGCGCTTCGACGTGTTCCACGAGTACGTGTTCCTCGTCGCCATCGGCTGGTGTCTGTCCCTCGCGGTGGCCGCCGAGCGCGGTGGCCTCTCGCTGGAGATCGGCGCCTTCGTGGCCGGCGTGGCCCTCGCCACGAGTCCCATCGCGCAGTACATCGCCGAGTCGCTCAAGCCGCTGCGGGACTTCTTCCTCGTCCTGTTCTTCTTCACGGTCGGCGCCTCCTTCGATCCCGCCATGCTGGAGACCGTACTGCTGCCCGCCCTGCTCCTCACGGCCGTCGTGCTCGGCGCCAAACCCGTGGTGTTCCGCTTGCTGCTGCAGCGCCTGAAGGAGCGCAACGTGCTCGCCTGGCAGGTCGGCGTCCGCCTCGGCCAGATCAGCGAGTTCTCGCTGCTCCTGGCCTATCTCGCCGAAGGCGGCGATCTCCTGTCCGCCGAGGCCTCGACACTCATCCAGGCCACGGCCATCGCCACGTTCCTCGTCTCCTCCTACGTCGTCGTCCTGCGCTACCCGACGCCCATCGCCGTCTCCGAACGCCTGCGCCGCAACTGACCCTGGGTCAGCTGTTCAGGTTCGAAGGCGGGACGGGTTCCGCTAGGCTGCGATGGAGACCCGTCGAAGCAGGAGCACGTCGTGGAGAGCTTCATCGCCGAGCGCTGGCAGCGCGAGATCGTCCCGCTGCTCTGCGACTACATCCGCATCCCCAACAAGTCGCCGGCCTTCGACGCCGACTGGGAAGCGCACGGGCACATGCAGCAGGCGGTGGAACTGCTCGCGGACTGGACGGCGCAGCAACGCATCGAGGGGCTCACGCACGAGATCGTGACCCTGCCCGGACGCACGCCGCTGCTGTTCTGCGAGATCGAGGCGACGGTGCCGGGCGCTCCGGAGGTGCTGCTCTACGGCCACTACGACAAGCAGCCCGAGTTCCCGGGCTGGCGCGAGGGCCTTGCCCCCTGGGAACCCGTCCTCGAGGACGGAAGGCTCTATGGCCGCGGCGGCGCCGACGACGGCTATGCGCTGTTCGGCTGCCTGACCGCCATCGAAGCGCTGCAGCGCGAAGGGATCGGACACGGTCGCTGCGTGGTCCTCGTCGAAGGGTGCGAGGAGTCAGGCAGCTTCGACCTCCCCCACTACATCGACCACCTCGCGGAGCGGATCGGCACGCCCGAACTGGTCGTGTGTCTGGATGCCGAGTGCGGAAACTACGAGCAGCTCTGGCTGACGACCTCGCTGCGGGGCATGTTGCCCGGCACGCTGACCGTGGAGGTGCTCACGGAAGGCGTGCACAGCGGCATGGCCGGGAACATCGTGCCGTCCAGCTTCCGCCATCTCCGCGGCCTCATCGAGCGGGTGGAGGACGCGATCACCGGGGAACTCTCGGACGTCCTGCACGTGCAGATCCCGAACTGGGTCCGCGCCCAGGCGGCGACTGCCGCCGAGGTGCTCGGCGATTCCGTGTTCACGAAGTTTCCCTGGGTGAACGGACCGCCGCGGGACTTCGCGCCGCGCGATGCGCTGGTCGCCAACACCTGGCATCCATCGCTCGCGACCGTCGGTATCTCCGGCGCGCCCGATGCAGAGCTCGCGGGCAATGTC
>JAZBPO010000373.1:0-7135 GCA_036351675.1 Pseudomonadales bacterium
CGGGCCTGTCGGATGCCGGCGCGCACGTGACCGTGATCTTCGATGCGGTGGCGCCGACCTACACGCTGACGCACTGGGTCAAGGGGCGGACGCGCGGACCGCGGCTGCCCCTCGAGCGCGTGGTCTCCCGGCAGACGCGCCGGACCGCCGATCTGTTCGGCTTCCGCGATCGCGGTTCCCTGGAGCCCGGCCTGCGCGCGGACGTCAACGTCATCGATCTCGACGGGCTCGCGCTCGGCGAACTGGAGATCCATCGCGATCTGCCGGCGGGCGGCGCACGGCTGCTGCAGCCGGCGCGCGGTTACGTCGGCACCTGGGTGGCCGGTGTGCGGACGCGTGATCACGACCGCGACACGGGCGCGCGCCCGGGCCGGCTGCTGCGCAGCGCCTGACGTACCGCCGTCTCTTGCAGCGCCCGGGAATGGCTGGGTTCCTCGGAGCGTCTCCGTCGGACCATCTGTTCCGTCTCGGCGTCGCGGCCATCGCCACGCACGAGATCGACGCGGCGCCGGCGGCCTGATCAGCGCGAGACGGCGACGGTCTGCACGAACTCGGGCAGCGAGAGGCGGCCGAAGGTCTGGATGAAGTCCTTCACGCGAGCGATGGTGACGCCGCCCGCGAGGTCGAGTTCGGCCTCGACCACCGGGTCTCCGTCGCCGTCGAGATAGGCCCGCGCGAAGCGCTTCTCCTGGTTCCAGGTGTTCACGCTTTCCAGCGTGGCGCGCGTGTCCGCGAAGGCGGACACCATGGCGATGTAGACGCCGTCGTAGCTGCCGATCAGCATGAGGACGCTGTAGCCCTGCATGCGCACGAAGATGTCACCGTCCTCGTCGATCTCGCTGCCCGTATAGCCCAGATCGCCCAGCAGCTTCGCGACCTGCGCGGCCGAGACCGTGTCCACGACGTCCTGGTCCGCCGACGTTGCCGGGGCCGGCGTGAGCAGGGCGAGAAGCAGCAGCATGCTGCCGAGCGCGAGCTTCGTGGTGGCGTGCATCTACCTGTCCCCGTGTGATCGACCCGACCCGTTCATGATCCCACGTCGATCGCGTCCGGATGCGGTCGGCCCCGAGCGTCCATCGCGCCTCGGCCACCGCCGATCGGCCGCGGCGCTCGCTGCCGGTCAACCCGCGCGCTGGAAGTCCGGCGCGCGTTTCTCCATGAACGCCTTGATCGCCTCACGGTTCTCGGGGCTGCCCACGGTGCGCTTCAGCGCCTCGTTCTCGGCCTTCACGATCGCGCGCAGGCTCTCGCGGCGCGGGCCCCAGAGCAGTTCCTTGGTCTCGTGCAGCGAGTTGGGCGCCTGCGCGGCAAGGGTGCGCGCGCGCTCGAGGACGTGATCGAGAAAGTGGTCGTCGGGCAGCACCTCGAGCGCCATGCCCGCGTGCAGGCAGTCCTGGGCGGAGAGGGTCTCGGCGCTGTAGAGGAACCACGCGGCCTTCTGCGGGCCCATCATCGCGGGGAAGGTGAGGGAACTGCCGGCCTCGGGGTTGATGCCGAGCGCCGCGAAGGGGCAGCGCACCTTGGCGCTGTCGGCCATGAACACGATGTCGACGAGCCCGAGGATCGTGCCGCCGACACCGACGGCGGTACCGTTCACGGCCACGATCACCGGCTTCGTGTAGTCGAGGAGCACGTCGACCATGCCCGCGAAGCCGTGTTTCGGCGGCGCGACCTTCTGGCCCATCTCGCCGAGATCGGCGCCGGCGGTGAAGGCCCGGCCCTTGCCGGTGATCACGACGACGGAGATCCCGTCGTCGTCCTGCGCCGCGAGCAGGCCCTCCGTGAGCGCGTCGAAGAGGGGGCCGTTGAAGGCGTTCAGGACCTCCTGGCGGTCCAGGGCGAGGACGCGGACGGCGCCGTCGTCGGTGATCTCCAGCATGGGTTCTCTCCGGTGGCTGAGGGGGGCTGCGCTGCCCCTCCCTGTGTGGCGCTCGGCGCGAGGGCTTCTGCGCGGCAGGCGGAGGATACGAAATACGCCGCCTCGACGCCGAGACCAGGCCTCCGCCTCGTCGGGGGTGATCCGTGCACCCCGGGGCCCTTAGAATCGGGGGCCCCCACGAATCGCCGGACGTCCGCCGTGAGCAATTCCCTGCGCGATCAGCTGCTGAAGGTCGGCCTCGTCGACGAGGACAAGCTGAAGTCCGTCGAGAAGAGCGAGAAGCAGCAGAAGCGGGCGAAGTCGAAGAAGGGCAAGCGCAAGCCGAAGGCGGAGCGCCGGGCGGAGGCGCAGCAGGCGCCGGACACGCGCCGCGATGCCGAGCGCCGGCTCCGGGATCGCGCGGAGCGCGATCGGGACGCGGCCCGGGCGCAGCGACTGCGCGAGGAGAAGCGCGCGCGCAAGCTGCAGATCGCCGAGATCATCGACCGGCGCAGGCATCTGCGGAAGGACGGCGAGATCGCCTACAACTTCGTGGACGGCAGGAAGGTCAAGCACATCTACGTCACGGAGAAGCTCCGCGACGGCCTGTCCGCGGGGCGCATGGACATCGTGCGCTCGGGGAACAGCTTCGAGGTCGTGGACGCGTCCATCGCCGAGAAGCTGCGTCTCCTGGACGGCAACGTGGTGCTGCCGCGCCGCGATCGCAGCGTCGAGGAGGAAGAGGCGGCCTACGCGGACCACCCGATCCCGGACGACCTCGACTGGTAGGCGCGGGGCGCCTCCGACCGAGGCCTCCGGAGACTCCCTAGGGCGCGGCGAAGACGCGCTCGCCGTTCACCCAGGTCTCGGCGATCTCCATCTTCCAGAGGTCCTCGGGCGCGATCTCGAAGGGGTTCTGCTCGAGCAGCACGAAGTCGGCCCACTTGCCGGGCTCGAGGCTGCCGAGCGTGTCCTCCTGCCGCGCGGCCCAGGCCGCGTCGAGCGTGAAGCCGCGCAGCGTCTGCTCCAGTGTGAGCGCGTCTTCCGTGCGCCAGCCGCGCGCCGGCTCGTCCATGCGGTTCTGGCGCGTGACCGCCGCGTGGAAGCCGTAGACCGGATCCGGCGGTTCGACCGGGAAGTCCGAGCCGAGGGCGAGCACGGCGCCCGAGGCGAGGAGCTTCTGCCAGGCGTAGCCGCCGCCGAGGCGGTCCGGGCCGAGGCGCTTCTCCGCCATGAACATGTCCGAGGTCTGGTGCGTCGGCTGCATGCTCGCCACCACGCCGAGTTCCGCGAAGCGCGGAATGTCCGGTGGCACGATGATCTGCGAGTGCTCGACGCGATTGCGCAGGTCGCGTGCGCCGGGGCGTTGCAGGGCCTGCTCGTAGGCGTCGAGCACGATCTGGTTGGCGCGTGTGCCGATGGCGTGGACGCCGACCTGGAAGCCCTTCGTCACCGCCTCGTCGACGACCGCCGACAGCTCCTCCGCCTAGATGAACAGCAGGCCGCGGTTGCCCTCGTCGTCGCTGTAGTCCTCGAACAGCGCCGCCCCGCGGCTGCCGAGGGCGCCGTCGGCGTAGAGCTTGAGGGCGCGGACGTCGACGAAGTCCGTGGGGTCGTCGATGGGCGCGGCGAACTGCGCCAGCGTCGGCGCGCCGGCGAGCATGACCCACAGGCGCACCTTCAGCTCGCCGGCCGCGGCCAGCTCCCGGAACAGGCGGATCTCGCGGGCATCCGCGCCGGCGTCGTGCACCTGCGTCAGACCCCTGGAGACCATGATGTCCTGGGATTTCAGGATCGCCCGTCGGACGTCGTCGTCGCTCGGTTCCGGCACGACCGCGTCGATGAGGCGCATGGCCGCGTCGACGAACACGCCGGCGGGATTGCCGTCCGCGTCGCGGATGATCTGGCCGCCGTGAGGGTCGGGTGTGTCCTTCGTGACCCCGGCCGCCTCGATGGCGGCGCGATTCGCCCAGGCCGCGTGTCCGTCCACGCGCCGCAGCCAGATCGGCCGGTCCGTGATGCCCTCGAGGTCCGCCGCCGTCGGAAAGCGCGAGGCCGGCCAGAGCTCGTGGTTCCAGCGGCCGCCCGTGATCCAGCCTTTGCCGGTGTCGGACGTCACGTGCGCGCGGATCGCCTCCAGCGTCTCGCCGAGGGAGTGCAGGCCCGTGATGTTGAGGCGCAGCGCATCGAAGCCGAGGGACGTGAAGTGGCCGTGTGCGTCGATGATGCCCGGCATGAGGAAGCGACCGTCGCCGCTCACCTGCTGCACCGGTTCGCCGAGCGCCGCCGCCCGCTCGGCGAGGGATGCCGCATCGCCCGTTGCGACGACGCGCCCTTCACCGTCGAAGAGCAGCGCCGTGAAGCGCTTCGACGCCACCGCCTGGTGCGTCTCCGCGGCCGTCGCCGTCGCGGTCCAGCCGACGACGTCCGTGACCAGCGTGGCGGCCTCGGTCTGGACGGCGAGAAGCGCTGTGGCGGCGAGGAGCGTCGAGCGATGCATGGGGCGTGATCCTGCGATCTGGAGTCTCCTCATCCTAGCGCAGCCCCCTCGGCGGGGTCGGAGTGGTTTTTCCCTGACCACTCCGGCACCGGATGGGGCGATCACTCACACGGGATCCGACTCCGCTGCAGCGCAATGCCCGCTTTCCATGCGTGGTGGCGCGCTCTGACGGTGCTCGTGCATCAGGATCGTTCGAGGGCGCGCGCTCCGACCCCCGGGGCGTGCATGCGCCGAGATCGGTGTCGCTGTCCCGGGCGCATGTTGTAGGCCGAAGCCGGCATGGGTGCCAGAGTGGTCAGGAATAATCCACTCCGACCCCATATCCAGGGTCAGAGGAAGGGGGCGGGCTTCGACCAGGCGCCGGTGAACACCGATTCCGCGAGGGGGCGGCGTTCGCGTGGCGCGCGATCGCGCTCGTTGTCCGATGCGGGGTCGGCGTAGCCGATGGCGAGGGCGGTGACGGCCTCGAAGCCCTCGGGGATGCCGTAGGTCTCGCGGGCGAGGTCCGGGACGATGCCGGCCATCTGGTGCACGGAGAGGCCGCGGGTGCCGGCTTCGAGCGTCAGGTTCGCGCTCGCGAGGCCGAGGTCGTGGCGGCCGTGCGGGTAGGGCTTGCCGTTGCGCGAGAAGGTCGTGGCCGCGACGCCCAGGGCGAGCACGGGAACGTGCCGCGCCCACGCCTGGTTGCCCTCGACGAGGCAGCCGAGGAGGCGGTCGAACTCGGCACCGTCGCGCTTGCGCGCGACGACGTAGCGGGCCGGCTGCTCGTTGTAGGTGGACGGCGCCCAGCGCGCCGCCTCGAAGACGGCGGCCAGGTCCTCGTCGCGCACCTCGCGGTCGAGCCAGCCATAGGGGCTGAAGCGCCCCGCGATCAGCTCGTTGATCGGGCGGCCGGTGGCGGCGCGGTTCAGTGCGATCACGTCGTTCATGTTCCAGTCTCCTCCATCGGGTGCTCAGGCGGCGGGGCGATCCTGCAGGTCGGTACCGGTGATCGCCACCGGCCCTTCCGGCAGATCGAAGAGCAGGCCCTTCGCCGGTGCGGTCACCTCGATCTCGAGCCCACCGTCGGCGTCCACGGCGATGGCGTCGCCCGGTCCGAGTTCGGCGCCGTCGACGCGCACCCGACCCTCGGTCAGGTGCAGGTAGCGCACGCGGGCGGAGGCCGGCGTCAGATCGAGCGTGGTGCCTTCGGTGAGGTCGACCAGGTCCAGGGTCATGTCCTGATGCACGGTCATCGGTGCATCGGAACCCTCGGGTCCGATCACGCGCGTCAGACCCGCGGTGGCGAGTCCGGCGAGCTCGACCTGTTGCCAGCGCGGCGCGTGGCCGGCGGCGTCGGGCAGGACCCAGATCTGCAGGAAGCGCAGCGAAGCGTCCTTCGCGCCGTTGAATTCGCTGTGACGAATGCCCGTTCCGGCCGTCATGACCTGCATCTCACCGGCGCGCACGACGCCTTCGTTGCCGAGGCTGTCCTGGTGTTCGAGCTCCCCCTCCAGCACCCAGGAGATGATCTCCATGTCGCGGTGACCGTGGGTCGGAAAGCCTGCGCCCGGCGCGACCGTGTCGTCGTTGATCACTCGCAGCACGGAGACCTGCTCGTTCGCCGGGTCGAAGTAGCTGCCGAAGGAAAAGCTGTGGCGGCTCTCGAGGCCCGGGAAGCGTGCCTGGCCGCGTTGGTCTGCATGGCGGATGCGTTTCATGGTCCAGCTCCTGTAGGGGCCGCCCGAAGGCGACGCGTCCTCGCATTCGTTCGGGTACGGCGCGCAGTCTGCAGGGCCCTGGCATCGGCTGATAGCGAGCGTTCTTGCACTTTTCGTTCGATCAGATCGAACAAGTTTTGATCAATTTTTCATGCACTTGAGTTTGATCTGCGGATGCAGGGAGGAACTATGGTCAATGGCTCGCGCCGGGTGCCTCGATACGGACGCGATCAGCCATGAGCCCCACGAACGGGGCCTCGGACCCCGGGCCGCTGTCTTCGCCGGCCGTGTCGAAGAACCATCCGACCTGGACTCCGCAACTGCGGCAGTGGGCGAGGGTCCAGCGCGACGGCGGGAACCATGAATGCTCGCGAATGGCCGGTCCGCGGCGCTCGCAGCCCTCCGCCGCGCCGAACAGGAGCACCTCGAAGGTCAGGCCGGCAGGATTCGTGAGCCGGTGGTGATGGGCGCCGGCGCGCTCGCAGGCGCGATCGGGCTCCGTGAGCAGGCCCCCACAGGCAGCGCAGCGCACGCCTGCGCCGGCATCGTCGTCAGGCGTCGAGGTCTCGTCCCGGGTCTGCCGAAGCCACTCGGGCTTCGGCGTCTCCCGCAGCTCGAGGGCGGAGCCGGTCAAGGTCCGCGGGACATCGGCTAGACGAGATCCTTCACGTCGACGCTCTCGTCGGCGAGCGCCGCGGCGTCCACGGCCTTCTTCCCCGCGACCAGCAGCTTGCTCGCCATGAACTCCTTGGCCCGGTTCACGGCGTCGACGGCCACGAGTACGCCGTCCTTGAGATAGAAGCGCGCGAAACTGCCGCTGTCGGGGTCGCCCCGCAGCACCTGTTCGTCGGCATCGGCGGAGAAGCCCACCATCTGCAGCTTGAGGTCGTACTGATCGCTCCAGAACCAGGGCACGGCGTCGTAGATCACGTCGTTGCCCATGATGTTCTTCGCCACGGTGCGCGCCTGATCCATGGCGTTCGGTACCGATTCCAGGCGCAGGCGCCGACCGAGCAGCGGACTCGGGTGATTCGTGCAGTCGCCGATCGCGTAGATGGAGGGGTCCGAGGTGCGGCA
>JAZBPO010000374.1:0-8579 GCA_036351675.1 Pseudomonadales bacterium
CGCACCTGCACGCCGGCGATCTGCATGCGGAAGCCCTTCAGGCGCGCAGGACCGACACCGGCATTGGTCAGCCTGAAGGCGAAGTACGTGCCGTCCTCCGATTCACCGTCGACGGTCATGAAGGCCACGATGGGCCAGACGGCGGCGGCGGTCTGACGCCTCACCGCCTCCGACTCCTGCAGCGCCGCGTACAGGGCCACGAGGCCGATGAAGACACCGGCGAGACCGATCACGGTCTGCCAGATCGTCATGCGGACGAGGACGCGCTGCGTTTCCGGGGACAGATCCCGTGGCTCGAGCGAAGCGGGCGCAGTCCGCTCGTCGCCCGCCGCATCGGTCATCGAGGCATCCTCCCATCGTCACCGGGCCGCTCCTGCCGATGCATGGTTTCCGGACGGCCCCGCACGCGGAACCGCCCGGGAGTACCGGCAGGATCGAGCCTCAGAGCGCGACCTTCACCGAGCCGTAGAAGCGCCGACCACGCGGATCGAACACGAAAAGATCCGTCCCGTTGACGTTCTTCAGCTCGGGGAGGGGTTCGTCGAAGAGGTCGATGGCCCCGAGCGTGAGCACCACGTCCGCATCGCGCAGCTCGAAGGTGTAGTTGTAGTTGAAGTCGAACGCCTGATAGGCGTCGATCTTGCCGTCGCCGATGCGGGCATTCGGGGTCGCGTTGTCCTCGTACTCGCCGATCCAGCGCATGTTCAGCCGCGCCCTGTGCCGGTCACGCGCCCAGGTGAGGCCGACGTTGCCGCGCATGTCCGGCATGGACTGAGCGAGTCTCCGATTGGGATCGTTGTTGGTGAAGCCCGCGGCGTCGAAGTCCGGCGTCCCACCCGGAAGATTGGAGACGACGAACTCGTTGATCCAGTTCATGCGCGCATCGACGATCCAGAGACCGGCCGAGTTGTCGAAGCGATAGCTGAAGTTCGCGTCGATGCCGTTGGTCTCCAGCCTGCCGGCATTGAGCGCACCGGAACGGATGATCTGCAGGTCGCGGGAAGCGTCGGGCCGCCGCGTGATGCTGCCGCCGGGCAGCGCGGATACGTCAGGCGTGATCGCATACGCCGCGGGATTGACCTGGCAGAACTCACCGCGGGGCTGACCGGGATCGAACTCGGCGGCGGTCGGATCACAGGCCTGGCCGAAGTCGGGCTGACCCGGCACGGAGACCACGAAGTCACCCGCCGCGAGCGCCGCGTTGAAGAGCGCGAGCTCCTCGTTCAGCAGCGACTGGGTCGGGACGTCGATGACCTTGTCCTCGAACTCGATCGAGTAGTAGTCGAGGCCGATCTCGAGGCCTTCGAGCGGCCCGTCGAGCGGCGCCCAGATCGCGCCGACGTTGAAGGTGACCGCCGTCTCTGGCTGCAGGTCGGGCGTCGGCTGGCCTTCCTTGACGATGATGACCGTCGGGGAATCGACCTGGGAAGGCACGGGGCAGCGACCGGTCTTCACGCAGTTCTGCCCGGCAGGGTTGGTGCCCTCGGAAAGCGGATCGGCGACGCCGAACTCCAGGCTGAAGCCGTTGCCCTCGGCGATCTGCGCGAGGCCCGGGCCGCGGAAGGAGGAGCTGATGCTGCCGCGCATGACGAGCGAATCGGTCGTCTGCCAGCGGATGCCGAGCTTCGGATCGAAGGTGTCGCCGATGTCGTCGCCGTAGTCCTCGTAGCGCGCCGCGAGCTGCACGTCGACGTCCTCGTGGATGGGAATCTGGAACTCGACGAAGGTGGCCCATACGTCGCGCGAATCGTCGAAGTTGCGGTTCTCCGAGAGACCGGCGACCGACTCCTGACCGGAGAGCTGGCCGAAGCTGTTCACCGCGCCCGTGGTCTTCGGGTTGACCCGCGTCTCGCGCCCTTCCTCCCGGTACTGGACACCGAAGGCCATGGCGACGGTGCGGTCCTGGATGTCGAACAGATCACCGGTGAGCACGAAATCGAAGACGTCGATGAACGTCTCCGTGTTCTGCGCAGCCGCCATGTCGAACTCCAGCCAGCGCAGCAGCTCCTCGGAGTTCTGCAGCCCCGGCGCGTTCGCCCGCGTCAGATAGGGATTGAAGAAGAAGCAGCCCTGACTGTTGTCGCCCCGGTTGGTCGACGTCATCGCGACGACGACGTTGTCGGGATTGATGAAGGGCTGGCCCGGGACCGTGCCGATGAGCGCCTCGATCGTCGCCTCGAGGGGGCCCACGGCGCCAGGTACGCCACTCGCACTGTCGAAGACGCCATCGCCACCGGCGAGCAGACCGCGCGCGATGGGATTCGAGAGATCGCCGTCGGGCACGCAGTCCGGGCCGCCGAGGCCGTAGTGCGCGAGCTCGAGGCGGTCGGAATCGAGACCGAGGAAGTTGGTCGTGAACTCCGAATCGCCGCGCGTGTAGGTGGCGTCGTAGCTCCAGTTGCGGTCGGCCAGCTCGAAATCGCCGCGCGCGCCGATCTGCCAGCGCGTCGTGGTCTGCTCGTTCCCCGCGTCGTAGACGCGGTCCTGATCGATGCCGGGGACGCGCACCGTGTAGTCGAGCAGCTCGAGCGGCAGCAGCGGCGGGAAGGTGCTGCCGCCGTTGACCGCCAGTGAAGGATCGTTCGCCGGATCGGACCCGATCCCGAACGGCACGAGTGCATTGAGAATGCCCGGCAGCGCGTACTTCGGCTCGATCGGCCCGACGTAGGTCGGCTGGGTCTGGCCACTCCCGGATTGCAGGAACGACACCTGGCCGTAGACCTCCAGGTGCTCGTTGAACATGTGGGAGGCGGTCGCGAGCACGCTGGCGCGCTCGGCGTCCGGGACGAGGTAGGAGTCGGCGGCATCGGCGCCGTTGCGGCTGCACTGGTTCGGCACGGAGCCGAAGCCGTCGTTGACGAAGAAGCCGAGCGCCTCGCACTGCACGTCCGGTCCGTTGAAGGTCGCGCTGTTGACGATCGTCGCGTCCTGACCGGGGAACACGTTCTGCGTGAGGCCCGGGTTCTCGCCACGGAGCAGGCCGCCCCGGTCGAAGTACTCGCCGCCGATGACGAAGCTCGAGCGATCGTCGTCGCTCTGCCAGCCGAAGATACCGCCGTAGGTCACGTCGTCCTGACCGCCGCGATCGGTCTCGAGGTACTTGGCCGTGAACTCGAGGCCCTCGAAGTCCGAACGGGTGATGAAGTTGACGACGCCGGCGATGGCGTCGGAACCGTAGATGGCCGAGCCGCCGTCCTTGAGCACCTCGACGCGCTCGATCATGGTGATCGGGATCGAGTTGATGTCCACGAAGCGGTCACCGTCGGCGAGCTTCTGGCCGGCGAAGGGAAGCCGCTTGCCGTCCATCAGCACGAGCGTGGCCGTGGGGCCGACGCCGCGGAGGTTGACGTTCGCGAGCCCCGCACCGGAATTGCCGTTGAAGCGCGTGGCGTTCTGCGGCGCCGTATCGGAGCCCGAAGCGATCTCGAGGTTCCGGATCAGTTCGGAGACGTCCGAGACGCCGGAGGTGACGATCTCGTCACGACCGAGCGTCTGCACCGGTGAGGGCGCGTCGCCGGGTGTCCCGGCAATGTAGGAGCCGGTGACGATCACCTCCTCGATCACCGTGTCCGCGGGTGCGGCGGATGCGCCCATGGCGATGGAGCCCGCCGTCGCAGCGGCGATGGCCTGCGCGAGTCTGTTCATGTGTTCCTCCCCGGAAGGCGTGGAGGCTTCCATGACGCGTACGGCGCGATCTCCAGCGCCCGGCGCCCGAATCCTCGACGCGCTTGGTCTTCCCCGTTCCCTGGCCAGGCCCTGGAGGGCTGCATCCTCGTTCGACGGGACGCTTGCTGGCCGTAGCTGCGCACGATGCGCCCGTCGAGACTGACACAGCGCGTCGGCTGTTTCCGCTTTCTTTTTCGGGCGGTCCGATCGCCGGGGCGCCGGACACGAGCACGTCGAGGGCGCGAGCCATGGCCTCGCGATCGGCGGGGCCACCCGGCGCGCTAGAGAATGCGCCCGGACGCCCCGCGTTTCTGATAGCGCCCCATGCCTGCACGGCCGTGCCACTCGGCACCGTCCACGACGAGTTCGCCGCGCAGGAACACCTTCTTCACCTGCCCCTTCACGCGGCGCCCCTCGAACATGGAGTAGTCCACGAGCGAGTGGTGCGTCTCGGCGCTGAGTACGTGCTCGGCGTCAGGATCGAAGAGCACCACGTCGGCGTCGCTGCCGACGGCGATCGTGCCCTTGCGCGGGAACAGGCCGAACATCTTCGCCGGCGCAGTGGAGACGAGCTGCACGAAGCGGTTGAGGTTGATCCTTCCGGTGCTCACGCCGCCGTCGAAGAGCAGCGGCAGACGGTACTCGACGCCCGGTGCGCCGTTCGGGATCCTCGAGAAGTCCTCGGTGCCAGCAGCTTTCGACATGAGCACCCCGAAGCGCTCTTCGTTGAAGCAGAAGGGGCAGTGGTCGGTAGCGACGAGCTGCAGGTCGTCGAACTTCAGGCCGCGCCAGAGCGCGTGCTGACAGTCGTGATGCCGGAGTGGCGGCGTCATGACGAACTTCGCCGCGTCGAAGCCCGGCGCCTCGTACTCGGACTCGTCGAGAAACAGGTAGTGCGGGCAGGTCTCGGCGAAGGCGTGGATGCCGCGGTCGCGCGCCTCCACCACGGCCTCGAGTGCATCCTTCGCCGAGAGATGCACGATGTAGACAGGGATGTCGGCGAGCTCCGCGATGCGGATCACGCGGTGCGTCGCTTCGCCCTCCATGATCGCCGGGCGCGTGAGCGCGTGGTACCTGGGGGAGGTGTTGCCGGCGGCGAGGGCCTCGTCGATGAGCGCCTGGATCACCACGCCGTTCTCGGCGTGCAGGTTCACCATGCCGCCGTGATCGCCCACGGCGCGCATGGTCCGGTAGATGGCCGCGTCGTCGACCATGAGTACACCCGGATAGGCCATGTAGAGCTTGAAGGAGGAGACACCTTCGGCCTCGATGATGCTCGGCAACTGCGCCAGCGCATCCTTGTTGGCATCAGTCAGGATGATGTGGAAGGCGTAATCGACGCAGCACTGCGGCTCGGCGGCGGCGAGGCGCCGCTCGAGCGCGAGGCGCGGGCTCTCGCCCCGGAACTGCTGCGCGAAGTCGATGATCGTGGTGGTGCCGCCGAAGGCGGCGGAAACGGTACCGGTCTCGAAGCTGTCGACGGTCCGGAGTTCGCCCATGGGCGTCTCCATGTGCACGTGCGCATCGATACCGCCGGGCATGACGATCAGTCCCGAGGCGTCGTGCACCTCCGCGTCGCCCGCCTCGAGACGGCGGCCGATGGCCTCGATGCGGCCGCCCTCGATCAGGACGTCGGCGACATAGTCGTCGACGGCGGTGACGATGCGCCCGCCCCGGATCAGTGTCCTCGCCATGCGCCTTCCTCCGTCTGCCCCGTGGCCGACCTCAGCGCCAGCGCACGGCTTCCAGGAACGTCCGCGTCCGCACCTCGCCCGGCGCGTCGAAGAGCCGGGCCGGCGGCCCGACCTCCACGATCCGGCCCTCGGCCATGAACACGACGCGATCGGCGATCTCGCGCGCGAAGGCCATCTCGTGGGTCACCACGATCATGGTCGTCCCGGAGGCGGCGAGATCGCGCATCACGTCGAGCACCTCGCCGACCATCTCCGGGTCGAGGGCCGAGGTCGGCTCGTCGAAGAGCAGGATACGCGGCTCCATGGCGAGCGCACGGGCGATGGCCACGCGCTGCTGCTGGCCACCGGAGAGCTGCTCCGGGTACTTGTCGGCCTGCTCGAGGACACCGACCCGTTCGAGGAGCCGCTCCGCACGCGCGCGCGCCGCCTGCTCATCGAGGCCCCGGACCCGCATCGGCGCCAGCGTGACGTTGCGCAGCACCGTGAGGTGCGGGAACAGGTTGAAGGACTGGAACACCATGCCGGCCTCGGCGCGGACGGCGGCGAGGGACGGCCCGTCCTCGACGGCCGTGCCGTCGACGAGGATCGAACCCGCATCGAAGGTCTCGAGACCGTTGATGCAGCGGATCAGGGTCGACTTGCCCGCGCCGGAGGGTCCGATCACGCACACCACCTCGCCCGCGGCGACATCGAGATCCACGGCGTCGAGGGCGGCGTGATCGCCGAAGTGCTTGCCCACGCCGCGGAGCGTGACGATGGCATCCGAGGCGCTCACCGGAGCGCCCCCGTGCGCCGCCCCATGCGCCGCTCGAGCCTGCCCACCAGCACCACGAGGGGCCACAGGAAGGCGAGATAGATGAGCGCGGCGGCGATCAGGGGCGTCGGATTCGCCGCCAGCGCCTGAGCCTGTGTGGCCTGCTTGAGCAGGTCGGGCATGGCGACGACGGAGGCGAGCGCCGTGTCCTTGACGACGTTGATGGAGTTGCCCGTGAGCGGCGGGATGACGATGCGGATCGCCTGCGGCAGCACCACGTCGGCGAGCGTGCGCGGGAAGGACAGGCCGAGGGCCTGGGCCGCCTCGATCTGGCCGCGCGGGATCGCCTGGATGCCGGCCCGGAAGATCTCCGCCGTGTAGGCGGCCGAGACGAGGCCCAGGGCGAGCACGGCGGAGGCGAAGGAGGACAGGCGCAGGCCGACGAAGGGCAGGGCGTAGTAGACGACGATGAGCAGCACGAGCGGCGGGATCGAACGGAACAGGTCGACGTAGACGCCCGCGACGAAGCGCAGCGGCGCCGGCGCGTAGAGGCGCAGCACGGCGACGAGCAACCCGGCGAGCAGCCCCACGACGATGGTCACGACGCCGAGCTGCGCCGTGACCCACAGACCCTGACGCAGCAGGGGCAGCGAGTCGAGCAGGACCTGCCAGTTGAGGAAGGTCTCGACGAGGCTCATGGCAGCACCGCCGCGCCCGCTGGCGCGCGGCCTGGCGCGGCTGCGCTCAGCGCGGCCGCTCCATCACCACGACCGTGGCGCTCTCCGGTGCGGGTGCCGTGCCGAACCACTGTTCGTGCAGCGCAGCGAGGGCGCCGGAACGCTTGAGCGCCGAGATGGCGCCGTCCACGGCATCGGCGAGCGGGTCGTCCTGCGCGAACATCATGGAGTAGCGCTCACCGGTCTCGATGCGCTCCGTGACGCGCAGGAAGGGCTTGTCCCGGACGTAGTACTGCATGGCCGGGATGTCCGAGAGATAGCCGTCGATGCGCATGGCCTGGAGATCGAGCATGGCCGGCGCCAGGCCCTCGTAGCGGCGGATCTCGGCGATGCCGAGTTCGTCGGCGTGCTCCGTGGTCCAGATGTCGCCCGTGGAGCCGGTATCGACGCCGACCACGCGACCGCGAAGGTCCGCGAGCGACTGCACGTCCCCGCGCGCCTGCACGGTCAGCGACTGGGCGCTCTCGTAGTAGGGCTGCGCGAAGGCGACGGAGGCGAGGCGCTCCTCGGTGATCGTGATGGAAGAGACGGCGATGTCGATGCGGCCGGACTGCACGGCCGCGAAGAGGCCGTTGAAGGGGATGTTGACGATCTCCACGGGGCGCTCGAGTTCCGCGCCCACGGCCTTCGCGAGATCGATCTCGAAGCCGACGAACTCGCCGCCACGCTCGGCGAACTCCCAGGGCACGTTGCCGATGTTGGCGCCGACGACGATCGGCTCCGCGCCCTGCGCGATCGCGCAGGCACACCAGCACAGCAGAGCGACGAGCGCTCCGGTCAGTCGTTTCAAGGGTCCGATCCGGCGGGAAGACTCGGCCGCAGCATAGGAAGTCCCGCCGACGCCTTCAACGCCGGGCCCCGCCATGCCACGATCGCCGCCCGCACCCGAACGGAGCCCCGACCGTGAGCCAGGCCAAGCCGCAGCCCCTGCCCGAACTCGACGTCGACCGCGTGCGCAGCGCCTTTCCGGGGCTCGCTACGCCCTGGGCGTTCTTCGACAACGCGGGCGGCACGCAGATCCTCGGCAGCGCCATCGAGCGCCTCAACGAGCACCTCGTCCATCGCATGGTGCAGACCGGCGGCAGCTACGCCGTCTCGCAGCAGGCGGCCGCGTCACTCCAGACGGGCCGCGAGGGCATCGCCACGCTGCTGAACGCGGCGCGGCCGGAGGAGATCGTGTTCGCGCCCGCGGCGACCGTCGCCTGCCAGAACCTCGCCCGCGCCATGGCGAGCCAGTTCACCGAGGGCGACGAGATCATCGTCACGGTGACGGATCACGAATCGAACATCGGCCCCTGGATGCTGCTCGCGGAGCGGGGCGTGCAGTTCCGCTTCTGGGCGCCGAACCCGGAGACCCTGGAACTCGATCTCGCGGACCTCGAGGCCCTCTTCACGCCGCGCACGAAGCTCGTCGCGGTGACGGCGACCTCCAACATCCTCGGAACCGTGAACCCCATCCCCGCCATCGCCCGGCGCGTGCACGAGGCCGGCGCGCTCGTCTGCGTCGACGCCGTCGCCTGCGCCCCGCACCGCGCCATCGACGTGCAGGCCTGGGACGTCGACTACCTGTTCTTCTCCATCTACAAGACCTTCGGCCCGCACTTCGCCGCGCTCTACGGCCGCTACGAGCTGCTCGCGGAACTCGACGGCCTGTACCACTACTTCTACGGCCGGGACCGCGTGCCCATGAAGCTCGAGCCGGGGAACGCCAGCTACGAGCTCGCCTAC
>JAZBPO010000375.1:0-14399 GCA_036351675.1 Pseudomonadales bacterium
GAATGGCGTTGATCTTGGAGATGAAGTCCTCGTGCGGGACCGTCACCTTGCCGGCCTGATGGCCGCACTGCTTGGCATCGGAGACCTGGTTCTCGATCTGGATGGCGCAGGCGCCTGCCTCGATCATGCGCTTGGCGAGGAGGTAGGTGGCCTCCTCGTTGCCGAAGCCGGCGTCGATGTCGGCGATGATCGGCACCACGTGCGTTTCGAAATCGTCGATCTTCGCGAGGATCGGGCCGAGGTCCTGCCCCTTCTCGCGGGCATCGTCGAGTTCGACGAAGATGTGGCGCAGCTCACGAGCGTCGGCCTGACGGCAGAAGGTGTAGATCTCCTCGATGAGGTCCGCGACCGTCGTCTTCTCGTGCATGGACTGATCGGGCAGCGGGCCGAACTTCGAGCGCAGGGCCGCGACCATCCAGCCGGAGAGGTAGATGTAGCGGCGATCGAGCGTGCCGTGACGCTTCTTCACGCTCATCATCGTCTGCTGGGCGATGAAACCGTGCCAGGCACCGAGGGACTGCGTGTACTGGGAAGGATCCGCGTCGTAGCGGGCCATGTCCTTGCGCATGATGTCGGCGGTGTAGCGCGCGATGTCGAGACCGGTCTGGAAGCGGTTCTGGCGGCGCATGCGCACGACGTACTCGGGGTTGATGGCACCCCACTCGGGCTGCTGCTTCTGCAGCTCGCCGCGGACCTTTTCGATTTCGTCGAGATAGGCGGACATGGAAGTCTCCCCGTGTGTTCGCGAAGGAAGGAAAAAAAGCCGGAGGTCGGTACCCGGAACGGCGCGCACGGTACCAATCTGGATCGGACAGGAAAACGGAATGGCCGGGAACTAATGTATTCCTCCAAGGAAAGATTGGGCGGGCCATGGGTCGCCCGCGCGCGACCGTGAGGGCGTCCATGACCCTCACCACACGAGCGGGCCGCGTCCTTGCGGATCTGCCCATCGTCCAGGCGCCCATGGCAGGCGTCTCCACGCCGGTTCTCGCGGCGGCCGTGAGCGAGGCCGGCGCCCTCGGCTCCCTCGCTCTCGGTGCCGTGACGCCGGCGCGCGCCGACGCGCTCATCGCGGCAGTCCGCGAATGCACCGATCGTCCCGTGAACTACAACGTCTTCGCCCACGCGCCCCCGGTCCGCCGCTCGGCGCAGGAGCGCGCCTGGCTGGAGGCGCTCAGGCCGCAGTTCGCACGCTACGCAGCGGAGCCGCCCGCAGCGCTCGACAGCCCCTATGCGAGCTTCCTCGAGAACGACGGGCTCCTGGACGTGCTCGTCGCCCGGCGCGTCGAGGTCGTCAGTTTCCACTTCGGCGCGCCGCGCCCCGATCAGGTCGAGCGCCTCGAGGCCGCCGGCGCGGTGCTCGTGGGCTGCGCGACGCGCCCCGAGGAGGCCGTGCGGCTCGAAGCGGCCGGCATGGATCTCCTCGTCCTCCAGGGCGCCGAGGCCGGCGGACACCGCGGCTGCTTCGATCCGGAGGACGATCCGTGCATGCCCCTCGAAGCGCTGCTGCGCGCGACGCGCGAACGTGTGGAACTGCCGCTGATCGCGGCCGGGGGACTCATGTCCGGGGCGGACATCGCCGGCGTGCTCGCCGCCGGCGCCGCGGGTGCTCAGCTCGGCACGGCCTTCGTATGCTGCCCGGAGAGCAGCGCCAGTACGCGCCACCGCGCTGTGCTGGTCGACGGAACGCCGGAGACGGCCATGACCCGCCGGATCTCCGGCCGGCCCGCGCGCGGGATCGTCAACGGCTGGTTCGAGGACCTCGAGGTGCCAGAGTCGGCCATCCCGGCCTATCCGGTCGCCTACGACGCGGGCAAGGCGCTGGCTGCCGCGTCAGCCGCGGCGGGCTCCGGGCGCTTCGACGTCGCCTGGGCCGGCACCGGCGCCGGCCGGGGGCGGGCCCTGCCCGCCACCGAACTCGTGGCGACGCTCGCGGCGGAACTCCGAAGCGCTCAGTCGCCCGCGTAGAAGCTCCGGATGTCGCCCAGCAGCGCGTCGAAGTCCTCGTCGCGCACGTACATCATGTGACCCGCCGCGTAGTACCTCATGTCGATGCGGTCGGCGAGGATCTCGTGGCGCGCGACCGTGTACTCGGCGTCGAAGAAGGGCGTCACCAGATCGTAGTAGCCGTTCGCGACGAGCACGCGAAGATCACCGTTCTTCCGGAGCGCGTTCGAGAGATGGCGCGCCGTGTTCACGTAGGCCGGCTCGCCGCCGCTGCTGCCGGGGCCTTCCGAATAGTCCCAGTTGCGTCCGACGTCGCGGTTGCTCGTCAGATAGGGCCGGTCCATGCGTATGCCGAGATCGGCGTGCCAGGCGTTCAGCGCCGCCGTGTAGGCGCTCGTGATCGCGTTCGAGGCGGCATCGCCGAGACGCGGCGAATCACCCGTGTCGTCGGGATCGTCCGCCGTGTAGCGGCCGTCGAGGCGGCCGACGGCGAGGCCCTGGTCCCGCAGCAGCTCCTTGGTGAAGCGCGCGACGGTGACGCGCAGGTCCGCCCTCAGCACGTGGTCGACGTCGAGACCGAGCAGTTCGGAGAGCGTCGCCGCCACGGCGCGGCGTTCGTTCTCGGGCAGGGTGCTGCCGCGGAACAGGGCCGGCAGATAGGTCTCCGTGGCGAAGGCGCGCGCACGCTCGACCACTTCCTCGAGAGAGAGGCCCGCCCCGGCGCGCCCGTGGTACCAGGCCGTCGCCGCAAGCGTCGGCAGATAGGTGACGTAGGCGATCAGGTTGTCCCGGGACGGCGTCGAGCCCGTGTAGTCCATGGCCTGGCTGATCATGACGATGCCCGACAGCGCCATGTCCTGACCGCCACCCATCAGCGTGTCGGCGACGGCGGCCGCGCGCGTGGTGCCGAAGGACTCGCCGATGATCCAGCGCGGGGCGTTCCAGCGGTCGTGCTCCGTGACCCAGCGGCGGATGAACTGCGCCATGGAGTCCGTATCGCCCTGCTGGCCCCAGTAGGCCTCGGTCTTCCCTGCGCCGACGACGCGGCTGTAGCCGGTGCCGATCGGATCCACGAACACGAGATCCGTGAGATCGAGGATCGTCACGGGATTGTCCTCGAGCCGGTAGGGCGGCGCACCGTCGTCCGCATCCGCAGCGGAGGCGACGCGGACGCGCTTCGGGCCGAGCAGGCCCATGTGCAGCCACAGGGAGGCGGAGCCCGGCCCTCCGTTCCAGACGAAGGTGACCGGGCGCGTCTCGTCCGCGTCCCGGTCGGCCCCCTCTGCGACGTAGGCGACGGAGAAGAGGGCGGCCGTGGGCGCGCCGTCCGCGTCCGTGAGATGCATCTCGCCGGCCTCGACGCGATAGCGCACGCGCTCGCCGCCGAAGCGGCCTTCCGCCGAGGTCTCGAAGCGCACGGGTTCGTCGACGGCGTCCGGCGCTGCGTCCTCTGCCGCGCGCGCCGGAGGCACCAGGGACAGGGCGAGAGCGACGAGCAGCAGGGTGAGGGGCGGGACGATACGCATGGCGCCTCCGGGCCGGCCAGTCGGAACGTCCGGACCATAGCGCACTCGCTCCCGACCCGTGCTGGCCGGCCCGGTGAGCCGGGGCTATCGTTCACGGACTCCTGCTGCCGAGGCGCCCGCGTGAAGCGTGAAGCACCTGCCGCCACCCGCAACTCGCCTGCGATCGTCGCCGCCCTCGAGCCCCTGCTCCGTGACCGGCAGGGCGACGTGCTGGAGATCGGTAGCGGGACCGGGCAGCACGCCGTGGCGCTGGCCACGGCCCTGCCGACCCTGCAGTGGTGGCCCACGGACCCGGATCCCGCCCAGCTCGCCAGCATCGAGGCCTGGCGCGCCGACGCGGCCGTCGGGAACATCGCGGCGCCGCTCGCCCTCGATGCTGCCGCGGAGCCCTGGCCCCTCGGCAGTCCTGGCTGGCCCGCGACGGGGCTGCTCGCGATCTACTCCGCCAACGTCGTCCACATCACGCCGCGAGCGGTCATGCGCGGACTCTTCGCCGGTGCCGGCCGACAGCTCCGCGCCGGAGGCCTGCTCCTGCTGTACGGACCCTTTCGCTGGAGCGGTGCGCATCGCGCGGAGAGCAACGCGGCCTTCGACGCGGAGTTGCGTCGCCGCGATCCGGAGTGGGGCGTGCGCGACGTGGACGAACTCGATGCGCTGGCCGCGGCGGCCGGTCTCGCACGGCATGACACGATCCCCATGCCGGCCAACAATCACGTCCTGGTCTACGAACGCAGGGGAGGGAAAAGAGATGCTCCATGAGGCAGGCCGATCGGTCGACGAGGTGATCGCGGAACTCGAGGCGAAGCGCGAGCACGATCTGAAGTGGGCCGACGGGCGCACCTTCGGCATGGTCTACGACGGTGGCCCGGCCGTGCAGGAGGTCGCCGAGCGCGCAGCGCGGCTCTACCTGCACGAGAACGCGCTCAACACGAAGGCCTTTCCCTCGCTCGGACAGATCCAGTCCGAGGTCGTGCGCTGGACCGCGGATCTGTTGAACGGACCTGCGTCCGTGGCCGGCTTCCTGACCTCCGGCGGCACGGAGTCGATCCTCTGCGGCTGTCTCGCTGCGCGCGAGCGCGCCGAACAGGAACGCGGCGTCACCGCGCCGGAGATCGTTCTCGCCGAGAGTGCCCACGCGGCCTTTCACAAGGCTGCACATCTCTTCGGCATGAAGGTGCGCAAGGTTCCCGTGAAGGCAGACTGGACCGCCGACGTCGACGCCATGGCCGCGGCGGTCGGCCCGGACACGGCGCTCCTGGTGGGGTCGGCGCCGCAGTACCCGCAGGGGGTCGTCGATCCGATCCCGGAGATCGCCGCGCTAGCGCGCTCCGTGGACGCCAACTGCCACGTCGACGCCTGCATGGGCGGTTTCGTGCTGCCCTTCGCCGAACGTCTCGGCCGCGCCATGCCGCCCTGGGACTTTCGCGTCGAGGGGGTCACGACGATCTCCGCGGACGTGCACAAGCTCGGCTACGCACCCAAGGGGGTGTCCGTGATCCTGCACCGCACGAAGGAGAGCCGGCGCTATCAGACCTTCCTGTTCGACGGCTGGCTCGGCGGCTTCTATGCCTCGCCGAACCTGCAGGGCACGCGTTCCGGCCTGCCCATGGCCTGTGCCTGGGCCGTGATCCAGCACCTCGGTGTGTCCGGCTACGTCGAACTCACCCGGCAGACGCTCGAGAATGCCGATCGCATGCGCGAGGGCATCGCCGCGATCGACGGCGTCCGCGTGCTCGGCGACGGCGCACTGCACCTGGTCGCCATGGCCTCCGATCCGGCCTCCGAACGTGCCGTCGACGTCTTCGCCCTCGGTGATGCCCTCCTCGAACGGGGCTGGTACCACGATCGCCAGGGCCCCCCGGACACGCTGCACTCGACGGTGAGCAACACCAACACGGGCGTCATCGACGACTACCTCGCCGACCTTCGTGATTGCGTCGGTGCCGTCGCCGGTACGCGCGCCGAGGACCGTTCCACGAGCTACGCCACACTGGAGTGACGCCGCAGGCGTGACCGGGGCGATGCTAAGGTGCGCCGCTCCATCGCCCCGGGAGCCCGTCCATGCATCGCCAGATCGCCGCTCTGCTCCTCGCCTGCGCCGCGCTTCTCGCGGCCGCGCCGGTCACCGCCGAACGCACGACACGCTACGAACTCGATCTCGGCCAGCGCCACACGCAGATGCTGCGCGTGCGTGTGGTCTTCGAGGAGGTGGAGGGCGAAGCCCTCGCCGTGCATCTGCCCGTCTGGCGCACCGGTCTCTACCGCGTGCTCGACACGGTCGGCACGCTCTCGGAGATCCGCGTCAGTGACGGCAGCGGCGCACCGCTGGAGTTCAGGCAGACGGCGAAGTCGAGTTGGGAGATCGCCCGCCCCGACGCCGCTGCGGGCGCGGTCGCCTTCGAGTACGTCGTCTACGCGCGCAGCCTCGGTGATCGTACGCGTGACGTCGATGCGGACCACGTGTTCATCAATCCCGGTCTCGTGCTGGTCTACGCCGATGCGCACCGGGACGCGCCGATCGAGGTGTCGACGGAGCTTCCCGACGGTTGGCGCATCGCCTCGGGGATGGAATCGCCCCGGCCGGGCGTTCTCGTCGCGCCGACCTACGATCGGCTCGTGGACTCGCCGATCGAGATGGGCACCTTCGACCTCGTCAGCTTCGAGGCCGCCGGGGCGTCGATCGAGTTCGCGATCTGGGGTGACTGGGACGGAGACGCCGAACGTCTGGAAGCCGATACGCGCGCCATCGTCGAGGTGGCGGCGGCGGTCTATGGCGACATGCCCACGGAGCGCTACGTCTTCCTCACGCACAGCGCCCCGGGCCTCGGGGGCGGTACGGAGTACTTCAACTCGACCGTGGTGCACACGGACCCCGCCCGCTGGTGGGACGAGAAGGGCTACGCGAACTTCCTCTCCCTGCTCGCGCACGAGTTCTTCCATCTCTGGAACGTGAAGCGCTTCCGCCCGGCGGGCATCGCGCGCTACGACTACCTCTCGGAGAACTACACGGACCTGCTCTGGGTCGCCGAGGGCCTCACGAGCTACTACGACACCATGCTGCTCGCGCGCGCCGGCGTCATCGACATCGCGGACTTCCGCGAGCGCCTCGCGGAGAACGTCGACGCGGTCGTCGATCGCGCCGGCTACGGCCGCGACAGCCTGGCGCGGGCGAGCTTCGAGGCCTGGACCAAGGGCTATCACCAGGGTGCGGATCGCGCTCCCGACAAGGCCAATCGCACGATCTCCTTCTACTCCCAGGGCGCACTGCTCGGCCTCGTGCTCGATCTCGAGATCCGCGCACGCAGCGGCGGTGCACGCAGCCTCGACGACGTCATGCGCGCCCTCTACGAGGACTTTCCGCTCGGCAGCGACGGCTACGACTACGCGGACGTACGGAACCGCGTGGAACGCGTCGGCGGCGGACCGCTGGCGGCCGATCTGGACGGGTGGGTGCTGGGCACGGTGCCGCTACCGGTGACGGAGGCGCTCGCGAAGGTGGGCTGGAAGCTCGGCCGCGAGGACGCCGAAGAGGATCCGGAGCCGACGCTCGGGGTGCGGACCCGCAGTGCCGACGGCGGTCAGTACGTCCGCTACGTCCGCATCGACGGGCCGGCCTGGGAGGCGGGCGTGAACGTCGACGACGTCCTGCTCGCCATCGACGGCGTGCGCATCGGCAACGACCTCGACGAGCTGCTCGAACGACATGCGCCGGGAGACCTGGTCGAGCTCGCGCTGTTCCGGGACGGCCGCCTCCGTACGCTCTCCGCACAGCTCGGGACGGCGCTGCGAGATCACGAGATCACTCCGGCGGAAGCGGAGGACCCGGTCGCCGAGTCCCTGCGCAGCGCCTGGCTCGGTGGCCACGTGGAGGCCGCCGAAGGCGACTGAGCGCCTGCTTGCCGGTCACCGGAGCTGGGCGATCTCCTTCAGCGTCCTGAAGGAGGCTTCGGTGCTCGCGGCGTAGATCTCGACGAGCACGTCCGGCGACACGCCGATGCGTTCCGCGACGTCCCAGTTCGCCCGCTCGAGGGCCATGGCGCCATCGAGCATGGCGCCGTAGACGCCGCCACGATGGGCGATGGCGAGGGAGATCTGGTCCGGGAGCTTGAGCTCCGCGAGCAACCGTTCCATCGGCAGGTCGAGGAGCGCCTCGAGGATCGACAGCAGGCCCACCGTGTAGGCCTCGTGCGGATCGCCGGAGCCGGTCTCGCGCGACAGCCGTTCGCACATGTTGGCGCGTACGAGGGCGAGATTGCAGAGCTCGAGGGGCTTCTCCTGGAATGCGGACATGGCGAGGAGCGTGGTCCACGCGCGGATCGTTCCGAGGCCCAGCATGACCACCGCCTGATGGATCGAGCGCACCTCCTTGAGGATGCCGCTCGCGGGCGAGTTCACGTAGCGCAGGATCTTGTAGGACAGCGCCGGGTCGTGGGTGATCAGCTCGACCAGTTCCCCCATGTGCACGTCGGGATCGTTGATGCGGCTGATCAGCCGCAGGATCACCGAGGCGTTGTTCGACAGGCGCGTCTGCTCGACGAGCTCCGGACGTGCGAAGAAGAAGCCCTGAAAGAGATCGAAGCCGAGCTCGCGGAGCGTCTCGAACTGCGCGCGGGTCTCGACCTTCTCCGCCAGGAGCAGTGCATCGTGCTCGCGCATGCGGGGCATGGCGCCCGCCATGCGCGGCATGGTCTCCTCGTCCACTTCGACCTTGACGATGCTCGCGAGTGGCAGGATCGGCTCCCACTTCTCCTCGAAACGGTAGTCGTCGATGGCGATGCGGTAGCCCTTGTCGCGGAGCGCCGTGACCCCTGCGATCAGCCGGTCGTCGACCTCGATGTCCTCCAGCAGCTCCAGGACCATCCGATCCGCGTCCACGGGCAGCGCGGGGAGCTCCGTGAAGAAGGGCCGTGTGAGATTCAGGAAGACCTTCCTGTCGCCGACGACACGGTCGATGCCGACCTCCATGAAGGTGTTGAGGATGCTCCGTGAGGACATCTGATCGGCGCCGACCCGGAAGGCCGCGTCCGGCGTCGAGGAGCGATAGAGGATCTCGTAGCCGTAGACGGACAGTTCGCGGTCGAGGATCGCCTGGCGGCCGATGTGGACGACGCTCGGCAGCGCGTCCTGCTTGTCGAGCGTCCCGCTCTCGGGCATCCGCTGGAGTGTCGTCATGAGCGCTGCTTCCTCGGTGGTGACGGGGCCGTACCTGAGCCTCATCGGCCCGAGCAGAGGAACCTTGAGTCCCGTTCGTCTCCCTGCGCTGTGCTAGTGTCCGCCGCGTTGCGCGTCCACGATCCCAGGGAGACAGTCATGAAACTCACCTCTCGTTCGCTCCTGCTCGCCGCGTCCGTCGCCCTCGCGGGCTGCAGCGGCGATTCGACCCCCGATTCCCCGCCGGCGCCCGCGCCGGAGACCCCGTCCTCGGCGTCCATGGACGCCGCTGCCGGCGCGCTGTCGGACATGGCCGATGCCGTCGCCGACGCGGCCCGCGAAGGGGCGACGGCGGCTGCAGTGCTCGCCGCGCTGTCCGGATCGCACCGGAGCGAGGGCAACGCCGCCCGCGACGTCTACCGTCACCCCGTCGAGACCCTGACCTTCTTCGGGATCACGCCCGACATGACCGTGGTCGAGGTCTGGCCCGGTGGCGCCACGGCCTGGTACACGGAGGTGCTCGCGCCGGCGCTGAGCGATGGTCGGCTGATCGCCGCGAGCTACTCGACGGAATCGGAGGGTTACTTCGGACGTGTGGCGAGGGCCTACCAGGAGAAGCTCGAGGCCGCGCCGGAGGTCTATGCGAACGTCGAGGTGATCGACTACCAGGACCCGACCGCCGCGACGCTGGGGTCCGAGGGCAGCGCGGACGCGGTGCTGCTCTTCCGCCTCTACCACAACGCCATAAACGGTGAGACCGAGGACGACATCCTCGCCGACGCCTTCGCGGCGCTGAAGCCGGGTGGCGTGCTCGGCGTGGTGCAGCACCGCTCGCCGGAGGACGCCCCCGACGAGAAGGATCGCCGCGACGGCTACGTGAAGGAGTCGAAGGTCATCGCCGATGCGGAGGCCGTCGGCTTCGTCCTCGAGGCGCGCAGCGAGATCAACGCCAACGCCCGGGACACGCACGAGCATCCCGGTGGCGTGTGGACCCTGCCGCCGACGCTGGCCGTCTGCGGCGAGATGGAGGACGAGGCCGAGAAGGCTGCCTGCACGGCCGAGTATCAGGCCATCGGCGAGTCCGACCGCATGACCCTCAAGTTCGTCAAGCCCAGCGCCTGACGCGGGTCACCGGACCTGAACAGCTGACCCTGGGTCAGCTGTTCAGGAATCCGAGGGGGGCCGGGCCGGAACGCGGGTCGCGACACCTTCCCGGCGCGGATCCGGGGCGCCTTCGAGGCCGTCCTCGCGCACCAGGATCGGGTGCAGACCCGAGTTCTCTCCCGAGGACTCCGCGATCGGGAAGCCGAGATCACGCAGCGCCTCGATGAATCCCTCCGGCGCACGCTCGCTCTCCACCCGCACCGGATGGCCGCGGGCCACGACGTTCGGAAGCGCCACGGCGTCCTCGACGGAGAGCCCGAACTCCATCACCCCGACGATGGACTTGGTCGTGTAGGCGATGATCGAGTTGCCGCCCGGCGAACCGGTGGCCATCAGTAGTTCGCCATCGGCGTCGAAGATCAGCGTCGGTGTCATGGAAGAGCGGGGACGCTTGCCGGGCTCCACGGCATTGGCGACGGCACGGCCGCCGAGCGTCGGGATCGACGCGAAGTCCGTGAGCTCGTTGTTGAGCACGAAGCCGGCGGCCATGCGCTGCGAGCCGAACACGAACTCCACGGAGGCCGTGAAGGAGACGGCATTGCCGTCCGCGTCGATCACGGAGAGATGGGAGGTGCCTGCGATCTCCTCCGTGTTGTCGCGACCCCAGCGATCGATCATGGGTTCGCCGCGGAGCACTGCGCCCGGATCCCCGGCCGTCGGCGGGAGACCGGCGTCGAAGAGTTCCGTCGCCCGCACGTCGAGATATTCGGGCGCCAGCAGATCCGCGACGGGCACGTCGACGAAGTCGCCGTCGCCGACGTAGTGGTCGCGATCCGCGTAGGCGAGAAGCTGGGCGCGGACGTACTGTCCCCATCCTTCCGCGTCGTTGCTGACGCCGCCCGGCATCAGGCGCTCGAGCAGTCCGAGGATCTCGATCACGGCGACGCCGGAAGAGGGTGGCGGTGCGCTGCAGACCTCGTAGTCGCGATAGCGGCCGCAGACGGCCGGGCGCACCTTCGCCTCGTAGCCGCCGATGTCCTCGAGCGTCATGGTACTGCCGCGCGGTTCCTGCTGCGCACGCGCGACGATCGCCTCGGCCACGGGGCCCTCGTAGAAGGCCTCCGGGCCGCGCTCGACCACGCCGCGGAGTGTCGCCGCGTACTCCGGGTTCCTCAGCAGATGACCCACGGGCAGGGCTTCGCCACCGGGATAGAAGTACGCGCCCGTGTCCGGGTTGTCCTCGATGTCCGTGTAGCCGGCGATGCGCACGAGCGAGTCGTGCATGCGCTGCGAGACCTCGAAGCCGTCCTCGGCGAGCCCGATGGCCGGGCGGAACAGTTCGGCCCAGGGCAGGACTCCGTGGCGCTGATGGGCCGTCCAGTACAGAGCCACAGCGCCCGGGACACCCACGGCGTGCCCACTCTGGACGCGCTCGGAATGGGACAGCGCGGTGCCGTCGTCGGTCATGAACATCTCGGGGAAGGCGCCGGCGGGCGCCGTCTCGCGACCGTCCACCACCTCGCGCAGGCCCGTCTCCGCATCGTGCACGAGCATGAAGCCGCCACCGCCGAGCCCTGAGCTCTGCGGCTCCACGAGCCCGAGCACCGCGTGCGCCGCGATGGCCGCATCGACCGCGCTGCCGCCTCGTTCGAGCATGGCCACGCCGGCGGCGGTCGCGTGCGGGTTGGCGGTGTTGACCATGCCCTCGCCCGGACCCGAGGTCTCTGCCGGTGGCGGGGCGGGTTCCGGCGCCGGCGCGGATGCCTGCTCTGCGCAGCCGGTGACGAGGAGGACGGCGAGGAGGGCAGTGCTTCGCATGAGAACTTCCGGTCGCTGAAGGTCAGCGGCGACTGTAGCGAGGGGCGCCGGAGGACGCACGCGCCCCGCGCCGCATGGCCGCGCACGCGGCCGGAGACCGCCCCCCGCAGCGGCCGACGCCTGCCGTGGACGCAGGACGGGCATCTCGCCCGCGACCGGCGGGGCCGGAGGCCGGAGCGAAGCGCGGTGCTCCCTTCTCCGCGTCCGCGCCCACGCCCATAATCGCGGCTGCACCCGCGACGCCCTGGAGGGAGAGACCATGGCCGCCGCCGATCCTACGCAGGAGGGTAGCGCCCTCGGGCGGCTCGAGACCCTGATCCGCACGCACCTCGAAGGCGACGAGGCACGGCGCCTGCTCGCCTTCGCCAGGACCTTTCACGCATGGACCCAGGAGGAGGATCTGGCCGGGCGCAACCCGGAGGACGTCTACGGCGCGCTCCTGTCGGCCTGGCACCTCTGCCAGGGGCAGAAGGAAGAGGCGTGCGCGGTGCGCATCCTGAATCCGTCGCTGGACGCGGACGGTTGGGTGTCGACGCACACGATCGCCCAGATCCGCCATCCGGACGCACCGTTCATCGTCGACTCCTTCCTCATGGCGCTGGCCCGCCGCGATCTGACGCTGCACATGATGCACAACGTCGTCGTGCGTCCACGGCGCGACGCAGGCGGCCAGCTGCTCGACCTCGAGGGAGACGAGGCGGACGCCGAGGTCCTGATCCACGCGGAGATCGATCGCCTCGATCCGCAGGAGTTCGATGCCTTTCGCGACGATCTGCTCGAGACGCTGGCCGACGTGCGCACCGTGGTGCGCGATTTCCGGCCCATGCGCGAGCGCGTGGCGGGTCTGCTGGAGGAACTCGGCCACTGCGCGGCCGAGCTGGAGCCGGATGAGCTCGAGGAGAGCCGCGCCTTCCTCGCCTGGTTGCTGGAGGACAACTTCACCTTCCTCGGCTACCGGGAATTCACGCTGGAAGGAGAGGGCGACGATCGCATCGTGCGGCAGGTGGAGGGGAGCGAACTCGGCGTCATCGCGCGGCGCCCGCGCCGCGCGAGCCCACGGCGTCTCGGCGACATGGCGGAGGCGACCCGCGCGTTCATCCTCGAACCACGCGTGCTGCAGTTCTCCAAGGGCGGGACGCGCTCGCGGGTGCACCGACCCGCCTGGCCCGACTACATCGCCGTGAAGCGCTTCGACGCGGACGGACGCGTCGTCGGCGAATGCGGCGTCACGGGGCTGTACACCTCGAACGTCTACATGGAGTCGCCCTGGCGCATGCCCGTGCTGCGTCGCCGCGTGCAGGCCGTGGTCGACGCCTCCGGCTTCGCACCTCACGGTTTCGACGGCAAGGTGCTGCGACAGGTACTCGCGACCTATCCGCGCGACGAGCTGTTCCAGGCCACGGCGGAGGAACTGTTCGAGACGGCGCTGCGCATCACGCACAACCACGAACGCAGCCACCTGCAGGTCTTCGTCCGCGAGGATCGCTACGGCATGTTCTTCTCGTGCCTCGTGTACACGCCGCGCGAGTTCTACACCACGGCGCTGCGCGAGGCGGTGCAGGACGTCCTCGTCGAGGAACTCGGTGCGTCCGATTCGGAGTTCACGTCCTACTTCTCCGAGTCGGTGCTGATCCGTACGCACTTCGTGCTCCGCGTGGACCCCTCCGTGCGCGTCGACTGGGATCCGCAGCGCATCGAGCGGCGGGTGCGCGCCCTCGCCCGGAGCTGGGACGACGATCTGCGCGATGCACTCGTGGCCGAGTACGGCGAGACGCGTGCGCGGAACCTGCTGCACCACTACAAGCACGCCTTCGGCCCCGGCTACCGGGAGCGCTTCGACGCGCGCATGGCCGTCTACGACATCGGCCACCTGGAGCGCCTCGCGCGCGAGGGTGATCTCGTCATGCGCCTGTACCGGCACGCGGAGGACAGCCCGACGCGTCTGCGCCTGAAGGTCTATCACGCGGGCGCCATGCTGCCGCTCTCGGATCTCCTGCCGCTCCTCGAGAACCTCGGCGTACGCGTGCAGGGCCAGCGTCCCTTCACGGTCCATCGCCGCGACGGCGTCGTCGCCGTGCGGTCCATCTACGACTTCACCCTCGAGCACGACCAGCCCCTGAATCTCGCCGACGTCGGCGACCATTTCGAGGACGCGTTCATGCGCGTCTGGACGGGCGACACGGCCAACGACACCTTCAATCGCCTGGTGCTCGCCACGGGCATCGACTGGCGCGAAGTGGCCGTGCTCCGGGCCTATGCGCGCTGGATGAAGCAGATCCGCTATCCGCTCGGGCAGGGCTTCATCGCCGACACACTCGAGCGACACAGCGGGATCACGCGCCTGCTCGTCGAGTACTTCCACGAACGCCACGACCCGGCCCGGGACGGTGCGCGCGGCGAGATCGTCCGTGGCGAGATCCTCGAGGCGCTGGAGGCGATCCCGTCCCTGAACGAGGACCGCATCCTGCGCTTCTACCTCGATCTCGTGGACGTCACGCTGCGCACCAACTTCTATCGTCGCGACGCGAGCGGTGCGCCGATGCGTCATCTCTCCTTCAAGCTCGCCTCCGGCCGCCTCGCCGGCGTACCGAAGCCGGCCCTGCCCTTCGAGATCTTCGTCTGTGCGCCGGACATGGAGGGCATCCATCTGCGCTCCGGCCCCATCGCCCGCGGGGGCCTGCGCTGGTCCGACCGTATCGAGGACTACCGGACGGAGGTGCTCGGCCTCGTGAAGGCGCAGCAGGTGAAGAACGCGGTGATCGTCCCGCAGGGGGCGAAGGGCGGCTTCGTGATCACGGCCCCCGCGGACGGCCTCGACCGCGACGCTCGCCAGACCCTCGGCATCGCCTGCTA
>JAZBPO010000376.1:0-5120 GCA_036351675.1 Pseudomonadales bacterium
AGTAGGTCGGCGTGTTCATGAGTACCTTGGTGCCGGGCGGCGCCAGCGCGTGGAGCGCGGCGATGAGGCCGGGATGCACGCCCGCGGCGATCTGGATCGTGGCCGGGTCGACCTCGACGCCGTGGCGCTCCCGGTTCCAGGTGACGATCGCGTCCTTGAGCGAGTCCTGGTTGTGCATGTAGCCCCAGTTCTCGTGCTCGACGCGCGCCTGCAACGCGTCGGTGATGCAGGGCGCGCAGCGGAAGTCCATGTCGGCCACGCCCATGCCGATACGGAAATGCTCCTCGCCGAAGCGCTCGATCTGCTTGTCCCACTTGTAGCAGTTGCTGCCGATGCGCTCGTAGCGCTCGTCGAGATCGACCAGCGCAGCGCCAGGTGCCCGCGCCGCTGCAGGCAGGGAAGCGCCTCCGAGTGCGCTGCCGAGCGCGGCGCTGCCCGCGCCCACGAGAAATCCCCGACGGTTCAGTTCGATGATGCGACTCATGGCGTTTCCTCCCCGGTATCGCCCGCGCCGGGTCGCAGGCGCGCCCGGCCTCGTCACCTGGCCGGCGGTGTCCCCACACCGTCCGGCTGCCCGGTCTCGGCGACCTTCGGGTCACGCCGCCCGCGCGCCGCGCAGACGACGGGGCCACCCGCATCGCATACCGGGCCGGGGAGCCGTACCTGCGGCTCCCTCTCTACAGGCCCAGCTCGGAGACTGGCACGGATTCCGGCGGAATCCCAATCGCTGGACGGGCCCGCGTCGGTGGCCGAGACTCGCGTCCGCACGCGGGCGTTCCACGAGCAGGCACCATGTCCCACGCCGAGAGGGTCCGGCAGACCCTCGCACGCATCGAGGCACTCGAAGCCGAGGCCTGGCGCGAGGACGCCGACCTCGGCTTCGTCGCCTACACCGTCACACGCGGCGCACAGCGCTACGGAGCCTGGCTGTTCGGCCTGAACTGCCTGCTGGCGCACGCGTTCAACCTCGCCGACCCGCGGACCATGAACTTCGCGAGCGTCCTCGAGGCCTTCGTCGGCTTCCATCTCGCCGGTGGTCTGATCGGCGCCTTCCTGTGGTCCCGCAATCGCTGGAAGTACGGCCCGGGTCAGCCGTCCGCTCCGGGGTCGCGGAGCGGCGCGACGTAGATCGCATCCTCCGTAACCTGCACCGCCAGCGCGTGCTGACGGGCGAGCGCGTCGAGCACCTCGTACCAGGGTGTTCCCTTCACTTCCGTGCTGACGCGTCCGTCGATGCGCCCGAGCGCCACGAGCTTCAGGTCGACCTGCCGGGCGATGGCGACGAGCGCCTCCTGGAGCGGCGCGTCCTGCAGCGCCAGATCGATGCGCTGCTGCGGAAAGAAGTTGCCGAGGAAGCGCAGCCCCGGGGCCCGATCACCCTGGCGCCGGCTCGCGTCCCGCGGCCGGCGGAGTTCGTCGAGGGACAGGCCGTGGCCGACACCCGGCTCCAGCTGCGAAGGCTCGGGTACACGCACGGGTTCGCCGCGCAGCTGCTGTGCCGTCCAGGCGCCGCCGAACAGCGCGAGCACCGCGACGGAGCCGCCCGCGAGGAGTGCGCCGAGGCTCCCGCCGGGCCGCGAGGGCCGCGCGACCGGTGGGGGCGCCGCAGCGGCTGCGGCCCCGAGCGCGGCGTAGAGGACGCGCCGGAACTCCGGTTCCGGGAGCGCGTGGCGCCGCAGCACCGTCGCTTCGCGCAGCAGACCGTGGAGCCGGGCAGGCCACTCGACCGGTTCGAGCTCCACGGCGACCACCGCCCTGCCATCCGCACGGGCGCGGGCGATCTCTTCGTGGCAGCCCTCGGCGACAGCGGAGTTCGGCGTGACGTAGAAGAGCAGGTAGGCGCACTGCCGGCTGCGCTCGAGCGCCTTCGCCGCCGAGCCCGCGGCGCCGCGGCGGCGGTAGCGCACGCCCATCTGCGAGAGCCAGGCCGTCTCCGTCCGGAGTGCCCGATCCTCGCCGAACTCGTAGCAGAGCCAGGCGCGCGGTGCCCGGCCACTCGACCCTCTGCCGGGCTCACCGCCCATTGCCGTACCTCGACCCGCGCCCGTGTTCTCGGCGAACGCACCGTCGCCTTCGCCGGCGGCGATTGTCCCACGAGGGCCACGCCTCCCGCCGCCCCTCGGGGAAGCGCCCGCCCGGGAGGAACGGTCCGACATCCCGGGCTTTGCATCATGCGCGGACTGCTGCATGATCCGGGGCGTGTCTGGCGGATAGTAAAGGAGGTGATCCAGTGTCTAGTGAGATTTCCCGAGAGCGGAACCAGGTTCTGGATATGGACGTTGGTTCGACGGAAGCGTCGCGCCTCTGATTCCGATCCGATCCTCGCGATCGAAGGGACCGGCTCCGCTCGGTCTCACGGAAGGGCCCCGAACGGGGCCCTTTTTCGTTTCCGGCGCTTGCACGCCAGTTGACCCGACCCTGGCACGAGACAAGAATGCGAATCGTTCTCGGAACGTCTCGCCTCATCTCGCCAGGAACGCATCACCATGTCCCCGAACAGCGACTCGCATGCGCCGCGCCGCGCCTCGTCGGCGCGGCAGCTCTGGCTGCACCTCCGCCGCGCGGTCTTCTGGACCCACCTCGTCGCAGGCTGCGCCGCTGGCGTCGTGATTCTCCTGCTCGGCGCCACGGGCGTGGTGCTGACCTACGAGCGCCAGATCCTCGGCGCCGCGGAGGCCGCGAGCTGGCCCGATCCGCCTGCCGGCGCGGAGCGACGATCGCTCGACGCACTGCTCGCGGACGCGCGCAGCGCGACCTTCGAGCCGCAGCGCGTCGCCGTGCGCAGGGAGCCGGCCGCGCCCGTCGAGATCAGCGCCGGCCGCAGGCAGCGGATCGCCGTGGATCCCTGGACCGGCGCCGAGGTCGCTGAAGCCGCGCCGCGCCTCCATGCCTTCTTCTCCTTCGTGACGGGCCTGCACCGCTGGATCGCCCTCGAGGGCGACGCGCGCCGTGTGGCGCGGCAGATCACCGGCGTCGCCAACATCGTCTTCCTCTTCATCCTCGTGACCGGGTTCGTGATCTGGCTGCCACCGCTGTGGAAGCGCGCGCTGCTCGCACGCCAGCTCCTGTTCGCGCGCAGCTATCCGACGGCGAAAGCGCGCGACTGGGCCTGGCACCATGTCATCGGCATCTGGTGCCTCGTCCCGCTGATTCTTATCGCCGCCACGGGCACGGTGTTCCACTACGACTGGGCGCGCGACACGCTGCGCTGGTTGTCCGGCGCGCAGGCGCCCGCGCCGGAGTCCTCCGCCACCGACGACCCTGCCCCGGCGGCCACGGCGCTCCGGGATGCCCTGCCGCTGGAGACGCTGCTCCAGCGCGCGGCGGCCGAGGCGGGCGACTGGCGCCGGATCACGGTCACGCTGCCGGCACCCGGCGCGACGCAGCTCGAAGTCACCATCGACAGCGGCAATGGCGCGCAGATCCAGCACCAGGACGTCATGATCCTCGACCGCAGGACGGGCGTCGTGGAATCCCTGGCTCCGAGGAACGGCGACGACGCCTACGCCTGGGCACGCTCGGTGAATCGTTTCCTGCACACGGGAGAGCTCTTCGGCTTTGGCGGCCAGACCGTGGCGGGCCTCGCATCGCTCGGCTGCGTTTTCCTGGTCTGGACCGGACTCTCGCTCGCCTGGCGGCGGCTCGTGCAGGCGCCCCTGCGACGACGTCGCGTCGCCAGGACCCGGGGGACGGCCCTCGCCCTCGAGGCGCGTACGGCCGAAGGCTGATCAGCCGGCTGCCGGCGCCTCCAGATACTCCCAACGCAGGCCGGCTGCCTGGCCGGCGAGGAGCTGCGCGCGACCGTCGGCGTCTCCGGTCGCGAGCAGCACTTCGGCTCCTCGTTCCCGCACCACTTTCGTGATGCGCGCGAGTTCCAGGATCCCCTCGTCGGTCGCGACGAGTGCATCGATCGCATCCGGATCGAAACGCACGAGCCTGCTCGCGGTCATGCGGACCATCACGGGCACACGATTGCGCGGCTCCGCGGCGCAGAGCCCGAGGCCGATACCCGCCTGGCCGAGCGCGCGGCCGAAGCCGCGCACGCGTGCCACATCCGCCTCCGCGAGCGCGGCATCGACGAGGACGCAGAGGTGCGTCGGATCCTGGCCTGCGGCCCGGAAGCGTTCGACGATCTCGTCCACGGTCTCGTCAACGACGTGATCGGACGCGATCCGGAAGGCGATGCGCTGCGGCGCCGCATCGCGCGCGAGCAGGGCCGAGGCGGCATCGGCGAGCGCCGCAGGCTCCGTCGGCTCGGCGGACTCGACGATCACGAGCGTCGGCAGCTGCTCCCGGCCGCGGCGGGGTCGAATCTCGAGGAAGCCGGGCGACGCCTCCTCGCCAGGAGATGCGCTCCGTCCCGGCACCGGGACCTGGCAAGCCGTCGCGGCAGACGCTTGATCGTCGCCCTCGTCACGGACCGGCGCGACGGCGTCGCTCGCGCCCATCGTCGCGTCGTCGGACTCGACGGCCGCTGCCAGTTCCGGCGACACCCCGCCGTCCTGGACGTCGTCGAGCAGCGATTCGAGTTCGTCGTCGTCCAGCTCCAGATCGAAGTCCGGGTCGGCGACGACCGTGCCTGCGTGCGAGTCCGCTTCGACGGAATCCGCGATGGCCGGCTCCTCGGCCCCGGATGGAAGCGCGACCTGAGCGTCGGCTGTACGTCGACGACCGGCAGGCGCTTCGGCGCTTGCGGTCGTCTCGAGTTCGGCGAACGTGGCTGACTCGGCGGCGTGCTCGAGCACGAGCGAGGCGTCGTCCGCCTCATGCAGGGCCGCAGCGGCATCCTCCTCGTCACCGAGCAGTTCGAGTGGCGCCTCGTCCAGCTCCGGCAGCGCCGCCGCGTCGTCATCTTCGTCGCCGAGCAGGACGCGTGGCGCGTCGTCCGCCTCCGTCGGCGCGGCAAGCGGTTCTTCCTCGTCACCGAGCAGTTCGAGTGGCGCCTCCTCCAGCTCCGGCAGCGCCGCCGCATCGTCATCTTCGTCGCCGAGCAGGACGAGCGGCGCGTCGTCCGCCTTCGTCGGCGAGACAACCGATTCGTCCTCGTCACCGAGCAGTTCGAGTGGCGCCTCGTCCAGCTCCGGCAGCGCCGCCGCGTCGTCATCTTCGTCGCCGAGCAG
>JAZBPO010000377.1:0-12073 GCA_036351675.1 Pseudomonadales bacterium
CGCGGGCGAGGGCCGGCCACCAGGCGCGCAGCACCGTGGCGAGGGCTGCGACCACGAGCAGCAGGGTCAGGGGCGTCGCGGTGGTGGCCTCGAGCAGTACGCGCTGCGTACCCAGCGCCGCCGTGGCGGCGAGCATGACCCAGGAGAAGCGTTCGACGAGGTCGTCGAGCGGGTCGAGCACCTGCCCGACGGTGAGCGTGACGCCGACCCCGGCCGGCTGCAGGGCGACTTCCGTACCCTGCACGACACTGATCGCGCCGTCGAGCGCGCGGGCGGCGGCGAAGGTGGCGAGGGCGCGGCCGAACATGGCGTCGATGCGCAGCGTGCCCTGCTGCTGCAGAGTCGGCAGCAGGGCAGCGGCGAGGAACAGTCCGACGAGGACCGACGTGCCGAGCGCGTGTCGTCGGGGGGCGGTCATGGGGCGATCAGCCCCGGGCCACCTCGAAGAGCTGCTCGAGCTTGTCCGTGATGACGTCCTGGATGTCCTTGCGCTCGAGCGCGGACCGCGTCTCCAGGGCCGAGACCTTGATGCGGTGAAGGTGCAGCACCGGCCACTGATCCTCGAGTTCGCGCAGATCGCCCTTCACCAGCACCGGCAGGAAGGGGTCGTCCGTGGGGCGCTTCTTCATGATCGTCCGCGTGCCCGCCTCGAAGGGAATCTGGCGAGGGCCCATGGTGCGATCCTTGAGCAGGTTGGTGAGGAAGAGTCCCTGCTTGTTCAGGAGCTTGCCGGGGATGATGTAGAGCCCCGTCTCGAGCACGGCGTCGGGGGTGATGTTGAAGAAGGTGTCGTGGTAGGCCGTGGGGTCCGGCAGGATGACGAGCTTGCGGCCTTCCTCTTCCGGGTAGTAGATGTCGTAGTTCGAGTACAGCTGTTCCACGGCGCCGGAATACACGCAGAGCGTGTGCTCGAACACCTTCACGAACTCGGTGGCGCGGGCGCGATTCCCGAAGTTGTCGAGATCCCACGCGAGGTCCGGATTTTCGGAGTCCATTGCACGTCCCTTCTGCCCGGCGCGAGTCTATCCTCGTACGCGCCTGTCGAAAAACCTGCCGTCGCCTCAGCCTAGCCGCTCGCCGAGCCAGGCGGAAAGGTCGCGGAGCTCGTCCATGCACAGTTCGTGACCCATGACGTACTCGCGCCAGCGGACGCGGTAGCCGAGCTGTTCGAGCAGGGTGCGGGAGGTGGCCGCGCGCTGGATCGGGATCATGGGATCGCTGCGGCCGTGCGCCATGAAGATCTCCGCCTCCGCGTTGACGAGCGAGACCCGCTCCGTCACGTGGTCGGGGTCGTGGAGGTAGGTCGAGAGGGCGACGATGCCCGCGAGGCGTTCGTCGTGGCCGAGGCCGGTCTCGAGGGCGATGACCCCGCCCTGGGAGAACCCGCCCACGACGATGCGCGCCGGCGGCACGCCGCGTTCTGCTTCACGCGCGACGAGCGCTTTCGCCGAGGCAACGGAGGCGTCGATCTCCTCGCGGCCCGAGTCGAGGCCGGTTTCCGGGGAGATGTCGTACCAGGCGCGCATGCGCATGCCGCCGTTCACCGTGATCGGCCGCACCGGCGCGTCGGGCAGCACGATGCGCAGGCGCAGGGTCTCGGGCAGGTCGAGGTACTGGGCCACGGGTGCGAGATCGTCGGCGTCCGCGCCGAGACCGTGCAGGAGGATCAGTGTCGCGTCCGCGTCCTCGGGCCCCAGCTCGAGCACTCTCTGTCCGGTGTCTTCCTGATTCAAGGTCGGCTCCCGTGAGACAATCGGCGACCGATCATGCCGGCGGCCTCATCGATGCAGGACGAACTGCCCGAACGCGGCAAGCGCCGCGATCTCAGACTGCTGCGCCCCGCGCTCGGATTCCTCGCACCCTACAAGTGGCGGGTGATCGGCGCGAGTATCGCACTCGTGCTGACCGCCGGCGTGACCCTGTCCGTGGGCCAGGGGATCCGCCTGCTCATCGATCAGGGTTTCGCCGAGGGCACGGAGGCCCTGCTCGTGCGCAGCATCGGCGTGTTCGCCGTCATGGTCGCACTCCTCGCCGCCGGGACCTTCGTGCGCTTCTACCTCGTCTCCTGGGTCGGCGAGCGGGTGGCCGCGGATCTCCGTCGCGCCGTCTTCGACCATGTCGTGAAGCTTCACCCGAGCTTCTTCGAGGCGAATCACGCGAGCGAGATCGCCACGCGCATCACCACGGACACGACGCTGCTGCAGACGGTGATCGGCTCGTCCGTGTCCATCGCGCTGCGCAACGCGCTCATGTTTCTCGGCGGCGTCATCCTGCTGTTCGTGACCAATCCGCGCCTGTCCGTGTTCGTGATCGTCGCGGCGCCCTGCGTGATGCTGCCGCTGATCCTCTTCGGGCGCCGGGTGCGTGCCCTGTCCCGCTCGAGTCAGGATTCCATCGCCAACGTCGGCAGCTACGTCTCCGAGGCGCTCCGGCAGATCAAGACCGTGCAGGCCTACAGCCACGAGGCGGAGGACGTCCGACGCTTCGGTGCCCACGTGGAGGCGGCCTTCGGCATCGCCGTGCGGCGCATCTTCCAGCGCGCGGTACTGGTCACGGTGGTGATGCTGCTCGTGCTCGGCGCCATCGCCGGCATGCTCTGGGTCGGTGGCCAGGACGTGCTCTCGGGCCGCACCACGGCCGGGGAGCTGACCGCCTTCATCTTCTATGCCTTCATCGTCGCCGGCTCCGTGGGCGCGATCAGCGAGGTCTACAGTGATCTCCAGCGCGCCGCGGGCGCCATGGAGCGCCTGATGGAACTGCTCGCCGCGCGCTCGGCGCTGCCCGAGGCCGATCCTCCGACCCCGCTGCCGCGGCCCGTGCGTGGTGCGCTCGCGATCGAGCGCCTTTCCTTCTCCTATCCCACGCGCCCCGATACGCGTGCCCTCGACGATGTCAGCGTCGAGATCCGTCTCGGTGAGCAGGTGGCCCTCGTGGGGCCGAGCGGGGCCGGCAAGTCGACGCTCTTCGATCTGCTGCTGCGGTTCCATGATCCGGCCGCGGGGCGCATCACGCTCGACGGCATCGACGTGCGTGCGCTCGCCCTCGCGGAGCTGCGCGGGCAGATCGCGCTCGTGTCCCAGGATCCGGTCCTGTTCACGGGCACGGTGGCGGAGAACATCCGCTACGGAGCGCCGGCGGCCAGCGACGCCGAAGTGCAGGCGGCCGCCGACGCCGCCTTCGCAGCCGAGTTCGTCGACGCGCTGCCCGACGGCTACGAAACGGAACTCGGCGAAGGGGGCGTGCGCCTGTCCGGTGGCCAGCGGCAACGCATCTCCATCGCTCGCGCGCTGCTCTGCGACCCGCGCATCCTGCTCCTCGACGAGGCCACCAGTTCCCTCGACGCGGAAAGCGAGCACAAGGTGCAGCAGGCCATCGCGCGCCTCGCCGTGGGCCGGACCACGCTGGTGATCGCCCATCGCCTCGCCACCGTCGTCGGCGCCGATCGGATCCTGGTCCTCGAGCGCGGCCGCATCGTCGCCGCCGGCACGCACGGCGAGCTGCTCCAGGGCAGTCCGCTCTATGCGCGGCTCGCGGAACTGCAGTTCGCGAACGCGGCCTTCACGCCCGAGGCCGGCGAGGACGCCGCGTCCGGTCGCGTCGCCTGAGCGGCGGCCACCTCCAGGGTCCGGTTCAGGTCTCCGGCGCTTCCGCGAACAACGGCAGCTGCTCCGCCGGAGCGCGGTGACTGCGATAGCCGACACCGAGGCCCAGCAGGCGCACGGGCCGCTCGCCGCGCTGCCAGGCCGTCTCCAGCAGCGCGTCGAACACCTCTGCCTCGGGGCTCGCCGCCGGCTGTTCGGCCGTGGTGGTGGTGAAGTCGTCGAAGCGCACCTTCACGAAGCAGCGCGCGACGCGTTCGTCGGGGTCGACGCGCGCCAGGCGTTCCTCGAGGCGCGCGAACAGCTCGCGCAGCATGCGTCGGCAGCCGTCGACGGACTCGATGTCCTGCGGGAAGGTGCGCTCCACGGAAACGGACTTGCGGCGCGTGCGGGCCTTCACCTCGCGCTCGTCGATGCCGCGTGCGAGATCGTGCAGACGCTGGCCGAAGACGCCGAAGTGCTCGACGAGCTGGTATTTCTCGAAACGCTGCAGGTCGGCGCAGGTGCGGATGCCGCGCTCGTGCAGCTTCGCCGCGGTCTTCGGGCCGACGCCGTGGATCCGGTCCACGGGCAGGCGGAGCACGAAGTCGGACACTTCCTCCGGACGGATCACGAAGAGTCCGTCGGGCTTGTTCCAGTCGCTGGCGATCTTGGCGAGGAACTTGTTCGGTGCGACGCCGGCGGAGATCGTGATGCCGAGTTCGCGCTTCACGGCGCCGCGGATGGCCTTCGCGATCAGCGTGCCGCTGCCGTGCAGCAGCTCCGCGTCGCTCACGTCGAGGTAGGCCTCGTCCAGCGACAGCGGTTCGATCACGTCCGTGAAGCGGCGGAAGATGCCGTGCACGCCGTGCGAGACCTCGCGGTACTTCTCCATGTCCGTGCGCAACAGGACCAGATCCGGACACAGGCGCAGGGCGCGGCCGGCGGGCATGGCGGAGTGGACACCGAAGCGGCGTGCCTCGTAGTTGCAGGTGGCCACGACGCCGCGGCCGTCGGGCGTGCCGCCGACCGCGACGGGGCGGCCGGCGAGTTCGGGCCGGTCGCGTACCTCCACGGCGGCGTAGAAGCAGTCGCAGTCGCAGTGGATGATCTTCCGCTGGCGGGCGTCTTCGCTCATCGCTCTCGATCGCGGCTCACCTTGCTCGTCTGTGCCTCGTCGCGGTCCTGCGCGATCGTCGCCGGACGAGGGCCAGCAGGCAGGGAACCGCAGAGGAGTGGACGAGCTGTTCCGAGGTTCCCTAGTATCCGACGTCCGCGTACGGCGGTGCACCAGAGGGGGAGCGCAGTGGGGCCACTGGCCGGTATCCGGATCATCGAACTCGCGGGCATCGGGCCCGGTCCCTTCTGCGGCATGATGCTCTCCGACATGGGCGCGGAGGTGATACGCGTCGAGCGCGCTGCGCCCGGCCGGCCCGCACCGAAGGACGTGCTCGTCCGCAACCGCCGCTCCATCGCCGTGGATCTGAAGAACCCGAAGGGCGTCGAGACGGTCCTGCGCCTCGTGGAGAGTGCCGATGGCCTCTTCGAAGGCTTTCGCCCGGGCGTCACGGAACGCCTCGGGCTCGGCCCCGACGACTGCCTCGCACGCAACGGGAAGCTCGTCTATGGCCGCATGACCGGCTGGGGGCAGGACGGCCCCATGGCCCAGGCAGCCGGCCACGACATCAACTACATCGGCCTCTCGGGCGCCCTGCACGCCATCGGCCGGGCCGGCGAGCGACCGGTCCCGCCGCTCAACCTGGTCGGTGACTTCGGCGGCGGCGGCATGCTGCTCGCCTTCGGCATGGTCTGTGCTCTGCTGGAGGCGCAGCGCTCCGGCGAAGGCCAGGTAGTGGACGCGGCCATGGTCGACGGTGCGGCCTCGCTCATGGCCATGTTCTTCTCCTTCGCCGCCCAGGGCGGATTCACGGACAACCGTGGCACGAATCTCCTCGACGGCGGAGCGCACTTCTACGACACCTACGAGACCGCGGATGGCCGCTACGTCTGCATCGGTTCCATCGAGCCGCAGTTCTACGCCCTGCTGGTCGAGAAGGCGGGCCTCGATGCCGAGACCTTCGCGCCGCAGATGGACGCGACCCGGTGGCCGCAGCTGAAGGCGAAGCTCGCGGAAGTCTTCCGCACGAAGACGCGCGACGAGTGGTGCAGCATCATGGAAGGCACGGACGTGTGCTTTGCGCCGGTGCTCTCGATCTTCGAGGCGCCCGCGCACCCGCACAACGCTGCCCGGGGCACGTTCGTCGACGTCGACGGCATCACGCAGCCGGCGCCGGCGCCGCGCTTCAGTCGTACCCCCGCCGAGGTCCGCGGCCCCGCCCCGGCGCCGGGCGCGGATTCGACCGGGGTTCTGGAGGATTTCGGTTTCAGCGCCGAGGAGATCGCGGACCTCACCGCGGCGGGCGCGGTCGCTACGGCCTGATCCGGCGTCGGGGAGCGCCGCATCACGGCGGAAGTCGGGAGAAGGAGAGACACGACTCGCAGGGGAGCTCCGGAGATGAGCGTAGAACTGCTGGATACGCCGCGCTTTCACGGTTTCAGGGTACGTCGACAGATCGCGGGCAAGACCTTTCAGGAATACTTCTCCCTCAAGGAGAACGGCAAGCGCATCCGTGGCGCGCGCCGGGCGGAGATCAAGGCGCAGGCGGAAGCCCGCGACGAGGAACTCGCCCGGCAGCAGCGTCAGGTCCGCGAGAAAGCGGCGCGTGAGGTCCACGTCGACGGCGACGGCCGCGTCCGGGGCATCCTCTTTCGCATGAAGACCGAGAAGAGCGGCACGCGCACGCCCGTGTTCCAGATCGGGATCATGTCCACGCTCGAGGACAAGATCGTCAACACGACCGTGTCCATCAATCTCCACGGTCTCGAGGGTGCATGGCAGAAGGCGGTGGATTTCTATGCCGAGCACAAGAAGATCAACAAGCGCTCGAAGGCCTGGAAGGAACTGCTCGGCGCGCGTCCTTCGGAGGCGGAGCTGAAGAAGCTCATGCGCCGTGCGGCGCGGCGTCGGGTCCGCTGATCGCGTGCGCTACGGCGACCTGTATCGGCGTTCGCTCGACGACCCGTCGGCCTACTGGCTCGAGCGCGCGGCCCGCCTGGCCTGGTTCGAAGCCCCGACGCGAGCCTTCGAGGCCGGCGACGCGGGTACGGCACGCTGGTTTCCGGACGGCGTCCTCAACCCCGGCTGGCTCTGCCTCGACGCGCACGTCGAGGCCGGACGCGGCGACGACGTCGCGCTGATCTTCGATTCGCCGGTCACGGGCACCATCCGACGCTTCACCTTCTCCGAGCTCACCGAGCGTGTGGCCCGCATGGCGGGAGCCCTGCGTGGCCTCGGCGTGGAGCGCGGCGATCGCGTCGTGATCTACATGCCCATGGTCCCGGAAGCTGCCGTCGCCATGCTCGCCTGCGCGCGCCTCGGCGCAGTGCATTCCGTGGTCTTCGGCGGCTTTGCGGCCCGCGAGCTGGCCCTGCGCATCGACGACGCGCGCCCGAAGGTGCTCGTCACCGCCTCCTGCGGCATCGAATTCGACAAGGTCATCCCCTACGCGCCGCTGGTCAACGAGGCGCTGCGGCTCTCGCGGGTGCCGCCGGGTGCAGTGGTCATGCTCCAGCGCGCGCGGCATCCGGCGGCGATCGTGGCCGGGCGCGATCACGACTGGGACGCGCTCGAGGCGGCGTCCGAGCCGGTCCCGGCGGTGCCCGTCGCCGCCACGGACCCCCTCTACATCCTCTACACGTCCGGGACCACGGGCCGCCCGAAGGGGGTCCTGCGCGACCACGGCGGCCATGCGGTCGCCCTCGCCGACTCCATGGCCAGCATCTACGGCGTCGGTGCCGGCGACGTGTTCTGGGCCGCCTCCGACGTCGGCTGGGTCGTCGGGCATTCCTACATCGTCTACGGCCCCTTGCTCGCCGGTTGCACGGCCGTGCTCTACGAGGGCAAGCCCGTGCGGACGCCGGATGCCGGAGCGTTCTGGCGCGTGATCGCCGAACACCGGGTGAAGACCTTCTTCGTCGCGCCGACGGCCTTCCGGGCCGTACGCAAGGAAGATCCGGAGGCAGCATTGAAGGCGCCTCACGATCTCTCCTGTCTCGAGCGTCTGTTCGTCGCCGGTGAGCGCTGCGATCCGCCGACGCTGCACTGGCTCGAGAAGATCCTCGGCATACCGGTCATCGACCACTGGTGGCAGACCGAGACGGGCTGGCCCGTGTGCGCGATTCCCGCGGGCATCGAACTGCTGGATACGCGGGCGGGCTCCGCCGGTGTGCCCATGCCGGGTTACGACCTCCGCGTCCTCGACGACCACGGCGGCGAGGTCGACGCCGAGGAAACGGGGCATCTGGTGCTGAAGCTGCCGCTGCCGCCGGGGACGCTGCCCGGCGTCTGGGGTGACGACGCGCGCTTCCGGGCCGCCTATCTCGAGCGTTTTCCCGGCTACTACCACACGGGTGACGGCGGTTATCGCGACGACGACGGGTATGTGCACGTCATGGGTCGCACCGACGACGTCATCAACGTCGCGGGCCATCGCCTGTCGACCGGCGAGATCGAGGAAGTGGTGGCGGGGCATCCCGCCGTCGCCGAGTGCGCGGTGATCGGCGTGCCGGACGCGGACCGGGGCGAGGTGCCGATCGGCCTCGTGCTGCTGAAGGACGGCGTCAATGCCGAGCCCGGGGTCCTCGAACAGGAACTCGTGGCGCGCGTGCGCGCCGACGTCGGTGCCTTCGCCAACTTCAAGCGGGCGCTGGTGGTCGAACGGCTGCCGAAGACGCGCTCCGGCAAGATCCTGCGCACGGCGCTGCGTCGCCTCGCGCGCGGCGAAGCCGTCGATCCACCGTCGACGATCGACGATCCGGCGATCCTGCCCGAGATCGCGGACCGCATGCGGACCGAGGGAATCGGCGCGGCCTGACCCTCCCGGAGGGCCCGTGTATGATCGTTCCGACGACCGCCAGAGGGTCGAAGGACATGATCATCGTTCACGGCACCATTCCCATCAAATCCGAGCGACGTGACCAGGCGCTCGATCTCGCCCGCTGGATGGAGTACGAATCCCGGCGCGAGGATGGCTGCATCAGCTACGAGTTCTTCGTGGGACTCTCTGATCCGAACACGCTCATGCTCTTCCAGGAGTGGGAAACGCCCGAAGCGCTCGCCGAGCACTTCAACACCGATCACATGGAGCGTTTCCTCGAGGCGCTGCCGCAGGTGCTGGACGGCAGGGTCTCCACGCGGCGCTACGCCGTCGAGCAGAGTGCCGAGCTGGAAGACGAGGACGACGACTTCGGAGACGAAGGCTTCGTCGACGAAGGGAATGCCCCGCGCCGTGACGAGGACGACGCCCCCATCATCCACTGAGGCGCATGCCTCCGAAGGACGCCCTGCTTTCCATGTCCGTCGCCGGTGAGACCGCTCCCGAGGGAATCGTCGTTCGTGAAGGCTCGCCGGCCGAGGCCTGGGCCGTGGCCGAGCGCATCGGCGAATTCGGCGGTGATGCCGATCGCTACGGGCGTGAGGTCTACGAGACGCGCCTCGCGGAGCCTCGCTCCCTCGTGCTGCTGGCGACCCATGGCGACGAGCTGGTCGGCTTCAAGGCGGGCTACGACCGCTATCGCGACGGCAGCTGGTACAGCTGGATGGGTGGTGTGATCGAGCCCTGGCGAGGTCGTGGGGTCGCGCAGCAGCTGCTCTATGCGCAGGAGCGCTGGGTGCGCGAGGCGGGCTACGAGATCCTCTACGTGAAGACCCGCAATCGCCACAAGCGCATGATCGCCTTCCTCGCCGCCAACGACTACGACGTGCTGCGGGTCGAGGAGAAGTCGGCGATCCAGGAAACGCGCATCCTCTTCTGCAAGCGTTTCGTCACCGCTGCCGATCCCGATCTGCGACGCTGACGCAGCCCCGGGCCGCTTCGTGAACCGGTTGCTACCGGGCCCGGACTGGCCCTTCGCGCCGAGGCGCGTGCCGGTCTTCTACGGCTGGGTCGTGCTCGCGGTCTCCACGCTGGGCATCCTCGCGAGCATCCCGGGTCAGACCATGGGGATGGCGGTGTTCACGGAGCCGCTCATGGCGGCCCTCGGCCTGTCGCGAACGCAGCTCTCCCTCGCCTACATGTTCGGCACGATCGGCTCCTCGCTCTTCCTCACGCGCGCGGGTCGCCTCTACGACCGCATCGGCGGCCGTGCGCTGATCGTCGCCGCGAGCCTCGCGCTCGCGCTCACGTTGCTCTGGATCGCCGCCCTCGACCGTATCGTCCCGCTGCTGCCCAGCGGCGTGCGTGGCGCCGGAGCCTTTCTGCTGATCCTCGTCGGCTACCTCTTCGTGCGCTTCTTCGGACAGGGCGTGCTGACGAGCGCGTCGCGCAACATTCTCCTCGGCTGGTTCGAGCGCCGGCGGGGCCTCGTCTCCGGTCTGCGCGGTGTGTTCGTCTCGCTCGGCTTCTCGCTGGCGCCGCCGGTGCTGGCGCTGCTCATCGCGGTCTTCGACTGGCGCGGTGCGCTGCTCGTGCTGGCCTGCGTCTGTGGTCCGCTGTTCGCCGTGCTCGCCCTCGTGCTCGCGCGCGATGCGCCCGAGCCCTGCGGTCTGCGCCCCGACGGAGACGTCCCTGCGCTGCATGCGGCGCCCGTGACCGGCGTCTCGCTCGACGCGGCGCGGCGCGCGCCCGTGTTCTGGATCTACTGTCTCGGCCTCGCCATGCATGCGATGTTCGGTACCGCCATCACCTTCCACGTGGTGTCGATCTTCGCTGCTGCCGGGCGCGATGCCGCGGAGGCCTTCGGCTACTTCCTGCCCGTGGCGCTGGTGTCCACGACCATGAACATGCTCGCGAGCTGGGCCTCGGACCGGACGTCCCTGCGTCCCTGGCTCCTGCTCATGCTCGCCGCCTTTCTGCTCGCTTGTGGCGGCCTCTGGCTTCTGGAGGCGCGAGCGGGCTACTGGCTGCTCGTACTCGGTCAGGGGGTGGGCGGCGGGCTCTGGGGCATGATCTCGAACATCGCATGGGTGCGCCTGTTCGGGCGTGCCAACCTCGGCGCGATCAGCGGCCAGGCCACCAGCCTCACGGTGTTCTTCAGCGCCGTCGGGCCCGCCGCCTTCGCGCTCGCGCTCGATGCCACGGGCAGCTTCCGAGCGGCGGTACTCGCCAGCGCCGCGGGTTTCGCGGCGCTGCTGCTGGCCGCGCTGATGCTGCGCGTCACTCCGGAGGAGCGGGCTCGGTGAGCGCAGCGTCCCGGACGCCGCGTTGACGCGCGTAGTAGGCCGAGGCCACGAACAGGAGCGTGGCGAAGAACAGCTCCGCGCTGCCCTCCGTACGACGCGCCGGGTCGACGATGGTCAGGACGCCGGCGCCGAAGTAGAGAATCGAGAGGAAGGAGAGCAGCGCCGCCGCGCGCGCGGACCCCGCGAGCAAGGAAGGCACGAAGGCGAGCAGGGGCAGCGTCTGCACGGCGAGGAGCAGAAGCGCGCCGGTGCCTCCGTCTGCCGCGAGGAAACGCAACCCGTAGACGGCGAACAGGCTGCCGAGGGCGACGAGGGTCAGGAAGTGCCAGACCCGTTCGCCGGGTGTCGGCCGGTCGCTCGGGCGTTCCGCGCGCCCGCTCATCGCCGGACTACCGCGTCGTGGCTCCGGAGCGCCCCTGCGGTGGCAGCGAGCCGCCGGCCGAGGGCACGGCAGATCTCCGCCTCGCCGTCGCCGAGGGGACGCCCTGCGGAGCCCGCGACGTGACTCGGGCCGTAGGGGGTGCCGCCTTCCGTCGTCGCCATCAGCTCGGGCACGGAGTAGGGCACGCCGACGAGGACCATGCCGTGGTGCAGCAGCGGCACCATCATGGACAGCAGCGTGGTCTCCTGGCCGCCGTGGAGGCTCGCCGTCGACGTGAACACGCCGGCGGGCTTGCCCACGAGACCGCCGCGCATCCACAGCGGCGCCGTCGAGTCGATGAAGTGCTTGAGCGGTGCGGCCATGTTGCCGAAGCGCGTCGGGCTGCCGAGCGCGAGACCGTCGCAGGCCTCCAGGTCCTCTTCCGTGCAGTAGACGGCGCCGTCCTCGGGCACCGGCGGATCGACCTGTTCCGTCGTCGGTGCCACGCGGGGGACCGTGCGCAGGCGCGCGCGTGCGCCTTCGGCTTCCACGCCACGGGCGACCTGCCGCGCCATGGCCGCCGTCGCGCCGGAGGCGCTGTAGTAGAGCACCAGGATCTCGGTGTCGGGGTTCAAGGCTCGTCTCCTCGGAGTAGTTCGAGCAGTCGCTCCGGCGGTCGGGCGATGCAGGCGCCGCGTCCGGTGATCACGACCGGGCGTTCGATGAGCGCCGGGGAGGACGCCAGCGTGTCCAGGATGACCGCGTCGTCTGCCTGCGCGAGAGTCTCCGGCGCGTCCTTGCTCCGCAGCAGGACGCGCGCCGATCCGCCGAGGAGTGCGACCACCTCCGCCAGCCGTGCTCGCGACGGCGGGGTCTCCAGATAGCGTACAATCC
>JAZBPO010000378.1:0-2008 GCA_036351675.1 Pseudomonadales bacterium
ACAGGGCAAGGAAGGTGAAGAGGCCCGCCGCGAGGGAGCCGGCGCTGCGCATCCAGACCTCGCGGCCGGTCTGCACGCCCGCGAGGGGGACCACGGCGAGGAGCCCCGCCAGCGCGAGCGCCAGGATCAGGGAGAAGTGGCCGAGTTCCGGGATCATGGGAGTGACGTCCTGCTGCCGGTGCGCCGCGTGGCGCGACGGGCCCGTGTGGTGAGGGACGGCGTCAGCCGCCGGCGCCGCCCTCGCCCGCCGCCGCGGCGTCGGCCTGGGCCTGCATGCCCGCGAGCTCCGGCGGCATGTAGTTCTCGTCGTGCTTGGCGAGCACCTCGGAAGCCTGGAACACACCGTCGGCGCCGAGCCGGCCCGTGGCGACGATACCCTGCCCCTCGCGGAAGAGGTCCGGGAGGATGCCCTCGTAGACCACGGGCACGTCCGAACCTGCGAGATCGGAGAGCACGAACGCGACGCGGAGCGAATCCGGGTCACGCTGCACACTGCCGTCCTTGACCATGCCGCCGGCGCGGATGCGGGCGTCGATCGGCGCCTCGCCCCGGGCGATGGCATCCGGGGGATAGAACAGGTTGATGTTCTCGTTCAGCGCCAGCAGGGCGAGCGTCACCACCACGCAGGCACCCGCGAACAGGAAACCGACCATGAACAGGCGCTGACGGCGTTTCGGATGCATCTATGACTGTTCCGCCGTACCGGGGCCCGTGGGCGTCGCGGCGGGCGCAGTGTCCCGATCCGCACCGCTGCGTTTCAGACGCGAAGCCTGCTCGGCGAGAAAACGCCGGCGCCGCCGCAGAGGTGACCCGATGATAAAGACGACGACGCCCAGCGCAAGCGCATAGGACGACCACACGTAACCACCATGGCCGTCCATCGCGACGAAGGCCTGCAGGGAATCGAAGCTCACGCGGCCTCCCGGGCTATCGCCGGGGGCGCTGTGTCGTCACCTCGGCCGCGCTCGCGGCCGAGTGCGAGATCGGCGACCCAGCGAGTCCGGCGCTCGCGCACGAGGATCTCCGTACGCACGCCCTGCAAGAGCGCGACGCCGAGCAGCGCATAGAAGCCGAGTACGTTGACCAGGAGCGGCACCCACATGCTCGCCGGCATGGCGGGCTTCTCCGTGAGCGTGAAGGTGCTCGGCTGGTGAAGCGTCAGCCACCAGTCCACGGAGTACTTGATGATCGGGATGTTGATGACGCCGACGATGGCGAGGATCGCGCAGGCACGACCCGCCGCCTCGGGGCGGTCCATGGCCCGGCGCAGGCCGATGACGCCGAAGTAGAGGAAGAGCATGAGCAGCATCGCGGTGATGCGTGCATCCCACTCCCACCAGGTCCCCCAGGTGGGCTTGCCCCAGATGGAGCCCGTGGCGAGGGCGAGGAAGGTGAAGGCCGCGCCGACCGGCGCCGCCGCGGCGATGACCATGTCCGCCAGCTTCATGCGCCAGACCAGAAGGATCACGCCGGCGACGGCCATCAGCATGTAGATCGACTGCGACAGGATCGCCGACGGCACGTGGACGTAGATGATGCGGAAGCTGTTGCCCTGCTGGTAATCGGGCGGTGCGAAGGCCAGGCCCCAGACCGTGCCCACCGCGAGCAACAGCAGCGCCGCGCCGGCGAACCAGGGGATCCAGGCCTCCGTGGTGTCGTAGAACCAGCGCGGCGATCCGAGCTTGTGCCAGAGCCGCACGAGCGGCTGCGGGACCTTCATGTCGTCCTCCGAGGGATCTGTGACCCGCGTGTCAGCCCGTCTCGACGCCGATGCGCAGGGCGCCGGCGATGGCGAAGGGCGCGAGCGTCACGGCCGCCGCGAGCCCGGTGGCGAGCCAGAGCAGAGGCGCCTTCGCGCCCAGACCCGCGACCGACAATTCTGCCGCACCCACGCCCAGAATGAGGACGGGAACGAACAACGGCAAGACGAGCAGCGCCAGGAGCAGACCGCCGGCACGCAGGCCTACCGTGAGCGCGGCGCCGACGCCGCCGAGCAGCGTCAGGATCG
>JAZBPO010000379.1:0-6592 GCA_036351675.1 Pseudomonadales bacterium
AAGGCCGACGCCGGCCGCGGAGACGAAGGAGGCGATCGAGTCCACCGCCGCTCGGCCGGGCAGGCGGAACAGGCGCTGGAACGGCGCCCGCAGCAGTTCGCCGACGAACTCCATGAGCCCGTAGTCCGTGAGCAGACCCATGAAGAAGGCGCTCGCGAAGTAGATCACGAGCACCGCCATGCAGATGTCCCGGAAGACCGTGCCGCCCGTGTCCGGGCCGATCACGAACTCGGGGCCGATCTCCAGCACGACCATGGCGGCGAAAAGGGCGCCGACCGTGCGCAGCACCCGCCAGACCCAGTGCACGTCGTACCAGAGCCTGAGCGTCGCGTTGCCGCCGAGCGAGGTCCGCGCGAGCAGCGGCCAGAGCAAAGCGCCCAGAGCGCCGACGACGAGCACGGCCAGCAACAGCAGCTCGTGCACCGGGGCGATGACGCCGGTGATCGCGTCCGTGACCAGCGAGAAGGGGATGGTGACGGCACCGTCCACGAACACCGGTACGAGGAAGACCACCGCACCGAGGAGCGAGGGCAGCAGGAAACGGGCGAGCGGCGCGGGCGCCGCTGCGGAGCCTTCCGACATGGGCTCGGTCGTGAACGACATGGGCTCAGTCGTCCTGGTACTCGGGCGCCCGCTTGCCGAGGAAGGCGGAGATGCCCTCGCGCATGTCCGCGGTCTGTGCGCAGAGGATCTGCTGCCGGTCCTCCATGGCGATGGCGGCCTCGAGGGAGCCGGCGTCGACGCTCATGTTCAGGCATTCCTTCGTGAGGCGGACGCCGACCGGCGAGTTCGCGAGGATCGAGTCGATCGTGCGCTGCGCACGCGCCTCGAGTTCCTCGTCCGGGACGACGTCGGAGACGAGGCCCACACGCAGCGCCCGCTCCGCGTCGATGAAGTCGCCGGTGAGGAGCAGCTCCGAGGCGAGCGCGCTGCCCACGAGGCGCGGCAGGAAATAGGACACGCCGACGTCGCAGGCCGTGAGGCCGATGCGGATGAAGGCGGCGTTCATGCGCGCCTTCGGGCCTGCGAGGCGGATGTCCGAGGCGAGCGCGAGGGCGAAGCCGCCGCCGCTCGCGGCGCCGTGGATCAGGGACACGATGGGCTGCGGCGCGCGGCGCATGCGCATGACGATCTCGGAGACCCGGCGCTGCACGCGCAGACCGTTCACCGGGCCGCCCTCGCCCTCGACGCGCTCCTCCTTGAGGTCGAGGCCCGCGGAGAAGGCGCGCCCGGCGCCGCGCAGGGCGACGACGCGCACGTCGTGATTCGTGTAGAGCTCGCCGAAGTAGTGCTGGAGCTCCAGCATCATGGTCCGGCTCATGGCGTTGAGGGAATCGGGACGGTTCAGCGTCACCCAGTCGACGGCCCCGCGCTGCTCGACGACGAGGGTCTCGTAGGTTCCGTCGGCGCCGTTCCGGGGCTCGTACAGTTCTCGCTTCACGGCCTTCCCTCCTCAGTCGAAAGCGCGGAGGAGTATACGCACCGAGCGGCGGCGGCCGTCAGATCTGCTTCGTACGACCCTCCCAGTAGGGTGCGCGCACGAGGCGTCGCTGGATCTTGCCCGAGTCGAGGCGCGGCAGATCCTCGGCGAAGTCGATGCTGCGCGGACACTTGAAGCCCGGCAGCACCTCGCGCGCGAAGGCGAGCAGATCGTCGCGGAGCGCATCGTCCGGCGCGACGCCGTCGGCGGGCAGCACCACGGCCTTCACCTCCTCGCCCCACTCCTCGTTCGGTACGCCGATGGTGCAGACGTCGGCGACGGAGGGATGCTTCAGCAGCTCCGCGTCGATCTCCTGCGGATAGATGTTCACGCCGCCGGAGATGATGGTCTCGGCGCTGCGCCCCGTGAGGAACAGATAGCCGTCCGCGTCGAGATAGCCCATGTCGCCGAGCGTGAAGAAGCCGTCGCGGTAGCTGTCCTGCGTCTTCTCGGGCGCCTTGAAGTACTCGAAGGCGCCGGTCGGCGGGGCCTGGAAGTAGAGCATGCCGACCTCGCCGCGCGGGACCTCCTCGCCCGCCTCGTTCAGCACGCGCGTGTACTCCGGCGTCGGCGAGTGGCCGACGGAGCCCGGCTTGCGCAGCCACTCCTCGCTGGTGATGAAGTAGTTGCCGCCCCCCTCCGTCGCCGCGTAGTACTCGTAGAGCACCGGGCCGAGCCACTCGATCATGGCGCGCTTGACGTGCACGGGTGTCGGCGCGGCGCCGTGCAGCACGTAGCGCAGCGAGGACAGGTCGTGGCCTTCGCGGATCTCCTCGGGCAGCGCGAGCAGGCGATGGAACATGGTCGCGACCATGTGCGTGTGCGTGATGCGGTACTGCTCGACGAGGCGCAGCGTCTCCGCCGCGTCCCACTTGTCCATGAGCACGATGCCGACGCCGGCGGCGAGCGGACCGACGACGTTGAAGGCCATCGGCGCCGCGTGATACGCGGGCCCCGTGCACAGGCAGCGGTCCTCCCCGGGCCGCCAGGCCGCGTGTTCCGTCGCGCGCTGCAGGCGATTGGGCGGCGGGTTCTTCCGGTACACACCCTTCGGTCGCCCGGTGGTTCCCGACGTGTAGAGCATGGAGCTGCCGAGCACCGGCTCCTCGGGGTCCGCTTCGTCCAGCCCCGCGATCGCCGTCTCGTAGTCCTCGAAGCCGTCGATGGCCCCCCCGACGGAGAGCGCGAGACGCACCCTCGGCGCGTGCGCGAGGGTCTCGACGCCGGTGCCGAGCGTGCCGTCGTGCACGAGCGCCTTCGCTTCGCAGTTGTCGACCACGTAGCCGGCCTGTTCACCGTTCAGGTGGAAGTTGACGGGCGTGACCCGGATGCCGCTGCGGAAGCAGGCGTGGTAGGTCTCGACGAACTCGGCGCGGTTGCGCAGCACCATGGCCACGGCATCGCCGGGGCCGATACCGTGCGCGGCGAACAGCCGCGCGAGGCGGTTCGCGCGCGCGTTCACTTCGCCGAAGCTGCGTTCCTCGAAGGTCGAGACGACGGCCGTCGCCTCGCCCTGGCGTGCGGCGTGCCAGGCGAGCGTCATGCCGCACTGCAGCGCCGCCGCGAGATCGTTGTCGCGGACATCGAATCGGGCCACCGGTCCCTCCCCAGTTCTCCGGGCCGGCTCCGAGCATGCAGCACGTCGGAGGCGATGGAAACGCTGGCGAAGCCCGCCGGCCGCGCGCGCCTCAGCCGAGCAGCGCGGTGACGTCCGTCGCCTCGGCGTCGTGCGTGGCCGCGAGCACGGCGTCACCGTCGCGCCAGAGCGCCAGCCCATCGAGGTAGCGCACGTCGCCGTCGCCACGGTGCAGTCCGAGCAGCACGTCACGCATGAGATAGAGCGTGAGATCGTGCGAGACGCAGAGGTCGAGCGCCGGCATGCCGGCCTGGCTGTCGAGGCGACCGACGAGCAGCCGCAGCAGCGTCTGCGCCGCGAGCCGCGGCGCCATCATGACGTCCTCCGGGACCCGGCCGGCCATCCAGCCGTCGACGAAGGCCGCGAGGCCCTCGCCCGCGGTGCTCATGGCCTTGAACATGCGCATCTGGTCGAGCACGTAGAAGACGCCGAGCGCCTCCACGGGCCTGCAGCCGCCGGAACCGCGTCCCCCGGCCTCCAGGTGCGCGGCGTGGATCAGCTCGGCCGTGTCCTGACAACGCGGCACGGGCGAGGCATAGCCCCGCAGCACCAGCTCCGGTGGCAGGCGCAGACCGAACTCGCGGGCCAGGCGCCGCCCCTCCTCCGTGAGCGGATTCTCGAGATCGTGGCGACCGGGCGCGTACTCGCGCGCCGAATGACGCATGAGCAGGGACACCTGCCCGACACCCATCTCCCGCAGTTCGGCGACGAGCGCGGTCGTGCGCGCGCCGTGGACGAAGGCTGGCTCGGCATCGGTGCTCATGGCGGTCCCCCTGCGGATCAGGGGACGCAGTGTCGCCGCCGGAGCCGCGGTGGACAACGCGGACGGCCATCGGCGTGACCGATGTGACCCCATCACCGACTTCGATTCGCCTGATGTAGGACCCTGTGCGAGACTCCGGACGTCGACACGGGACGCAGAGCCCGGTCGCCGCCACAGAGGGAGCCCCGACGCGCCGCCCGGGCGAGCCGCGCGCCGTGTGCCCGCACACAGCAACGAACGAGAGGCAACGGACGATGGATCTGGGAATTTCCGATCGCGTGAAACCCCTGCTGAACGACGTCAAGGCGTTCATCGAGGACGTCGTGGTTCCGGGCGAGAAGGTCTACGCGGAGCAGGTCGAGGCCGGCGGCCGCTGGACCGAGACGGCGGTCATGGAGGAGATGAAGCAGAAGGCGCGCGAGCGCGGCCTGTGGAACTTCTTCCTTCCCGACTCCGAGCGCGGCGCCGGCCTGACGAACGTCGACTACGCGCACCTCGCCGAGCAGATGGGCAAGTACCCGCTGGCGTCCGAGGCGATGAACTGCTCCGCCCCGGACACGGGCAACATGGAAGTGATCGAGCGCTACTGCACAGAGGAGCAGAAGAAGCAGTGGCTCGAACCGCTGCTGGAAGGGAAGATCCGCTCCGCCTTCTGCATGACCGAGCCCTACGTCGGCTCCTCCGACGCCACCAACATCCAGCTCGAGGCGCGCCTCGAGGGTGACGAGTGGGTCCTGAACGGCGAGAAGTGGTGGTCCTCCGGCATCGGTGACCCGCGCTGCAAGATCCTCATCGTCATGTGCGTGACCGAACCGGACGCGCCCAAGCACGCCCGTCAGTCGCAGATCCTCGTGCCCCGCGACACGCCCGGGATCGAGATCCTGAAGATGCAGACCGTGTTCGGCTACGACGACGCGCCGCACGGCCACGGCCACGTGCGCTTCACCAACGTGCGCGTGCCCAAGGAGAACATGATCCTCGGCTCCGGCCGCGGTTTCGAGATCGCCCAGGGTCGCCTCGGCCCGGGCCGCATCCACCACTGCATGCGCTCCATCGGCGCCGCCGAGCGTGCCCTCGAGCTGATGTGCCGCCGCGGCATGTCGCGCGAGGCCTTCGGCAAGCGCCTCGCCGACCTCGGCGGCAACTACGACAAGATCGCCGACGCCCGCATCAACATCGACATGGCACGTCTGCTGACGCTGAAGGCGGCGTACATGATGGACACGGTGGGCAACAAGGTCGCGCGCTCCGAGATCGCCCAGATCAAGGTCGCCGTACCGAACATCGCCTGCAAGATCATCGACGACGCCATCCAGATGCACGGCGGCGCCGGCGTCTCGCAGGTGTTCCCGCTCGCGCGCATGTACGCCTCCCAGCGCACGCTGCGTCTCGCGGACGGCCCGGACGAGGTCCATCGCCGCACCGTGGCGCGCATGGAACTCGGCAAGTACCCGGACGCCGATCCGGTGGTCCCGGCGGATCACCAGTACGGCAATCCTCTGAACCTGCCCTTCTCGAAGGCAGTCTGAAGCTGCGGCGCGTCGCGCCGCAGTGCGTCATCCGGGGGCCCGCTGCTGCGGGCCCTCGTCGTTTCGGGCCGGACCGCCCTGGTCGAGCGCCGCGTCGAAGCGCAGCCAGGCGGCATGCGCTCGCTCTAGCATCTCCGCGACACGCGCATCGTTGCCGAGCGCCCGGACCCAGGGCTGATGCTCCGCGAGGTAGGGGTGATTGGCATAGCCGCGGTCCACGGCCAGTCCGAGCCAGCGCGCGGTGCCTTCCGCATCACCCGCCCGCGCGCAGGCCTCGCCGAGCATGCGCGGGAACATGTCCCCGGCGCTGGCCGCGACCGCACCGTCACGCTCGGGATCATCGGGAATACCGGCGCCGGCTGCCGCGCTCGCGAAGGCGCGCGTCACGCGCCCGGGTGGCGTCACGGCGAGTTCAGCCGGCAGGGCCCCGGCGACCGCGACCACTTCTTCGTCCCGTCCCGCCAGGGCCAGCACGTTCGCGAGGAACATCGCCGCGACCGGGTTGGTCGGATCGGCTTCGTACATGGCCCGATAGGGGCCGATCGAGTCCTCGGGACGACCCTCGCACGCAGCCAGCCAACCAGGCATGCACCGATGCAGCGGCGTCAGCGGGTCGAGATCCAGCACGCGGCGGATGACCGGTGCGGCGGCCGCCGGACGCCCCGCGAGCAGCAGGCAGTTCGCGAGCAGGCCCAGGCCGTCGACGTCGCACCAGTCCGGCGCGAGGGCCCTGCGCAGGGCCCGCACCGCGCCCGCCAGCTCACCGCGCTGATAGCAGAGCCAGCCTTCGAGGACGCCGAGGGACGGTGCCGAAGGGGCGAGCGCCCGCGCCCGCGCGGCGAGGTCCTCGGCGCGGCGCAGGGGCCCGTCCGACCCGTCGATGCCCGCCTCCCGCAGGTGGAGGAGCGTTCGCGCCTTGAGCGTCAGCAGCTCGACGTGCTCGCCCTCCGCCGTCAGCGCCTCGTCCAGGAGCTCGACGGCGTGCTCGATCGCGTCCCGGCGCCAGCGCAGCGCCTCGCGCCGGGCGCGCACGCGCGCCTGCCAGGCGACGAAGGTGGAGAAGGCCCGCGCGCCGCCGCGTGCCGCCGAACGGCCGTCAAGCTCGAAGCGCGTGGCGGCGGCGACGTCACGCGCGATGCGCAGCGGCACCTCGAACAGGGCCGAGGGCGACGTCTCGTCGATGC
>JAZBPO010000380.1:0-2618 GCA_036351675.1 Pseudomonadales bacterium
CGGAACGAGTGCAACGGAAGCGCTCGCTCCGCCCCCGGGCCCGCAGGATCCAGGCGGCGGCCGGGTCCGACAGCTGAGCTCGGGTGAGCCGTCCGGGTTGCCGTCAGTCGCTGGCGGCGGGGACGGGCGGGCCGTCCTCGGTGAGCGGCGCGGCGAGCGCGAAGGGCGTGATGTGCACGAGGGCGCCGACGCGGGGATGGTCGACGTAGTGCGTCTGGCCGGAGCGCATGCGCCGGGACTGCTCGATGGGCACCCAGCGCAGGGTCTCCTCGCCGTAGGCGTCGAGCGCGCGTTCCTCCAGCCAGGCGAGATCGAATTCGACGTGCAGGTAGCGGCGCAGGTAGACGCCGACGTTGCCGGCGAGGCGCGGCGCGTCGCCGGCCGGCTCGCGCCAGCTGACGGCGACGGGAACCGCCGGAGCGCCGGCCACGAAGGGCTGGCGCCAGGCGAGGTGTTCGAGGACGCGGAAGTCCCGTGCGCGGCGCAGGCGCGCCGCTTCCGCGGCGAGCACCAGCTGGTCCGCCTCGACGCTGCGGAAGGCCAGCGCCATGGGAATCTCGATCTCCGGTGCCTCCGCCTCCGGTTCCCGAACATCGTCCCGGACCTCCTCGGTGCGCGTCGGAAGCGGCGTGGCCGCGTAGGCGACCTCGGGCCGGATCTCCGGAACGGGCCGCGGAGGCGGGGCGTCCGGGTCCCAGGTCAGGGACTCGATGCCCTCGAGCCAGTCCATCGGCGGCGGTTCCGTGCCCGCGTCGAGGCGGGCGAGCCAGCGCAGGACGCGCATCGTTTCCGGGTCCAGCGAGGGCGCGATGCGGGCCAGCGAGGGCGCCGCGCCGGCGCTGTGCCAGAGCATCTCCAGCTCCGTCGTCCGTTCCGGTCGAACGGGCGCCGGCCAGGGCGGCGCGAGGGCGACCGCCGCGGCGGCCTGGGTTGCGCCGCGGTCGTCCGTGAGCAGCTCCCGCGTCTGCGCCGTCACCGATTCGTTGGCGAACAGGATGATCTCGACCTGGTACCAGGTCTGCTCGTCGTCGGCCGCCGTCGCCAGCGCCGGCGCCAGCAGGAGACCTGCGAGCAGGAGGAGGCGCGCGCCGTCAGCCATGGGCCGCCCGGCGCTTCTCGCCGCCCCGGCCCCGCTCCAGGCGCGCGAGGAGATCGCTGACGATCTCGAAGCGTCGCTCCCGTTCGGCCATCGGTGCGCGGAAGCGCAGCCGCGTGCCGCCCTCCAGCTGATAGACGTTCGGCTGCTCCTGCACGATCTCGACGAGGGTGAGCGGATCGACGCGGGTCTGGCCGGAGAACTCGATGCGCCCGCCGCTGTCCGCCGCGTCGACGCGCGTCAGGCCGAGGCGCTGCGCCACCAGCTTCAGCTCCGTGAGCCGGAACAGGTGCTTCACCGGCTCCGGCAGCACGCCGAAGCGGTCGACCATCTCGACACGCAGGGCCTCGAGCGCGTCGGAGTCGCCACAGTTGGCGATGCGCTTGTAGAGCACGAGGCGCATGTGCACGTCCGGGAGGTAATCGTCGGGAATGAGCGCCGGCAGGTGGAGGTCCACCTCGACGCCGGTCGCGAGCGGTGCGTCGAGGTCCGGCGTCTCGCCTGCGCGGATGGCGCGCACGGCGCGGTCCAGCATCTCCATGTAGAGGCTGAAACCGACGGCCTGCATCTGCCCGGACTGTTCGTCACCGAGGAGTTCGCCGGCACCGCGGATCTCGAGGTCGTGGGTCGCGAGCTGGAAGCCGACGCCGAGTTCGCCGGCGGCCTCGATGGCCTCGAGGCGCTTGCGCGCGTCGTCCGTCATGGCCTTCGGATGGGGCGTCAGCAGGTACGCGTAGGCCTGGCGGTGCGAGCGGCCGACGCGACCCCGGAGCTGATGGAGCTGTGCGAGGCCGAAGCGGTCGGCGCGGTCGATGACGATCGTGTTGGCGTTCGGGATGTCGATGCCGGTCTCGATGATCGTCGAGCAGACGAGCACGTTCGCGCGACGATGATAGAAGTCGCTCATGACCTGTTCGAGTTCGCGCTCGCGCATCTGGCCGTGGCCGATGGCGACGCGGGCCTCGGGGACGAGCTCCGACAGCTCCTGTGCCGCGCGCTCGATGGTGCGCACCTCGTTGTGCACGTAGAAGACCTGGCCGCCGCGGAGCAGCTCGCGGAGCACGGCTTCCTTCACGAGCCCGTCGGTGCGTTGCCGCACGAAGGTCTTGATGGACAGGCGCCTGGCCGGCGGCGTCGCGATGATCGAGAGATCGCGCAGGCCGTGCATGGAGAGGTTCAGGGTCCGCGGGATCGGCGTGGCCGTGAGCGTCAGGATGTCGACTTCCGAGCGCAGCGCCTTGAGCTGCTCCTTCTGGCGCACACCGAAGCGGTGCTCCTCGTCGATGATCACGAGGCCGAGGTCCTTGTAGCGGAATTCGCGACCGAGGAGCTTGTGCGTGCCGATCAGGATGTCGATGCGGCCGTTCGCGACGCGCTCGGCGATGGCGTTCACGTCCTTCTGGGACCGGAAGCGGGAGAGCACCTCGATCCGCACGGGCCAGTCCGCGAAGCGATCCGAGAAGGTCTCGAAGTGCTGCTGCGCGAGCAGGGTGGTCGGCACGAGCACGGCGACCTGCTTGCC
>JAZBPO010000381.1:0-3245 GCA_036351675.1 Pseudomonadales bacterium
CGCACTGGCCGCCGCACTGGCCGCCGCACTGGCCGCTGCGTTGAATCACTCCGGACCCTGCTATAGATTCCTCGCCGTTCCCTGGAGTGAACGTCCGCCATGAACCGAACGACGACGCGCGCCCTGCGGCGCTGGCGATGGTGAAGCCCGGCCCCTGACCCCGGAGCGGCGCCCCTGCGCGCTGCACTTCCATCGCAGTCGTTCGGAGTACTGCCTCATGACCCCAGAGACCTTCGCCGATCTCGTCGCGGCCGGCTACAACCGCATCCCGGTGACGCGGGACGTTCCCGCCGATCTCGACACGCCGCTCTCCGTCTACCTGAAGCTCGCCCGCGGCCCCTGCTCCTATCTCCTCGAATCGGCCCAGGGCGGCGAGAAGTGGGGTCGCTACTCGATCATCGGCCTGCCCGCACGCACCGTCCTGCGCGTCCTCCGGGATCGCATCACGGTCGAGCGCGACGGCGAGATCGTCGAGGAGACGCGCGCCGACGATCCGCTCGCCTTCGTCGCCGAATTCAAGGCGCGCCATCGCGTGCCGGACCTGCCGGACCTGCCGCGCTTCAGCGGCGGCCTCGTCGGCTACTTCGGCTACGACACGGTGCGCTACGTGGAGCCGCGTCTGCGCGAGACGGCGCCACCGGACGAACTCGGCACGCCGGACATCCTCCTCATGGTGTCCGACGACGTGATCGTCTTCGACAACCTGCGCGGCCGCATGACGCTCATCAGTCACGTGGCCGTCGACGAGGGTGGCGACCTCGAGCAGACCCGGGCGTACCTCGAGCAGCTCGGCCAGGGTCTGACGGCACCGATCCCCGCCGACGTCACCCGCGGCCGAGCCCAGGGGAACGGCCCGGCCATCGAAGAGTCGGACTTCGCCTCGGGCTTCGGCCGCGAGGCCTTCATGGAGGCCGTGGAACGCATCCGCGAGTACACGCGGGCCGGCGACGTGATGCAGGTCGTGCTGAGCCAGCGCATGTCCGTACCCTTCTCGGCACCGCCGATCGACCTCTACCGGGCGCTCCGCAGTCTGAACCCGTCGCCCTACATGTACTTCATGGATCTCGGCGAGTTCCAGATCGTGTCGAGCTCACCGGAGATCCTCGCGCGCCTCGAGGACGGCACGATCACGAATCGTCCGCTGGCGGGAACGCGTCGCCGAGGCCGCACGGCGGACGAGGACCTCGCCATGGAGGCGGATCTGCTCGGCGATCCGAAGGAGATCGCCGAGCATCTCATGCTCATCGATCTGGGCCGCAACGACGTCGGACGGGTCGCCGAGATCGGCACCGTGGCGGTGACGGAGCAGATGGTCATCGAGCGCTATTCGCACGTCATGCACATATCCTCGAACGTAGAGGGTCGGCTCGCGGACGGCCGCGACGCCCTCGACGTGCTCCGCGCCACCCTGCCTGTCGGCACGCTATCGGGCGCGCCGAAGATCCGCGCCATGGAGATCATCGACGAACTCGAGCCGGTCCGCCGCGGCATCTACGGAGGCGCGGTCGGCTATCTCGCCTGGAACGGCAACATGGACACGGCCATCGCGATCCGCACGGGAATCGTGAAGGACGGCATGCTGCATCTGCAGGCCGGCGGCGGCGTCGTCGCGGACTCGGTGCCCCGGCTCGAGTGGAAGGAGAGCATGAACAAGGGCCGGGCGATCTTCCGCGCGGCGGGTCTGGCCGAGCATGGCCTGGACGACCCGGACGCCTTCCTCGCGGCGGCCTCGGACGCGACCGCGCCCACCACGCCCGCCAGCGCAGCCGACGGGGCGGAGGACTGAAGCCATGCTGCTCATGATCGACAACTACGACTCCTTCACCTTCAACGTCGTGCAGTATCTCGGCGAGCTCGGCGCCGAGGTCGTCGTCCATCGCAACGACGAGATCGATCTCGCCGGCATCGAGCGGCTCGCGCCGGAGCGCATCGTCATCTCGCCCGGCCCCTGCACACCGAACGAGGCCGGCATCTCCATGGACGTCGTGCGCACCTTCGCGGGCCAGGTGCCGATCCTCGGCATATGCCTCGGTCATCAGAGTATCGGCCAGGTCTACGGCGGTCGCATCGTGCGGGCGAAGCAGGTCATGCACGGCAAGACCTCCATGATCCGGCACGCGGACGCGGGCGTCTTCCGCGGCCTGCCCGAGCCCTTCGAGGCGACGCGCTACCACAGCCTCGTGATCGAGCGCCGCTCGCTGCCCGAGGAACTCGAGATCACGGCCTGGACCGAGACCCCGGAAGGCGAGTTCGACGAGATCATGGGGGTACGCCACCGCTTCCTCGACGTGGAGGGCGTACAGTTCCACCCCGAGTCGATCCTCACCAGGGTGGGTCACGACCTGCTCCGCAACTTCCTCGAGGGCACGCCGCCCTCGCGACGGGGTAACGCCGCATGAGCCAGCTGCAGCAGGCGCTCACCGAGGTCGTCGAGGGGCGCGATCTAGACCGCGCAGCCGCCGGCGAAGCGATCCGCATCGTCATGAGCGGCGAGGCGACCGCGGCACAGATCGGCGCCTTCCTCGTCGCTCTGCGCATGAAGGGCGAGACCACGGAGGAGATCGTCGGCGCCGCGCAGACCATGCGCGCCCTGGCGACGCGCGTCGAGGTCGACGCGCCGCACCTGGTCGACACCTGTGGCACCGGCGCCTCGGCGACCAAGGTCTTCAACGTCTCCACGGCGGCGGCCTTCGTCACCGCTGCGGCCGGCGCGCACGTCGCCAAGCACGGCAACCGCGCCATGACCTCGAAGAGCGGCAGCGCGGATCTGCTCGAAGCCGCCGGCGTCGCCCTGGACCTGACGCCGGAGCAGGTCGCCCGCTGCATCCGGGAGGTCGGCGTGGGCTTCCTCTTCGCCCAGCGTCATCACTCGGCCATGAAGCACGTCGCGGGCCCGCGCCGGGAACTCGGCGTGCGCACGCTCTTCAACGTACTCGGGCCGCTCACCAACCCGGCCGGGGCGCCGGCCCAGGTCATCGGCGTCTTCGACGGCGCCTGGCAGCGACGCCTCGCGGAAGTGCTGCGCGAGCTGGGCAGCCGGCATGTGCTCGTCGTACATGGCGCCGACGGCCTCGACGAGATCAGCCTGGCGGCGCCCACCCGCGTCGTCGAGCTGAAGGACGGCAGGATCAGCGAGTACACCGTCTCCCCGGAGGACTTCGGCCTCACGCGCTTCCCCCTGGACCCGCTCGTCGCCGATTCGCCCGAGCACAGCCTGAAGCTCGTGCGCGCGGCCCTCGCCGGCG
>JAZBPO010000382.1:0-14641 GCA_036351675.1 Pseudomonadales bacterium
GGTGGCGCCGAGCGTGCCGTCGGTGGCCGCGAGGGCCGTGCCCGAAGCGGCGACGAGAGAGGCGAGAGCGATGGACCTGGCGATCTTGTTCACGTTCATGTGCTGGCTCCTGTGAGCAGTCCTGGATTCGGTGGATGCACCTGCATCCGCGTCTGAGCCAGAGATTGCGAGGGGCGTGCCAATTCCCCAGGAGCGTTACAAAGCACTGTTCTCGTTGATCATTTTCGGAAAGAGGGCGCAGGTAACGGCGCGGCGACAGGTGTCGCAGCACGTCAGGCTGTGTCCGGGAGCGGCAGGCGGGCGGTGTTGCGAGACAGCGCGCCTGGCACAGGACGACACTCCGTGCCACCGTCAGCTGCCGCGTCCGGACGAGACCCATGTTCGCCGTCGTCCTCTATCAGCCGGAGATTCCGCCCAATACCGGCAACGTGATCCGCCTGTGCGCGAACAGTGGCTGCGCGCTGCATCTGATCCGCCCGCTGGGCTTCGAACTCGACGATGCGCGGCTGCGCCGCGCCGGCCTCGACTATCACGAGTACGCGTCGCTGCAGGTACACGATTCGCTGGCGGACTTCCTCTCCCTCGACGCGTCCCGGCGCGTCTTCGCGTTCAGCACGCGCGGGGCACAGCGGCACGACCGCATCGCCTGGCGCCCGGGCGACGCCCTCCTGTTCGGACCCGAGACGCGAGGCCTGCCCGACGAGGTACTGGACGCGTTGCCGTCAGGACGACGCGTACGCCTGCCCATGCGCCCGGGGGTGCGCAGCCTGAACCTGTCGAACTCGGTGGCCGTGGCCGTCTACGAGGCCTGGCGGCAGCAGGACTTCGAGGGGGCGTGAATCGCCGGGGAAGGCGTTCGGGGAACGGCGCTCCGTCGAGGCATCCACCCCGCAGCAGCGACGAGGCAGGCGGCCCCGGGGCGCGGGGCCATCCGTTCAGTGCGAGACGGTTCCGCCGTCGACCGCGGAACCGCCGTCGAGGGCGCTGCCGCCCTCGGCCGCCTTGCGGCGAACGGCTTCTGCGTAGAGCGCGTCGAAATTCACGGGCGCGAGCATCAGGGCCGGGAAGCCTCCGCGCGTCACGAGCGAATCGATGGTCTCGCGCGCATAGGGGAAGAGGATGGAGGGCGCGAAGGTGGACATGGCCTGCTGCAGCTGCGCGTCCGCGAGCCCGACGACGGTGAAGATGCCAGCCTGCTGAAGTTCGACGATGAAGACGACCTTGTCCTCCTCGTCGCGCGCCTCGATCGAGATCGTCAGGACGACCTCGTAGAGATCGTCGCCGACCTGACGGAAGCGACTGTTGAGATCGAGCTGATGCTTCGGGTTCCAGGGCTTGCGGAAGACCTCGGGAGAGCGCGGACTCTCGAAGGACGTGTCCTTGAGGAAGATCTTCTGCAGCGCAACCTGCGGCGCCTGGCCGTCGGCGGCGCCAGCCTGTCCGGGATCGGTCTCGCTCATTCGAATGCTCCGGGGCGAAGGAGTGAATCGAGCCGGCCCTGACGCTCGAGGGCAAGCATGTCCGTGAAGCCGCCGACGTGGACCTCGCCGATCCAGATCTGCGGCACCGTGTGTCCACCGCCCCGGGCGCGCATCTCTTCGCGCCGCGCCGGCTCCTGATCGACGCGGATGTCGACGAAGGAGACGGAACGTGCCTCGAGGAATTCCCGCGCCGCGTGGCAGTAGGGGCACACGAGCGTGCCGTACATGACGACTTCAGCGTGTTCGCTCATCGCTCAGCCTCCCTTCACGACGGGCAGCTGCGAGGCCCGCCACTCGTTCATGCCGCCGCCGAGACGGGCGACGTTCTCGAAGCCCGCCTTCGCGAGGATCGCGCCCGCGGCACCCGAGTGCTGCCCCATGGCGCACGTCACCACGACCATGCGGGACTTGTGCGGCGTCAGCTCGGAAAGGCGCGACTCGAGGCTGGCCCAGGGGATGTTGAGCGCGTCGACGATGTGCCCCGCCTGGTATTCCTTCCGGTCCCGGACGTCGAGCACCAGCGCGTTCTCGCGGTTCACGAGGTTGACGAGTTCCTGGGCGGAAACGGTCCGGCCGCCGCGCCGCGCCTCGTTCGCGAGGAACAGCACGAGCAGGGCGACGAAGGCGCCGACCAGGAAGAAGTGGTTCGAGACGAATTCGAGGAACTGGGCCATCGTGGGGAGCCGGGAAACGAAGCGGCGCGGATTATAGGGGAGGCGCTCTTCCATGTCCTGAACCGCGCCGCAGTGCCGACGGGCCGCGTGGATATCGGGCACGGGGCTTCCTAGAATCCGCACGCGGTGCGCGAGGCACCGTCTCCCTTCGGCCAGCAGCGTGCCCACCATGACCGAGACCACTGCCCCGACCGTACTCATCGTCCTCGACGGCTTCGGCCATCGCGAAGAGGCGGAACACAACGCCATCGCCGCCGCCGAGACCCCCGAGTGGGACCGGCTCTGGCGCGAGGCGCCGCACACGCTCATCTCGGGTTCCGGTCTCGATGTCGGCCTGCCCGGCGGCCAGATGGGCAACTCCGAAGTCGGGCACATGAATCTCGGCGCCGGCCGGGTCGTGTTCCAGGAGCTCACGCGCATCAACCGCGACGTCGAGACGGGAGCGCTCGCCGAGAACCCCGTACTCACCTCCGCCGTCGACGCCGTGTGCGGAACGGACCGTACGCTGCACGTCATGGGCCTGCTCTCGCCCGGTGGCGTCCACAGCCACGAGGACCACATCGCCGCCGTGATCCGCATGGCAGCCGAGCGGGGCATGAAGCGCGTACTCCTGCACGCCTTCCTCGACGGGCGCGACACGCCGCCACGGAGCGCCGCTGCTTCGCTCGCGAAGCTCGACGCCCTGTTCGCAGAACTCCAATGCGGCCGCATCGCCTCGCTCGTGGGCCGCTACTACGCCATGGACCGGGACCAGCGCTGGGACCGGGTCCAGCGCGCCTGGGATCTGCTGACCCGCGGCGAAGCGCCGTTCCATGCGCAGAGCGCGGGCGAAGGCCTCGAACTCGCCTACGGTCGCGACGAGGGCGACGAGTTCGTTCAGCCGACTGCGATCCACGGCGAGTCCGAGCTTCCCGCCCGCATCGAGGACGGCGATGCGGTGCTGTTCATGAACTTCCGTGCGGATCGGGCCCGCCAGCTCACGCGCGCCTTCGTCCAGGACGACTTCGACGGCTTCGAGCGCCGGACGCGGCCTGCGCTCGCCCGCTTCGTGATGCTCACGCGCTACGCCGACGACCTCGAGGGCGCCCAGCCCTGGCTCGAGTGCGCCTACGCGCCGCAGGCGCTCGAGAACACGATCGGCGAGTACGTCGCCGAACGGGGGCTGCGCCAGCTGCGCATCGCGGAGACGGAGAAGTACGCACACGTCACCTTCTTCTTCTCCGGCGGCCGCGAGGAGCCGTTCAGGGGCGAGAGCCGTTCGCTGATCCCGTCGCCGAGGGTCGCCACCTACGATCTGAAGCCCGAGATGAGCGCCGTCGAGCTCACCGATGCGCTCGTCGCAGCGATCCGTTCGCGCGAGTACGCCCTGATCGTCTGCAACTACGCGAACGGCGACATGGTGGGCCACACCGGCGTCTTCGACGCGGCCGTGAAGGCCGTGGAGACGCTCGACGCCTGCCTCGCGCGCGTCCGGGCAGCCCTCGAGGAGGTCGGCGGACAGGCGCTCGTCACCGCTGACCACGGCAACTGCGAACGCATGAGCGATCCGCGGACCGGACAGGCGCACACCGCGCACACGACCGAACCGGTACCGCTGGTGTACATCGGTGAGCAGGCAGTCGCGCTGGCGCCGGGCGGAACGCTCGCCGACGTCGCGCCGACGCTGCTCGCCCTCATGGGCTTGCCCCAGCCTGCGGAGATGAGCGGTCGGAGCCTGCTGACCGACTTCGACGCGCCCGCAGCCCGGGCCGCGACCTGAGACGCCCCTGCGCTTTCGCCCTCCTGCTGCTCGCCGCCGCTGCGGCGGCGCAGAGCGGTGTGGAGTCGACCCGGGCCCAGCTGGAAGCCCTCGACGAGCGCCTCGCGGGCCTGGAACGCTGGCTCGCGAGTTCCAGTACGGACCGCGACGCGCTGACGGCGGCGCTGCGCGAGTCCGACGAGGCCGTCGCCGCGCTCGCTCGCCGGCGCCGCGAGGCCGAGACACGCGTGCAGACCGCGGCCGGGAAGGTCGACGCGCTGCGTGCGGAGATCCGCGACCTCGAAGCCGCCGAAGCGGAGCAGGCGCAGGCGCTGCGCGCCCAGCTGCGAGCCGCCTGGATCCTGTCGCGGCGCTCGCCCCTGCAGATGCTCCTCGAGGCCGAGACGCCGGACCGCGTCGGCCGCCTGCTCTGGTTCAGTCGCCACACGAGCGAGGCTCGCGCCGAACTCGTCGGGAACTGGCAACGGGCGCGTGGCGAACTCGAGGTGCGCGCCGGGGAGCTCGCCGACGCCCTGGCGCGCCTAGAGGCCGATCGGGACGCGCTGCGCGAGCGCGCCGCGGAGCTCGTGGCGACGCGACGGGAGCGCGGCGCGATGCTCGCCGACCTCGAACGCCGCATCGCCGCGCGCCGCGACAACGTCGCGGAACTGCGGGCGACGCGCGCTGAACTCGAGGCGCTCCTGCAACGTCTCGTGTCCGAAGCCGGGACCCTCACCGGGGCCGCCTTCGAAGCCGCACGCGGCAGCCTGCCCTGGCCGGCGCCGCCGAGGATCCTGCAGGCCTTCGGTCGGCCTCGCCCGCCCGGCGGCCTGCCCGCCGACGGCGTGTTCATCGCCGCGGAGGCCGGCGCACCGGTGCGCGCCGTGGCCAGCGGCGAGGTCGTCTTCGCGGAATGGCTGCGCGGCTTCGGCCTGCTCGCGGTCGTCGACCACGGTGGCGGCTACATGAGCCTCTACGGCCAGCTCGAATCCCTCACGCATCAGGTCGGCGACCGGGTCGAAGCCGGCGAACAGCTCGCCACGGCAGGCCGCTCCGGCGGCAGCGCACGCAGCGGACTCTGGTTCGAGGTGCGCAATCAGGGCACCCCGGAGGACCCGGTCGCCTGGTGCGCGCCGCGTACATCGAGCTGATCGCGGGCGCTGACGACGAGAGGCGATCTCCACGGATGGTCGGCCTTGGCCGTCCGTAGCGGCGATGCCATGATCATCGGCTGCCGGTTCGACGCGTGCCGCCCAGCCCATGCCCCTCGCCACCGCCCGTCTACCCCTGGTCCTGATCGCGGCCCTGCTCGCGGTCGCGCCCACCTTCGCCGCCGACGCGCCACCGCGCGTCGAGTTGCCCGCGGGGACCGAGCGGATCGAGTCCGAGCCGCGCGGCGACGGCGCACCGCTGCCGCTCGCGCCCCCTGCCGAAGCCCTGCCACTCGAGGATCTGCGCGCCTTCGTGGAGGTCATCGACCGGATCCGCTCCGCCTACGTCGAGGACGTCGACGACCGGACACTGTTCGAGAGCGCGATCCGCGGCATGCTCGACGCGCTCGACCCACACAGCGCCTACCTCGCAGGGCGCGAGTACTCCGATCTGCAGGAGGCCACCAGCGGCTCCTTCGGCGGGGTCGGCCTCGAGGTCAGCATCGAGGGGAGCGAGGTGCGGGTCATCGCGCCGCTCGACGACACCCCAGCCCAGCGCGCCGGCGTGCTCGCCGGCGACGTCATCCTGGAGATCGACGGCGAGACGGTCGGCGGGCCGACGCTCCTGCCGACCATCGAGGCCATGCGCGGCGAGCCCGGTACGACCGTGACGCTCAGGGTGCGCCGGAACGAGGCCGAGGATCCACTCGAATTCGAGCTGGTCAGGGACGTCATCGAGGTCGCGAGCGTCAACGCCGAGGTTCTCGAGCCAGGCTTCGCCTACATCCGCATCTCGCAGTTCCAGAGTCGCACGGGCCGTGATCTCGAACGCGCCCTAGGCCAGCTGCAGGACCAGAATGGCGGCAAGCTGGACGGCATCGTCCTCGATCTGCGCAACAACCCCGGCGGCGTGCTCCAGGCCTCCGTGCAGGTCGCCGACTCCTTCCTCTCCGGAGGCCGGATCGTCTACACGGAAGGTCGCCTGGCGGGCGCCGAGGCCTCCTACGACGCCACCGCGGACGACCTGTCGAACGGCGCGCCCATGGTCGTGCTCGTCAACGAGGGTTCCGCGAGCGCGGCGGAGATCGTCGCCGGCGCCCTGCAGGATCACCATCGCGCCGTGATCATGGGCACGCCGTCCTTCGGCAAGGGATCCGTCCAGACCGTGCTGCCCCTGTCCGACGACCGCGCCATAAAACTGACCACGGCGCTCTACTTCACACCGAACGGGCGTTCGATCCAGGCCCAGGGCATCGTCCCCGACATCACCGTCGAACGTGGCCGCGTGCGCGCAGCGGAACGCCAGGCGCGCACACGCGAGGCCGATCTGCCGGGCCACCTCGATTCGCCCGACGCGACGCAGGGTAGTGACTCCGGAGACCCGTCGGCGCTCCAGAGCGAGGACTATCAGGTCGCCGAGGCGCTCAACCTCCTGAAGGGGCTTCATCTGCTCAGCATGCGATCGGAAGGATGAGCGCATGAGGCTTCGGCTCGCGCAGCGGCTGATCGTCGGCGCGCTGGCCATCGCGGCACTCGCCGCCGGCGGCATCGCCTCGGCCGCACCCGGGGCGAACCGCACAGGACCGCCCGATCGCGAACCGCATCGCCCGATGCTCGCGCTGGTCATCGACGATCTCGGCTGGGCCGCCGCGGCGGGCGATCGCGTCCTGGAGCTGCCGGCGCCGATCACGGTCGCCGTGCTACCGGGAACGCCCTCGGCGAGCCGCCTCGCCGACGCCGCCGCCCGGCGCGGACACGAGATCATCCTGCACCAGCCCATGGAAGCACTGGATGCGCGCTGGCCGGGCCCGGGCGCGCTGGACACGCGGCAGCCGCCGGAGGAGCTCAGGCGGCGGCTCGCGCGGAATCTCGAGGCGATCCCGCATCTGGCGGGCGTGTCCAATCACATGGGCAGCCGGCTCACGGCCCAGGCCCGAGCCATGGAGGTGGTGCTGGACGAGATCGCGGAGCGCGATCTCTACTTCCTCGATTCGCTCACCACGCCGGACTCCGTAGCGTTCCGCACGGCACGTGCTCGTTCGATCCCGAGCACACGGCGCGACGTCTTCCTCGACCACGTGATCCGGCCGGACCTGATCGATCGCGCGCTCTCGGACGCCCTGCAGCTCGCCGAGCGGCGCGGCCACGCGGTCGTGATCGGCCACCCCCACGCCGTTACGCTGGAGATCCTCGAAGCACGCATGGAAGAGATCAGGGAACGCGTGGAGCTGGTACCCGTCTCTCGCCTCATCGGCCTGGATCCGGGGGTGGAGGGCAGCCCGGGCTCAGCGCCCGTCACCGCCCGCTGAGCCCGCGTCAGCTGCCGCGGAGCAGCGCGACGGCAGCCGCGAAGTCCAGCGTCCCCTCGTAGATCGCGCGGCCGGTGATGGCGCCGACCAGCGCCCCCCGCGCCCGCGCAGCGGCGTCGAGGAGCGCCCGGAGGCCGTCCATGTCGCTGAGACCGCCGGACGCGATGACGGGGATCGAGACCGCTTCCGCGAGCGCGACCGTGGCCTCGAGGTTGATCCCCGAGAGCATGCCGTCGCGCTCGATGTCGGTGTAGACGATGGCGGCGACGCCCGCGTCCTCGAAGCGGCGCGCCAGCTCACGCGCGTCGACGGCCGTCTCCTCGGCCCAGCCCTCGGCCGCGACGCGGCCGCCGCGGGCGTCGATGCCGACGATCACGCTGTCCGGATGGCGCGCGCAGAGCTCGGACACCCACTCCGGCTCACGCACCGCGCGCGTACCGACGATGCCGTAGCGGACACCGCTCTCGAGATAGCCGCCGAAGGTCTCCACATCGCGGATGCCGCCGCCGATCTGCACGGGCACGTCGATCGCCTCGCAGATCGCCGTGATCACTTCCCGGTTCACCGGTTTCCCGGCGAAGGCACCGTCCAGATCCACGAGGTGCAGACGCGTGGCGCCGAGCTCGCACCAGTGGCGGGCCATGGCGACCGGATCGTCCGAGAAGACCGTCGCGTCCTCCATGCGCCCCTGGCGCAGGCGCACGCAGCGGCCCTCCTTGAGGTCGATCGCGGGAATGAGCTCGAAGTGTCCGCTCACTTCACAGCGTGCCCTTGGTGGAAGGCGTACCCGTCTGGCGCGGATCCGGCTCGACGGCCATGCGCAGCGCGCGGCCGAACGCCTTGAACACGGTCTCCGCCTGATGGTGCGCGTTGTCGCCGCGCAGATTGTCGATGTGCAGCGTCACGTTCGCGTGGTTCACGAAGCCCTGGAAGAACTCGATCACCAGGTCGACGTCGAACTCGCCGACGCGAGCGCGTGTGAAGGGCACGTCGAACACCAGTCCCGGACGGCCCGAAAGGTCGATGACCACGCGGGAGAGAGCTTCGTCGAGTGGCACGTAGGCGTGCCCGTAGCGGCGCACGCCACGCTTGTCGCCGACGGCTCGCGCGAAGGCCTGCCCCAGGGTGATGCCGATGTCCTCGACCGTGTGGTGCGCGTCGATGTGCAGATCCCCCTCTGCACGGACCTCGAGGTCGACGAGACCGTGGCGCGCGATCTGATCAAGCATGTGGTCGAGGAACGGCACGCCGCTGGCGAGATCGGCGCGTCCGGTGCCATCGAGGTCGACGGTGACGCGGATCTGCGTTTCTAGCGTGTCACGGGAAACGGTGGCGGCGCGGGCGCCCATGGAGGACTCCGGTCGTACGCGCCGGAGCGCGCGGGGGCGCGATCATAGCGTGCGGCCGAGCGCCCGGACCACCGGCGAGCCGCGTCGAGCGGGCGCCCGCGCTGCCTCCTCGCAGCGCCGCAACGCCAGCCGCGCTCTGAGCTCGCCGCCGAGCACGGAGAGGCGCAGTGCCGTGCCATGCACCTCCGCCAGCGCCTCTGCGATCGGCAGGTCGAGCGGAGCACCCTCGATCGGGCCGCCCTCCAGCGCTGCGAGCGGATCGAGCAGGCCCGCGGCGTCGCAGTGGCGCCCGAGCGGCGCCGAGAGCTCCAGAAGCACCCTGTCGCCCTCGCAGCGGCAGTGCGCGTGCGCCCGAGCGCCGCGCTGACCGTGTCGCTCCAGGCCGGCACCGAGGCGTTCGAGGATCTCGCGCAGGAGCGCCGGATCCGCCTGCACGGCGAAGTCGCGTCCGAGCGCCCCGGGTACGAGATCGACGCCCACGCGCAGCAGTTCCCCCTCCAGCGCCTCGGCCTTCAGCGCACGACGATGCAGTGGGCACCCGGTCTCTCGCAGCGCGGTGAGCTGACGATAGTCCTGCCACCAGCGCGATCCACCGTCAGTGCGGGCACCGACCGAATCGACGAGCAGGTCGCGCGCACGGCGAGCTTCCAGATAGCGCGCTCGCAGCGCCTCGACAGCGCCGCTCAGTTCGTCGAGCTGGGCCTGGAGTGCATGGAGACGGCGGAGCGTGCGCCGCTCGCGTTCGAAGCGTGCGAGCAGCGCCGCACCGCCGGTCGGAGCGGTCCAGACGTCGGTGACGAGTGCCGAGGGCGGCGCGGCGGCGTGTTCGCCACCGTCTTCCTCGGGAACGAGCAGCACGCGGGCCGCCGCGGGCACGAGACCCGCGATGCGGTCGAGGAGCCCCGTGCCGGTCATGTCGACGAGCTGCGCGTCCGCGAAGACGGCCTCGATCGCGCCGGCCGAACGCATTCCGGCAGCGGCACCCAGCGCGTCCGCCCCCGAAGAGCAGGACACCACGCGCACAGAAACAGAGGGAGGCAGGTCCGCCGTCAGACGAGGCGAGCCCACGAGTAGCAATGACGGACGAGCCGCTCCCGCGAGCGGCTGCGGATCTTCTCGTTTCTTCACCGGACGCGATCCTTCGCTGTGGCCGGTCTTTCCCCGGATTCCGAGTCTAGGCACCCCGGCGTCCGCCGGGAATGGCGTCATTCTGCCACTGATGTGCGCTCAGGCGCGCAGGCGATCCCGCAGACTACCGTGGGGAATGAAGCGGTTCTCCGTGTGCGCGCGGATCCAGCGCGCCAGCTCCGTGAGGGCATCGGCATCGAGCCGCGCCTTCAGATGGCGGAAGATCGGCACGACCGGGCTGCGCGCGCCGGCCTCGAAACCGGGCCGGGCCTCGAGCACCGTGAGGAGTCTCGCGAGATCCATCGCATCGGCGTCATCGAGGCCGGCGATGGCCTCCGCGAGCGCCGCGGCCGGCGCCTGCATGGCCGCCCGCAGCCGCTCGCGCAGGGCGGGCTCGAGCTGCTCGTCGAGCACCACGACGTCAGGGTCGTCGCCGCCGTGGGCTCGCCAGACGGCGGCGGCCGCCTTCAGATCGTCGACGTCGGGAAGCGCCGCGCTTGCCGGCTCCCAGGTTTCCGTAGCCAAGACTCAATCGCCCTCCTGGGGCTGCTCGCCCTCACCGTCTTCGGAGAGCGCATCGGTGAAGGACGCGAAGGTGTCCAGCGGCGCGAGCTGAATGAACTCGATGAAGTCCGCGAGCCCCTGCTCGGCCTCCTCGCGCGTCGCGTAGGGTCCCATGGCCGCGCCCTCCCGCGTCCGGAAGTACCACTCGCCGTTCTCCTCGTACAGGCGTGGAGAGCGCTTGGGCGGTGGCGCGTCCTCGCCCAGGCGGTTATCGGACATGATCGACCCTCGGAGGCGGGCGGCAAGGTGCCACTATTCTTGGCAAGACAAGCACTTGGCGAGGATTCTAGAGAAAGGGCCCAAGCGAGTCATCCTCGCCGGACATCGCATCCACGCCGCGCCCGGCAGCGGCGTTGCTATCATCCCGCCTCCGCTCTCGACCCCCGGACCACACCTTGGCCGCACCCTTCCGCATCCTGCTGATCCTGCTCCTCGCATTGCTGCTGCTCGTCGGCGCCGCGATCGGCTTCCTGCTCACACTCGATGTCGAGAACTACCGCGACGACATCGTTCGCGGCGCGCGCGAGGCGACCGGTCTCGACCTGCGCCTCGACGGGCCACTGGAACTCACGTTCTTTCCGGAGTTCTCGCTCGAGGTGACCGACGCCGCGGCCGACTGGACCGACGCCTCCAGCGAGCCGCTCGCCGAGATCCGCCGCGTTCATCTGGCGATGCCCGTGCTGCCGGTGCTGCTCGGCCGGGGCGCCCGCGTCGAGGCGGTGGTCCTCGACGGCGTCGCCCTCGATCTGCGCGTCGACGGAACAGGCGCGGACAACTGGTCGATGCCCGCGGGTGGAGAGGAAGGAGACGATCCGGAGCCTCCGGCAGCAGCCACGGTCGATGCGGTGCCTGCCGATCCCGGCGGCGAGATGGAGACCGACGTCCGGCTCGAGCTCGACATCGAGCGTCTCGAACTCACGGATCTGCGCGTCCGCTACCGTGACGCCCGCGACGGCACCGACGTGGACCTCTCCGGCCTGGACGTCGTCGGCACGAGCACCGACGGGGGCTTCGACCTCGCCCTCGGGGGCCGCCTCGATGCGAAGGACGGCCCGCGCATCGCCTTCGACGGCGAGATCGCCGGCGACGAGGCGCTGCAGCGGCTCGAGATCCGCAGCCTCACCGCCGACGTCGAACTGCCCGACTGGCAGCGCGCGCTGCCGCTTCGGGCGAGCGGCGAGATCCTGCGCGACGCATCGCAGGCCGAACTGCGCAACGTGCGCCTCGAGGCGGGCGAACTGGTGGCGCTGCTCGCCGGAACCATCGGCGGCGACGCAGGCCAGGACATCGCACTCGACATCGAGATCGCGCCATCGGATCTGCGAGCCCTGCTGCAGCGCTCGGGCGAGCCCCCCGCCACGGCGGACCCCGCGGCACTGACGCGCCTCGCCGGTCGCCTGGGCCTGCGTGGCAGCACCCGTGATCTGCGGCTCGACCCGCTCGTGCTCGAACTGGATGACCTCATCCTCGCGGGCACTGCCCGTATCCGGAACGGCGAGCGGCCCTTCGTCGCGTTCGATCTCGACGCCGGCCGCCTCGACCTGTCGCCCTATCTGCCGACGGACGCGGAACAGGCACCCGAGGGCACAGGCGGGGCCATGGTCGACGAAGCGCCGCTCGGACTCGAGGCGCTCGGGGAGTTCGACCTCGACGGTGTGCTGACAGCGAGCACCATCGTCGCTCCGGGCCTCACGATCAGCGAGTCCCGGTTCGAGATCGATGCCGACCGGGGCCGAGTGGATCTGAAGCTGTCCGCCACCGACGTGCTCGGCGGCGTCATCGCTGCGGACGTGGACGTCGACGTGGACCGGGACGTGCCGGAGATCGGCCTGCGCCTCGACGCCGAGGGCATCGACGGCGGCCGCCTCGCCCCCGACGCCGGTTTCACGGGCGCCATCGACCTCGATGGTCGCCTGGATGCGGCCGGCGCTTCGAGCGCGGCCCTCGCCCGCGATCTTCGCGGCCGCTTCGATCTGGTCGGCACGCCCGGCACGCTCGACGTGAGGGCGCTGCGCGCCGGGATCCTGCCGCTGGCCCGGCTCCTCGGCGAGGGCGAACGCGTGGCCGCCTGGCCCGACGAACTCGGCTACCGTTCGCTCACCGGCGCCTGGATCATCGCCGACGGCACCGGCGATCAGCGCCTGGACCTCAGGATCGACAACATGACCGTCGACGCCGCCGGCGGCATCGACCTCGTCGACGGCGCCTTCGACTTCCGGACCGGCGCGCGCTTCGCGGCGAGTGCCCCGCGCACCTTCGACGTACCACGAGACCTCGAGGGTCTGCGCCTGCCGGCGCGCTGCGCAGGCAGGCTCGGCGACCCGGGCAATCCCTGCGGCTTCGACCAGCAGGCGACAGGCGAGCTGGTGAGCGAGATCGTCGCCGGCCGGGCAGGAGACAAGCTCCGGGAGCGTCTCTCCGAGCAGATCCCCGACGAGCTGCGCGGCCCCGCCGATGCCCTGCTCAGGGGGCTCTTCGGCCAACCGCAGCGCCCCCAGCCGCAGCCCCCGCAGCAGCCTCAGGAAACGCCCCCTTGAGCAGGGCACCGGCGCCCATCGCGCCGGCGCTGCTCGACTGGTACGCGTCGCACGGCCGCAGCGACCTGCCCTGGAAGCACCCGCGCGACGCCTATCGCATCTGGGTCTCGGAGATCATGCTCCAGCAGACCCAGGTCACGACCGTGCTGCCCTACTTCGAGCGCTTCATCGCGCGCTTCCCCGACGTCCGCGCCCTCGCCGCGGCCGACCAGGACCAGGTGCTCGCCCTGTGGACGGGCCTCGGCTACTACGCGCGGGCAAGGAACCTGCACAAGGCCGCGCAACACATCGTCTCGGAGTTCGGCGGCCGCTTCCCGGAGCGCGTCGACGAACTCGCCTCGCTCCCCGGCATAGGCCGGTCCACCGCCGGCGCCATCGCCGCCATGGCCTTCGACGTGCACGCGCCGATCCTCGACGGCAACGTGAAGCGCGTGCTCGCACGGCTGTTCGCGATCGACACCTTCACCGGCGAGCGCCAGACCGAGAAGCGGCTCTGGGGCCTCGCCGAAGCGCTGACCCCGGCGGAGCGCGTCGCCGACTACACGCAGGCGATCATGGACCTGGGCGCCAAGCTCTGCGTCCGCGCAAGGCCGCAGTGCGAGCGCTGCCCGTTGGCGGACCGCTGCGAAGCGAAGGCCGCGGGCCTCGAGCGGCAGCTGCCCGTCCCGCGCCCGAAGCGCGAGAAGCCGGAGCGGAGCACGCGCATGCTCATCGTCGAGGCGCCGGACGGCCGCGTGCTCCTCGAGCGGCGTCCGCCATCGGGCATCTGGGGCGGACTCTGGTGCTTTCCGCAGCTCGAGGAGGAGGATGCCGGTGCCGCGGCGCACGCCGCCGAGCGCCTCGCGCTCGACCCGGAGGGCGTCGAACACGTCGAGGACTGGGCCGAACTCACCCACGTGTTCACGCATTTCTCGCTTCGTATCCGCCCCGTACGCCTGCGCGCGCACGTCCTCCCGGACAACGTCCGCGACGACGACCAGGACTGGTTTGATCCCGCCGACACGGCCGCCCTAGGATTGGCCGCCCCGGTCAAGCGTCTGCTCGGCGTGCTCGCCGGCGGCGATCTGCTCGGCTGAGCCATCCGCTACGGAGAACCCCATGGCCCGCACCGTGATGTGCAAGAAGTACGGCGAGGAACTCGAGGGCCTGGACGCACCGCCGTTTCCCGGCCCGAAGGGTCAGGAAGTGTTCGAGACCGTGTCGAAGAAGGCCTGGGAGGACTGGCTCGCGCAGCAGACCCGGCTCATCAACGAGAAGCACCTGAACATGATGGAGCCCGAGTCGCGGAAGTACCTCGCCGCACAGCGCGATCTGTTCCTCTCCGGCGGCAGGGCGGACGACGCCGAGGGCTACGTCCCCGAGGGCTGATCACGACCGCCCGCGGCCGCCGCGATCTTGACACCCCCAGGGCCTTGCGGCCCAATACGCGCCCCCCGGCCGGGTAGCTCAGTTGGTAGAGCAGCGGATTGAAAATCCGCGTGTCGGCAGTTCGATTCTGCCCCCGGCCACCAAGTTCCGATCCGCCATCCCTGTATGACCGCCCACTGCCGCCACGCGTGTCGACACCGCACGCGGAACGGTTCGATTCTGCCCCCGGCCACCAAGTTCCGATCCGCCATCCCTGTATGACCGTCCACTGCCGCCACGCGTGTCGACACCGCACGCGGAACGGTTCGATTCTGCCCCCGGCCACCAAGTTCCGATCCGCCA
>JAZBPO010000383.1:0-2583 GCA_036351675.1 Pseudomonadales bacterium
CTTCATGGACTTCATCCAGCGCGAGAGCTGCGGCAAGTGCATCCCCTGCCGGGAAGGCACGCGGCGGATGCTCGAGATTCTCGAGCGCATCACCCGTTCCCGCCGCAATGAAACCGGGCAGGATGCGCTCCAGCGGTTCAAGAGCGTGATGCATCTCGAGCGCCTTGCGACAGTGATCCAGGAGACCAGCCTCTGCGGGCTCGGCCAATCGGCCCCGAACCCGGTGCTCAGCACGCTTCGATGGTTCCGCGACGAATACGAGGCGCACGTGTTCGAGCGCAGCTGCCCGGCCCATGCATGCGGCGAGCTGCTCACCTACACGATTGATCCCGAGCACTGCAAGGGCTGCACGCTCTGCGCGAGGGAGTGCCCGACGAACGCCATCTCGGGCGACAAGAAGCAACCGCACGCGATCGATCAGGACAAGTGCATCGCCTGCGGAACGTGCGTGACCAAGTGCCGTTTCGGCGGCGTGATCGCGATTTGAAGGAAGGTGCGGCCGTGATCGCAATCGAAGTCAACAATCGTCAGGTCGAAGCCAGGGACGGCGAGATGCTCCTCGATGTTCTCAGACGAGAGGGCGTCCACGTCCCCACGCTCTGCCACGTTCCCGGGCTCACGCCCACCGGCGCGTGCCGCATGTGCGTCGTCGAAGTTGAAGGGCAGCGGAACCTCGTCCCGTCCTGTGCGTTCCCGGTCTACGAAGGCATGAGCGTGCAGACTCACTCGCCTCGGGCAATCCGGGCCCGCAAGACGATCGTCGAGCTGCTGCTGGCCGATCACCCGGACGACTGCCTCTACTGCGTACGGAGCGGCACGTGCCAACTCCAGTCCATGGCGATGGAGCTCGGCGTGCGGGATCGACGGTACAGCGGAGATCGTTCGATCAAGCACGTCGACCTCTCGAGCGAAGCGATCCTGCGCGACCCTGACAAGTGCATCCTCTGCGGGAAGTGCGTGCGGGTGTGCGAGGAGGTCCAGACCGTCGGCGCGATCGACTTCATCAATCGGGGCAGCCAGGCGACCGTCGGCACGGCGTTCGATCAGGGACTCAACGTCTCCAGCTGCGTGTACTGCGGGCAGTGCGTCACGGCGTGCCCGACCGGCGCTCTGCGGGAGCAGAGCAGCCTGAAGGAAGTCCAGGAAGCGTTGAGCGACCCGGAGATGTTCGTGGTCGTGCAGCATGCTCCGAGCATCTCCGTCACGCTGGCCGAAGCGTTCGGGACGAAGGCCGGCACGGACGCATGCGGCGTGATGACGTCCGCCCTCCGCCGGCTCGGCTTCGACCGCGTGTTCGACACCTCCTTCGCGGCCGATCTCACGATCATGGAGGAGGCGTCGGAGCTGGTCGAGCGGATCCAGAACGGCGGACCGTTGCCGATGATGACGAGTTGCTCGCCCGGCTGGATCAAGTTCGTCGAGCAGTTCTACCCCGAGTTCATTCCGAACCTCTCCACCTGCAAGAGCCCGCAACAGATGATGGGCGCCATCATCAAGAGCTACTTCGCCGAGAAGGAGGGCATCGATCCCGAGAAGATCTTCAGCGTCTCGATCATGCCCTGCACGGCCAAGAAGTTCGAGGCGAACCGTCCCGAAATGGGCCGCAACGGCGTGGCCGACATCGACGCCGTCCTCACGACGCGCGAGCTCGCGCGCATGATCAAGATGCGTGGACTCGCCCTCGACCAGCTGACGCCCGAGGATGCGGACAACCCGCTCGGCGAGCGGAGCTCCGCCGGCAAGCTCTTCGGCGCCACGGGCGGCGTGATGGAGGCGGCGGCCCGCACCGCCTACCACATGGTGACTGGGCGCGACCTGCCCGAACTGAAGATCAAGCCCCTCCGCGGCTCGAAGGGCGTCAAGGAGGCCCGGCTCGACATGGACGGCGTGGAGGTCGGCGTCGCCGTCGCCAACGGCCTCGGCAACGCGCGAACGATCCTCGAAGCGCTCAAGGCCGGACGAGACGACCTTCACTTCATCGAGATCATGACGTGCCCCAACGGCTGCATCGGCGGCGGCGGACAGCTCATCGGAACCGACATCGACGCGGTCAAGGCCCGCATGCAGGCGCTCTACCGCATCGACCGCGATGAGCCCGTCCGGCAGTCCCACGAGAACGAATCGGTGAAGACGCTGTACCGGGAATACCTCGGCCGGCCGCTCGGCAAAAAGAGCCACGAGCTGCTGCACACGCACTACGCGGAGCGTTCCGTGATCGCGTAAGTGAAGCAGTCGCCCAACGCCTCGGAGACGACGCATGTATCTGGCTCACGAGCCGCTCATCACGACCATCGCGGACAGTTGTCGCAAGTGCTACACGTGCGTCCGCGAATGCCCCGCGAAGGCGATCCGCATCTCGGACGGTCGAGCGGACGTCGTGACCCAGCGGTGCATCGGCTGTGGGAACTGCGTCCAGGTGTGCAGCCAGGCGGCCAAACGGGTGACGAGCGATGTCGCCCATGTCCGGGAGCTGATCGAGAGCGGGCAGCGCGTGGCGGCGACGATCGCCCCGAGCTTCCCCGCCGAGTTTATCGGGGTGAAGCCTGAGCAGATCGTGGGCGCGCTGAGGGCGCTGGGCTTCGA
>JAZBPO010000384.1:0-2541 GCA_036351675.1 Pseudomonadales bacterium
ATCACTCCAGACGCAGACCTTCACCACGCGGAGACCACGACTCATGCTGCCCGAACAACTGCGCACCGCGCTCGGCGAGCTGAACGGACAACGCGACGTCCACGTGGTCTTCGACGCCGCGGAGGTCTGCCACGTGCGGAACGCCTTCCTGGTGCCGGCCGAGGCGGACAACATCCTGAAGCTGACGGACGGCGCCTCGGAGTTCCTCATCGACGTGAAGCGGGTCGCGTGGGTGCAGATCAGCGAGCCGCCGCACGTGCATCCATCCTCGTAATCAACCATCATCGACCGGGCCCGCGAGGCATTCGCGAACGCCCGCCACGAACTTCCAAGACACACTGAAACAGACTCGAAGCAACGAGATCATTCCAAGGACGAAAGGGAAACACAGTCATGGCTGCGAAGCAGATTGCCTACGACGTTGACGCCCGCGAGCGCATGCTCCGCGGCATCCAGAAGCTCGCGAAGGCCGTCAAGACGACGCTCGGCCCGTCGGGGCGCGTCGTCATCCTCGAGAAGTCGTTCGGCTCGCCGACCGTCACCAAGGACGGCGTGACCGTGGCGAAGGAGATCGAGCTCGACGACCCGTACGAGAACATGGGCGCCCAGATGGTGAAGGAAGTCGCCAGCAAGTCCTCGAAGGACGCGGGCGACGGCACCACCACCGCCACCGTCTACGCGGAGTCCATCTTCTCCGAGGGCCTGAAGAACATCACGGCCGGCGCCAACGCCCACCAGATCAAGCACGGCATCGACCTCGCCGTCGATTCGATCGTCAACGAGCTGCGCTCGATGTCCAACCCCGTGAAGTCGTCGAACGAGATCGCCCAGGTCGGCACGTGCGCGGCCAACCAGGACACGAACATCGGCAAGATCATCGCCGAGGCGATGGACAAGGTCGGCAAGGACGGCGTGATCACCGTCGAGGAAGGCAAGAGCCTCGACACCACCGTCGAGCTCGTCGAGGGCATGCAGTTCGACAAGGGCTACCTCTCGCCGCACTTCGTCACCGACACGACGAACATGGAGGCGGTGCTCGAGGACTGCTACGTGCTGATCCACGAGAAGAAGCTCAGCAGCGCGAAGGACCTGCTGCCGATCCTCGGCAAGGTCGCCGAGTCGGGCAAGAGCCTGCTCATCATCGCGGAGGACATCGACGGCGAGGCGCTGGCCACGCTGGTCGTGAACCGTCTGCGCGGCGTGCTCAAGGTATGCGCGGTCAAGGCGCCGGGCTTCGGCGACCGCCGCAAGGCGATGCTCGAGGACATCGCGTGCCTCACCGGGGGAACGGCCGTCATGGAGGAGCTCGGCATCGACATGGAGTCGATGAACCTGAACGAGCTCGGCCGGGCGAAGAAGGTGACGATCGACAAGGAGACGACGACGATCGTCGAGGGCGCCGGGACGTCGAAGGACATCCAGGGCCGCATCGAGATGATCCGCTCGCAGATCGAGAGCTCGACCAGCGACTACGACGCCGAGAAGCTGCAGGAGCGGCTGGCGAAGCTCGCGGGCGGCGTGGCCCAGATCAACGTGGGCGCGGCCACCGAGGTCGAGATGAAGGAGAAGAAGGCCCGCGTCGAGGATGCGCTGCACGCCTGTCGGGCCGCGGTCGAGGAGGGCATCCTTCCCGGCGGCGGCGTGGCCGTGCTCCGGGCCCGCACCGCGCTCGAGAACGCGCGCAAGAAGGCGACGGGCGATGAGAAGCTCGGCGTGGACATCGTGCACCGGGCGCTGATGGCGCCGATCCGCCAGATCGCGGTGAACTGCGGCCTCGACGGCTCGCTGGTGGCGGCGAAGGTCGAGGAGTCGAAGGATGCGAACTTCGGTTTCAACGCGCTGACGCAGACCTATGAGGATCTGGTGAAGGCGGGCGTGATCGTGCCGACGAAGGTCGAGCGCGTCGCGCTGCAGAACGCTTCTTCCATCGCGGGCCTGCTGCTGACGACGGAGTGCGCGATCGTCGAGCTGAAGGAGAAGAAGTCCAAGGGCGGCCACGGCGGCGGCGACATGGATGATTTCGATTATTGATACAATGGAGGTCGGATGATTCGATCCGACGACTCACAGACTGATTCCAGCACCGGCCCCGCCGGTTCTGGCTGACGCCAACGACGGGACGCACGCCGAAGGGTGTGCGTCCCGTTTTTGCCTCGGAGATTCACCAGTTTTCCTCTTCGCAACATGATCGAACACGAGGTGGCCATCCAATGACCGATTCAATGAGCCTTGGGGATGTCGTCAAGCTTGCCTACGACCTCTTTAGTCCACTCGAAGCTGCCGATCGAACACGAGCACTGCAAGGACTACTGGCACTCTTCCCAGAGGACACGACATCGACTCCCTTGCGCACGCCCGCAACCGAGCCCCAGCCAACGCCAGCTCTTGCTGGTTCAACCCAGCCCGAGTCATCGCCCGCTGATGCCAAGGCCTACTTCGATCTGAAGCAACCCAATACAAAGATCGAAGAGTTGGCGGTTGCCGCCCGCTTCCGAGAAGAGCATCATCGCGCCGACCGGCACTCTAAGGAGGACCTGAAAC
>JAZBPO010000385.1:0-4976 GCA_036351675.1 Pseudomonadales bacterium
AGCACGCGCGCGAAGCGCCAGCCGAGGCCGGATGTACAGCCGGTGATCAGCGCCACCTGGCCGGTGAGATCGTGCGAAACGTTCGGAATCGGATAGTCGGTCAAGGCTCTCTCCCCCACGAGTCGTCCGGATCGACGCGCATCCTACCCCGCCCCACCAATGGGGTCGGAGTGCATTCTTCCTGACCACTCTGGCACCGCTTGCAGCGATGACTCACACCAACCCGCCCGAACCGGGGCGTAGTCGCACAGATCGACCGACCCTGGCCCTTGATCGAGCGCGCAGCAGGCGCTCTCCGCAGGCGTCGGGACCCGGGTCGCCGGCAGAAAGCCATCCGGATGCCGCCATTGCCCAGGAATGGGCGTGCGAGGTGCCGGAGTGGTCAGGAAAAAACCACTCCGACCCCATTATCAGAGGGCGACGTAGTCGAGGCGGACGAACTCGAGGAAGCGTGCGAAGAGCAGGTCGGGGAAGGTGTCTATGCGGGCGTTGTAGTGCTCGACGGCGTCGTTGTAGCCGGCGCGCATGAGGGCGATCTCGTTCTCGAGGCGGGTCAGCGCCGTGGTGAGCTGGGCGATGGCCTTCGCGCCCCGAAGCTTCGGATAGTTCTCGATGACGGCGCGGAACTCGCCCTCGAGGGCCTGCTCGGCGGCCAGGTAGCGGGCAGCGGCGCCGGGATCGTCCGTCGCCGTGCGCAGTTCCGTGCGCAGCCGCGCGAGGGCCTCCTGGAGCGAACGCTCGTGCTCCAGGTACTTGCCGACGATCGTGTTCAGGGGCCGCACGAGGTTGCGGCGCTTGCGCAGCGAGACCTGGATGTTGGACCAGTTGCGGCGCGCGCGCTCACGCAGGAACAGCAGATCGTTGTAGTGCAGCACGAGCATGAACACGGTCATGTACAGGGGAGCCGCGAGCGCTGCGAGCAGGAAATCCGCGGGCGAGAAGCTGCCCGCGGTCGCGAACAGCAGCAGCAGGCCGAGCGTGAGCGCGGTGAGCGCGAGATTCAGGAAAGCGAGGCCGAAGAACGCCTTGCGCAGCATCACGATGCGCTCGGGATAGTTCGAGAGCAGGAACGGTTCACCGAGCTCCCCGGCGCGCAGGCACAGCCGATCGGCCGCTTCGCCGTGCACGACGGCGGGCCCGAGCGCGTAGCACGCGTCGCCCACCTCGAGGCGACGCTCGGTGTAGCGCAACCTGCCCTCGCGACGCGTGTCGTGATGGCGGCTGATGATCTCCGCGTCCTCTGGTTCGATACGGATCGCACCTTCCGAATCCCGGCACAGGAACGCCGTGCGTCCGGAGCGCTGCTCGATGGTGCGCCAGCTCGTCTTCTTCCCCGACTGCCGCTTCTCCTCGACCTTGTACTCGTACCAGACGCACTCGCGATAGCTGAGCGGTGCCTCGAGGGGCGCCTCGTCCTCGGGCATCACGACTTCGCCCGACAGCTCCGTGAGGCCGCAGGCGGCACCGCTCGTCTTCGAGGTGGGGAGGTTCTCGATCCAGCGCTTCAGACGCACGCCGCCGAAACCGACCCAGCTCGCACCGGCTGCCAGCAGCAGCCCCATCCAGGCGAGGATGGTCACCCAGCCTGCGGTCAGACGCATCGTGCCCTCGGCGGCGAGACGACGCGACACCGCTTCCGCCTCCGCCGCCGGCAGGAAACGCTGCGCCTGGGGCGGCGCGACGCCGAACAGCGGCGCGAGCAGGCGCTCAGGGAAGCGTCGGAACTGCTGCGCCAGGCGCTGCCGTGCCGCCTCCAGTTCCTCGCGCACGGCCTGCAGATTGGCGCGCCGCGTCGGCGCCAGCGTGGCGAAACGCGGATCGTTCAACGACGGCAGCGCCTCGATCTCCCGGTACGGTGAGCCCGGCACGTCCAGGAGGTCGGCGAAGCGCGCCCGCGCGGCAGCCTCACGGGCAGCTTGAGCCGCCGCGCCCTGCTCGAGATCGGCACGCGTCATCTGCACACCGAACTGCAGGAGCGTGAGGCCGAGGACCAGCGTGAGTAGCGTCAGATAGGCCAGCACCCGGTGGATGCGCAGCGCCAGCGCCAGGCCGAGCACGCCGAAGGCGAGGAGCGCGAGACCGCCCCAGAGCCGGAAGACACCGGAGCGGCCGAAGCGGCGCCGCTCCGTGTCGGCGTCGAAGCCCGAGACGACCGCTGGCGGGCCGGCCGACGCCCGGAAGCCCATCTCCATGCCCATGGCCGTCGTCCGGGCAGTGCCGAACAGGACGACGGCGTCACCGGGCTCGATGCGCCATTCCGTGTAGCGATTGCTGCCCTGCGTGACCTGATGGCGCTGCCGCGCCGAGAAGTCGATGCGCGCGAAGTCGCGCTGGGCCGGCACCCGGATACGTCCGGAGTCGTCCTCGAGCAGGAAATCGACGGCCTCCGAATGGTCCGTACGCGTCTTCCACCGCTTGTCGCCGTCGGAATCGCGCGTCTCCACCTCGTGGAGGTAGCGGTAGTAGAGCGAGTCGGTGCCCGTATGGCGGGCGCGGAGCACGCTGCCGGCAGAGCGGGCGACACCTCGAACGGCCGCATCGCCGGGCAGCACGGCCCCGAGCCGCGTCGTCACCGGCAGGCGATCGAGCAGGCGCAGGTCCTGGATCGCGGAGAAGCCCGAGGACGCGAGCGGGAAGCCGACGCCGAACCCGATCAGCGCCACGATCACACCGGCCGCGGTCGTGACCGCGCTGCGGGAGAAGAGCACGTCCCTGATCCTCCGGCCGCTTTCCGGAACTGCCTGCGAGGAGTCTGGGAAGGGGCGCGGACGGCGTCCAGCCCGACGCCCGCACGACCTCCCGGCGCTGCGAAACGCCCGCCGGGCGGTCGCCTGCCGGCGCGCCGGGACGCCACGTCAGGGCGCCGGTGCCGGCGATCCTGCCGCCTCTCGGCGGGCGAGCCACCAGCGCAGGATCTCCTCCTCGACGCGGTAGAGCGGGCTCGTGCCCGGCTGCGCCACGGCGGGATCGTCCGCCGTCCCGGTGATGATCGTGGCGATGCCGTCGCCCGTCTCCGGATCGAGCAGGGCGTGGCTGAGCACGCCGTAGGCCTCGCCGAGATGGCCGACCATGAGGGCCGGACCGCGCTCGAAGCCCCAGGCGCGCATGTCGATCCGATGCACGGAGAGCCCGTAGCTGGTCATGAGGCCCTCCGTGGGCCCGCCGGGCTCCGCCTCGCCCGCGGAGAGCCCGTTCCCGCCGTCCGAGGCGAGCGTCCATTCGGGCGCCAGCATCGCCGCCACCGACGCCTCGGAGAGGATCCGGCGACCGTCGACGACACCGCCGCCGGCGAGCATGCGCAGCACCACGACGAGGTCGTCGGCGCTCGCACGCAGGCCGCCCTGCGGCGAGAACAGCGTCGCATTGGAGCCGGGCTCGTAGCCGGCGAGGAAGTCCTCCGCGGAGGCGAGGTCATCCATCCCGTAGAAGCAGCGCGGCGTGCCGGCGTCGACCTGCGGACGCCAGGGTCCATCCGGATCCCAGACCTCGCCCGACGCGCGCTTGCGGAACGCTGCGGCGAGCTGGCCGGCGCCGATCGCGCAGGGGTCGAAGCGCGCTGCGATACCGAGCGGCTCGAGCACGCTGCGCGCCATGAAGAGATCGAAGCGCTGGTCCGTGGCGCGTTCGATGAGCGCGGCGAGCACGCCGAAGCCCAGGTTCGCGTAGGTGAAGAAGGCGCCGGGGCCACGTCCGGATTCGCCGGCGAAATGCGCACCGTCGTCCCAGAAGGCGCCGCCGGGCGTGAAGAAGTCGCGCATCTCGCCGCGCCCCGCCGGGATGAAGTAGGCCGACCCGTCACGGATCGACGAGGTGTGCGTGAGGAGCTGACGCGCCGTGATCGGCGTGTCCGCGTAGGCCGGGTTGCGCAGCGTGTAGCCGAGCGTCTCGGAGACGTCCGCGTCCAGGTCGAGCCGGCCCTGCTCCACGAGTCGCATGACACCGATGGCCACCACCAGCTTCGAGATGGAGGCGACGCGGACACGATGATCGCGGCGCAGCGGGACGGGCCCGTCAGGGCCGAGCTGCGCGAAACCGTAGGCGAAGCCCGCCGTGGCCGTGCCGCCCTCCAGCAGGCTCACCTGGAGCCCGCTGAGCGCTGCAGCGGGTCCGTCTCCGCGCACGATCGCCTCGAGGCGCGCATCGCCCCGGGCACCGACCGCGAGCCCGCACAACACGACCAACAGTCCCAGACCCCTCCCGAACATGACGACTCCCGAAGTGCCGCTGCGACGAAACGATCAGTATGCACCGTCGTCCCCCTTGCGTTGCGCGCTCACTCGGTCAGCATTCGCAGGGAGAGGGGCGCGCGCTGCGCCCGGGCCGGGACGGGGCACCATGAAAGGACTCGCACGCGTCTATCTCTTCACCATCCTCGTGACGGCTGGCGGCATCTGCGCCCCCTTCTTCCTCTACGCGGGCCTCGTGGCCGCGGCACTCGAGTCGTCGACGCAGGCGACGATCCTCGCCATCCGGCTGCTCGCCGTGGCCTGGGCCGGCCTCTGCGTCGGCTATGCCTTCGCCTTCGGGGCCGCGCTGCGCGGCGAGCGACGACCCGGCATGCTCTGGGCCGGCATCGTCGGCAACGGCGGCACCTGTTTCCTCCTCGGTGCGACCATCGTGACCGGCGCCTGGGAGCCCTGGGAATCGTCCGTCCGCTGGATCCTGCTGGCCGCTGCGGTGCTGACCGCGTCCGTCACCGGTGCCCTGCTCTGGTACGGCCTGCTCTTCGACCGGGTCTTCGGCGGGCGACCGAACTCGCCGACGCCGGAGCGCGCCGCATCGGCACCGGAAACGGCACCGACGCCGTCACGGGTCGCGGGCTCGTCCCCCGCGACCCCGGCGCCCGCCGCCGCGCCGCCCGCGGAAGCGGCCGAGGAGTCCGCCGCCGGACTTGGCGTCCTTCTTCTCCGCTTCGGCGGCGGGGGACGTGGCTCCCGCTCCTGCCGCGGGCGGCGCGGCGGCGGGCGCCGGGGTCG
>JAZBPO010000386.1:0-10144 GCA_036351675.1 Pseudomonadales bacterium
CGTGCTCACCTACGGCGGCACGCAGACGGCCCAGTACCCGATCGTCATCTACCACCGCTTCCTGCGCCGCTTCTTCACCTGGGTCGTGCCCATCGCCTGCGTGAGCTACTTCCCCGTCACCTTCGCGCTCGGCATCGACGAACCGCTCGGCTCCTCGCCGACCTTCCAGGTGCTCGCGCCGCTCACGGGTCCGCTGTTCCTGCTCGCCACGGTCGGCCTCTGGCGCCTCGGCGAGCGGCGCTACACCAGTACGGGAAGTTGAACAGCGTCGGTAGAGCCGTCCCGCAGCTTGCGCTACCTTCGAACGCTTTCCACGCCGCTGCTGCCGGGAGTCCGAGCTGCACGCGTCCGAGCACGACCCGCATCCCGGCGCACAGGCAGGGCCGGATCCCAGCGAGACGCTCGATCGCACGCTGCTCGCGCTGCGTCGGGCCGTGCTCGTCTGGGCACGCGTCCTGTGCGTGTTCGGCATGCTCCCGCCCCTGCTGGCGATGGTGCCCGATCTGCTCAGCGGCGAGTTCGCGCCGGTCGCCCTGACCCAGTCCGGCGTGCTGCTCTTCACGGCGGTCTGGCTCTGGTGGCGCCTCGATGCCGCGCCTGCTGCCTCCGCGACGATGCTCAGCGTCTGCCTCGGATTCATCATGGTCACGGGCCTGCTCCAGTACGGGCCAGTGCTCGGGAACGGCGTGCTCGTGCTGACCTGGTGCATCGCCGTCGTCTTCCTTCATGGCGTCGTCTTTCCGCCGCCGCTCATCGCGACCGGCGTTCTCGTCATCCTGGGCATCGCGGGCGAGTTCGGGCTGCTCGGCTACTGGGAGGTGCCCTACGAGCGCAGCCAGTGGCTGCGAACGTCGGCGACCGCCGTCGTGCTGCTGCTGGGTGTGAGCTACCTGTTCCATCGTCTGCTCTTCGGCCTCGGTGAGGCCCTGTCCCGCGAGGCGACGGCGAGGCAGGCCGAGGCGGAAGCGCGTCGCGAGCGCGAGGAAGTGCTGCGGGCGGCGGAGCAGACGCAGCGCCTGGAAGCCATCGGTCGTCTCGCCGGCGGGGTCGCGCACGACTTCAACAACGCGCTCACCGTGTTCACGGCCGGCCTCGAAGTGCTCGAGGAAGCGGACGAAGCGGAGCGCGAGGAGGTCATCGGCCAGATGCGCGAAGCGGCGCGGGGCGCCGAGGCCACCACCCGGCAACTGCTCTCGCTGTCCCGCCAGGGTCTGGCGCCGGGTGGCGCCACGCGTCCGCGCGAGGCGCTCGCCGCGCTGGTCGGGAATCTGCGGCGCCTGCTGCCCGAGACGATCCTCGTCGAAACGGACTTCGAGGACACGCCGGAGGTCGCCATGACCGCCGGCGAGTTCCAGCAGGCCGTCCTCAACCTCTGTCTCAACGCCCGCGACGCGATGCCCGCGGGCGGAACACTCCGGATCAGTTGCGCCACCGCCGCGCCCGGGCTGGTCGTGGTCCGGGTCGTGGACGAGGGCCTGGGCATGGACGAGGAGACGCAGCGCCGGGCCCTCGAACCCTTCTTCACGACCAAGGCGGAGGGGCGGGGAACGGGGCTCGGCCTCGCCATGGTCGAGCGTCAGGTCCGGGCCGTGGGGGGCCGCATCGCGGTCGACAGCGCCGTCGGCCGGGGGACCGCCATAGAGGTGTTGCTGCCGGTGGCGCGGCCCGTTTCGAAGGCGGAGGGGGAGACGCCGCCCGCGTCAGCCTTCGACGCGGCGGGCAGAAGCGTGCTCCTGCTCGAGGACGAACCGGCCGTGCTCGCCATGATCGCCCGGGCGCTGCGACGCGCGGGTTTCGAGGTCGAGGCGGTCGCGCGGGTCGCTGCGGCGCTCGCCGCACTCGAGCGCCGGTCCTTCGACCTTCTGGTCACCGATGCGGTGTTGCCGGACGGCAACCCCGCGGAGCTTGTTCAGCGCTTCCGCGCGCAGCGCGTCGACGCGCCGGTGCTCGTCTGTTCCGGATACATCGGCGACGAATTCACGCTCGCGGGCGTGGATCGTGGTGACTACGCCTTCCTGCAGAAGCCGTTCACGCCGGCCCGACTGATCGGTGTGCTCGGGGAGCTCGGCGCCTTCGCGAGCGAATGACGGGGCGGCGCGCGGTGCTCTCCAGACCCACCTCGCGACCAGGGAGGGTGGCGATCAAAGCGAAGCAATGGAGTGTCGAACACGAAGGACGCGTGATCCGGGCGCCGAACGCTGCTAGCGTGCGCGCCGCGCCACCCGGCGCCCTCTACGGATGATCGACGCCCCGATGCTCGCGACCTTTCACTCAGTCATCGCCCTGAGCGGCCTTCTCGTCGGTCTGGTGCTGCTGCCGACACCCGTTCCGCTCGGCCTGCCGCTGATCGCGGGTTCCCTCGCGCTCATGGTCGCCGCGAATCCGCGCGCCCGTCGGCGCCTGCGGGGACTGCGCGGGCGCTCACGGCGCCTCGATGCCCGCCTCTATCTGCTCGAGGCCCGCGCTCGTCACCACATCCGCCCCCTGGCGGGGCCGCTCCGGGCGACGCGCCCGCCGCACCGCTTCCGGGTGCGCCGGCGTCGCGGTCTGCACGCGGATCCGGACTGAGCGATCGTCTCGCCGCTTCCGAGCATTGCGGCCGGGAGCCCGGCCGTGGAGACTGCGGTCCGGCTCCGGGGAGGGCCCAGCCATGATCCGACTCGTCTACCTGCTTCGGCGCCGGCCGGAGCGCTCGCTCGAGGACTTCCAGCGCTACTGGCGCGAGATCCACGGGCCCCTGGTCGCGAGCTTCGCGACGACCCTCGACATCGCGAAGTACGTCCAGGTGCACACCGTCGAGGACCCGCTCAACGACGCCATCCGCGATGCGCGGGGTGGCATGGAACCGATCTACGACGGCGTCGCGGAGCTCTGGTGGCATTCGCTCGAGGCCTTCGAGACGGCGCTCACCTCCGAGGCCGGCCAGGCGGCCGGGGCCGCTCTGCTCGAGGACGAGGCGAAGTTCATCGATCTGCCCGCCTCGCCGCTCTGGCTCGCCTGTGAGCTGCCGCAGGTGAATCCCGTCGGCGAGACCGTCGTCGCCACGCCGCGTTCGAGCTGGCAGAAGCTCTATTTCCCGCTGCGCCTGAAGCCGGAGCTCGGCTTCGAGGCCGGCCAGCGCTACTGGCGCACGCAGCACGGGCCGATCATCCGCAGCCAGGCCCAGGCCGCGGGCATCCATCGCTACCAGCAGGTGCACCGCATCGAGACGCCGCTCGAGGCGACGCTGCGCGAGGCTAGGGGCACGGCCGTGGACGCCTATGACGGCCACGCGGAAGTGTGGGTCGACCGTGGGGCGCCGCGAAGCTCCGTCGAGGCGCAGCAGGCCAACGCACGAGCCATCGAGGACGAGTCGAAGTTCATCGATTTCCCACGCTCCACCATGTGGTTCGGCAAGGAGCTCGTGATGGTCGACCGCACCGGCTGGCTCTGACTTCTCCCATCGCGACCGTCAGGAGCACGCGCATGTCCTTCTCCAATCGCATCACCGATCTGCTCGGCGTCGAGATCCCCGTGGTTCAGGCGCCGATGGGCTGGATCGCGCGTTCGCAGCTCGCCTCCGCCGTCTCGAACGCCGGGGGGCTCGGCATCATCGAGACCTCCTCCGGCGAGCTCGACGCGATCCGCGAGGAGATCAGGAAGATGCGCGAGCTCACGGACCGGCCCTTCGGCGTGAACATCGCCCAGGCCTTCGTGCGCGACCCGGAGATCGTGCAGTTCGTCGTCGACCAGGGCGTGAAGTTCGTCACCACCAGCGCGGGCTCGCCCACGAAGTACACGGCGCAGCTGAAGGAGGCGGGTCTCACGGTGTTCCACGTCGTCCCGACCCTCGACGCGGCCCTGAAGGCGGTGGATGCCGGCGTCGACGGCCTCGTGGTGGAGGGCGCCGAGGGCGGCGGCTTCAAGAACCCGAAGGACGTCTCGACCATGGTCCTGCTGCCGCTCGTGCGCTCGCGGGTGGACGTGCCGATCATCGCCGCCGGCGGCATCACCTGTGGCCGGACCATGGCCGCGGCCTTCGCGCTCGGCGCCGAGGCCGTGCAGATGGGCACGCGCATGGTGTCGGCTGCGGAGTCGCCGGTGCACCAGAACTGGAAGGACGCGATCGTCGAGGCCAAGGAGACCGATACGGTCTACCTCAATCGCTTCCACTCGCCGGCCCTGCGGGCGCTGCGTACGGAGCGCACGACACGCCTCGAGAAGATGATCGACGAGAACGTCTTCGGTCACTTCGGCGATGCGCAGTCGCTCTACTTCGGCGGCGACATGGAGGCGGCGATCCCGCTCACGGGTCAGGTCGCGGGCCGCATCGACTCGGTGCGCCCGGTGGCTGACATCCTCGACGACGTGAAGCGGGAATTCGAGGAAGTGTTGGGGGAGATGGCGACGCGATATCTCGAACGCTGAGCCGCGCGACGCCGACTTGACGCGCGCCGCGGCGCGGCGCTTCATGCGCGCCATGAATATCCGACTCCACCACGCGCGCCGTGGCGCGGATGGCCTTCCGGGCCGCCTCGCGCTCCTGCTGCTACTTGTCGCGCCGCTCTGTGCGGCCGCGTGTGGCGTGCACGTGGAGCCGGAGCGGCCTGCCATGACGGCTGTCGCGCACGCGGACTGCCATGGCAAGGCCGTCGCGGACGGCGGTGCCGATGGCGACGGCGATCCCCATGCGACGGACGAGGCGGCGCGGGACTGCTGTGAGGATCACGACGCGGCGCTGGCGCCCGAACCCGCGCCGTCGCTGCCGGATGCGGTGCTCGCCTTCACCGGTCTATCCCTCGAACACCTCTTCGGGCGCGCCACGGTGCCCTTCGCTCCTGCCCCCCCCGAACCTGGAGGCCGAAGTCCGGGCCGCCTGCTCCTGCTCCTCGTCCTCGCCTTCCTCGAATAGGTCCCGGGTCCCGGCCGGGCGCCGCGCGCGCCTGTATTCCCTCGTTTCCGGAACCCCTAGGACCCGTTCATGCATGCTCGACCCAAGCCGGCGCCTGCCGGCACCCTGTCCTATCTGCGGATTCGGGCGGCGGCGGGTGCGCTGCTGCTCTGCGCACTCCATTTGTCCGGCGCCGCCGAGCCCTTGACGCTGGCAGAAGCGGAGCGCCTTGCCCTGGCCGATGAACCGGGCCTCGCCGCGCGCCTCGCCGAGGCCGCCGCTCTGCGCGAGGACGCCGTCGCCGACGGCCAGCTCCCCGACCCCGAACTGTCGGCCGCGGCCTTCAACTTCCCGGTCGACACCTTCGACTGGAACCAGGAACCCATCACCCAGCTGCGTGTGGGCCTCCGCCAGCGCGTACCCGGTGGGGCGGAACGTTCGACGCGGCGCGCGCTCACGCGCTCCCGGGCGGCGGTCCTCGACGAGGAGGCGGCGCTGCGCGTGCGCGACGTCCTGCGCGCCGTGCGCCTCGCCATGATCGAACTGGCCTGGCGCCTGGACGAGGCGCGCGAACTCGAGGCCTCCGTCGAACTGCTCGAGGAACTCGAGCAGGCGAGCCTCGCCGGCTACCGCCAGGGGCGCGGCGCCCAGCAGGACGTGCTCCGGGCGCGGCTGGAACAGCAGGTGCTGCGCGACCGGCTCGCCAGCAATGCCGCCGCCCTGGACGCGGCGCGGGCCGAGCTGGCGCGGTGGGTCGGAGACGTCGCCCGACGCGCCGAACCGGCGGTGCCGGAGACGGGTCTCGTCGCGCCGGCCGGCGCCGAGGCGCTGGCGCGGCATCCGCGCCTGCGCGTGCTCGAGGCCGCGGCCGTCGTCGCCGATCGTGGCGTCGATCTCGCCCGGACCGCCTATGCGCCCGACTGGTCCGTGGAGGTCACCTACGGCGCCCGCGACGAACTGCCGCCGGCCGGGGACCGTCCGGACTTCCTGACCGCGGCCGTGTCCGTGCAGCTGCCGCTGTTCCGGGCCGATCGGCAGGACCGGCGCCTCGCCGCTCGCGAGGGGGAGCACGAGGCGGCCCGCGCGCGGCACCTCGACGCCCTGCGCGAACTCGATCGGGCGCTGGCGGCCGAACGTGCCCGCGAAGCCGAGCTGACCACGCGCCTGGCCCTGCACCAGACCGAGCTGCTGCCGCTCGCCCGGGAGACCGTGGCCGCGGCACGGGCCGGACTCTCCTCCGACGTCGTCGACTACGCGGAAGTCGTGCGGGCGGCGCTCGCGGAGATCGACCTGCGCCTGCGCCGCGACGCGCTCCGCTGGGACCTCGCCCGGAGCCGGGTCCGGCTCGCGTGGCTGACCGGCGACGCCCGCGGCGTCGCCTTCGCGGAGGCACTGCGATGAACACTCGGACGATCGCCATCGGGGCGCTCGCCCTCGCGCTCGCCCTTGCGCTCGGCCTCGCGCTGGGCTGGGTCCTGTTCCGCGGGCACGGGATGCCCGCGGAGACCGGAGCGGTAGAGGACGCGGGCGCACGGGAGCCGCTCTACTGGGTCGCGCCCATGGACCCGGACTACCGCCGCGACGGGCCGGGCAAGTCGCCCATGGGCATGGACCTCGTCCCGGTCTACGAGGACGGCGCCGCGGACGTCGGGGTGCGCGTATCGCCGGACGTGCAGCACAACTTCGGTGTCCGTACGGCGCCGGTCCGGCGCGGGCCCCTGGAGGACACCGTGCGTACGCTCGGCTCGGTGACGCTCGCGGAGCCGCTCGTCGAGCACGTCCACACGCGGACCTCGGGCTGGATCGAACGGCTCGCGGCGGACGTCGAGGGAGATCCGGTCGCGGAGGGTGATCTGCTTCTCGAGCTGTACTCGCCGGAGCTCGCGCGGGCTCAGGAGGAGTTCCTCCTCGCCAGGGAAGCCGGGTTGCGGCGCGCCTCCCGGGACCGGCTCCGGTCCCTCGGCATGACCTCCTCCCAGATCGAAGCGCTCGGGGTCCGCGGCGTCGTGAGCGAGCGCATCGAACTGCGCGCCAGGCGCGACGGCTTCGTGATGGACCTCTCGGTGCGCGAGGGCATGTACGTGGAGCCGCGTACGGAGGTCCTCGCCGTCGCCGGGCTCGATCCGGTCTGGGTCCTGGCGGAAGTATTCGAACGCGACGTGCCGCGCGTCGCCGCGGGTCAGCGCGCGGAACTCGCCTTCGACTTCCTGCCCGGACGCACCTTCGAGGGCGAGGTCGACTACCTCTATCCGATGCTGGACGTGGAGCGCAGGAACCTGCGCGTGCGCCTGGTGTTCGAGAACGCCGACCTCGCGTTGCGCCCGGGCATGTTCGGGAACGTGCGCATCCGTGCTTCGACCGACGAGCGCCCGCTGACGGTTCCCGCCGCCGCGCTGATCCGCGGCACCGGTGATGCGCCCGACCGCGTCGTCGTCCGCCTCGCGGACGACCGCTTCCGGAGCCGCGCAGTGCGCGTCGGCCGCGTCGAGCCCGAACGGGTCGAGATTCTCGCCGGGCTCCGCGAAGGGGAGTCCGTGGTGGTCTCGGGGCAGTTCCTCATCGACTCCGAGTCGGACGTGGACGCGGAACTTGCGCGCATGGGCGCGCGCGAGGCCGGCGGGGCGATGGACCACTCGATGATGGACCACTCGGAGATGGACCACTCGGAGATGGACCACTCGGAGATGGATCACTCGGGGATGGATCACTCGGGGATGGATCACTCGGGGATGGATCACTCGGGGATGGATCACGGTGACTCGTCGGAGCCGCGACGGTGATCGCCGCGCTCATCCGCGCCTGCGTCGAGAACCGCGTCATCGTCGGGGTGCTCGCGATCCTGCTCGCCCTCGCGGGCGTCCGTGCGATCCAGCAGACGCCCGTCGACGCCATCCCCGATCTCTCCGACGTGCAGGTGATCGTGAAGACCAGCTACCCCGGGCAGGCGCCGCAGGTCGTCGAGGACCAGGTCACCTATCCGCTCACGACGGCGATGCTCTCTGTGCCGAAGGCGAAGACCGTGCGCGGCTACTCCTTCTTCGGCGACTCCTACGTCTACGTCATCTTCGAGGACGGCACCGACCTCTACTGGGCGCGCTCGCGCGTCCTGGAGTACCTGTCCCAGGCCGCTGCGACGCTGCCGGAGGCGGCCACACCGGCGCTCGGTCCGGACGCGACGGGCGTCGGCTGGGTCTACTCCTACGCCCTCGTCGATCGCGGCGGAGCGAACACGCTCGCCGACCTGCGCGCGCTGCAGGACTTCTACCTGCGCTACGAACTGCAGGCCCTGCCCGGCGTGTCGGAGGTGGCGCCCGTCGGCGGCTTCGTCCGGCAGTATCAGGTCGTCGTCGATCCACTCCGGCTGCGCGCCTACGAGATGCCGCTCGCGCACGTGCGCACGGCGATCCAGCGCGCGAACGGCGAGACCGGCGCCTCGGTGATCGAACTCGCGGAGGCCGAGTACATGGTGCGGGCCTCCGGCTATCTCGACGGTCTGGACTCGATCCGTGCCATCCCCCTCAGCCGGTCGCCGAACGGCACGCCGCTCCTGCTCGGCGACATCGCCGAGGTACGGGAGGGCCCGCGCATGCGCCGGGCCGTGGCGGACCTCGACGGCGAGGGCGAGGTCGTCGGCGGCATCGTGGTCATGCGCTCGGGGGAGAACGCCGCCGAGGTGATCGCCGGCGTGAAGACGCGCCTCGACGAACTGCGTGCCGGCCTGCCCACAGGCGTCGAGATCGTCGAGACCTACGACCGCTCGACGCTCATCGGCGCGGCCGTCGCGAACCTCTACGGTAAGCTCGTCCAGGAGTTCGCGATCGTCGCGCTGATCCTCGCGCTGTTCCTGCTGCACCTGCGCTCGGCGCTGGTCGTGCTCGTCAGTCTGCCCCTCGGCATCCTCGCGGCCTGGGTGCTCCTAGCGGCGCAGGGTCTGAACGCGAACATCATGTCCCTCGGCGGCATCGCCATCGCCATCGGCGCCATGGTCGACGGCGCGATCGTGATGATCGACAACTTCCACAAGCATCTGGAGCGCGCCGGCGGCTCGCGCCCGGTCCGCGGCGCCGAGCGCTGGCGGATCGTCGCCGAGGCGGCCTCGGAGGTGGGGCCCTCGCTGTTCTTCTCGCTGCTGATCATCACGCTCTCCTTCGTGCCCGTGTTCTCCCTCGAGGGGCAGGAGGGGCGTCTGTTCGCGCCGCTCGCGTTCACCAAGACCTGGTCCATGCTCGCCGCGGCGATCCTCGCGGTGACCGTGGTGCCCGTCCTGCTCGGGTGGTTCGTGCGCGGACGCATCGCCGCCGAAAATGCCAATCCGCTGAATCGGGCGCTCCACGGGGCCTACGCCCCCGTCCTGGATGCCTGTCTGCGACGCCCGGCGACGGTGCTCGTCTTCGCGCTCCTGTTCACCGTGGCGGGCCTCTGGCCCCTTCGCTGGGTCGGCGGGGAGTTCCTGCCGCCCCTCGACGAGGGCGACCTCATGTACATGCCGACGACTCAGCCCGGCCTGTCGATCGGCGAGGCGCGCGAACTCCTGCAGCAGACGGACCGCCTCATCGCCACCGTCCCCGAGGTCGAGCGCGTGTTCGGCAAGGCCGGTCGCGCCGACACGGCCACGGACCCGGCGCCGCTCACCATGTTCGAGACGGTCGTGAAGCTGAAGCCGAAGGACCAGTGGCGCCCCGGCGTCACCACCGAGGACCTGCGCCGGGAACTGGACGCGCTGGTCAGCGCACCGGGTCTGTCGAACGCCTGGGTGATGCCCATCCGCACGCGCATCGACATGCTCTCCACCGGCATCCGCACGCCGGTCGGCATCAAGGTGGCCGGCGAGGACCTGGCGGAGATCGAGCGCATCGGCCGGCGCCTCGAGGAGGTCGTCGGGGCCGTCGACGGCACGCGCTCGGTCTACGCCGAGCGCGTCGTCGGCGGCCGCTACCTGAAGGTCGACATCGACCGCGGGCGTGCCGCGCGCTACGGCCTGAACATCGCCGACGTTCAGGAGGTGGTGCGCACGGCGATCGGCGGCGCCGACGTCACGCAGACCGTCGAGGGGCGCGAGCGCTTCCCGGTCAACCTGCGCTATCCGGCCGCCTACCGCAGCTCGCCCGAGGCGCTGCGCGCCCTGCCCATCGTCACGGCCGGCGGCGCGCACATCACGCTCGGTGACCTGGCCGAGATCCACACGGAGGCCGGGCCGCCGGCGATCAAGAGCGAGAACGCCCGGCTCCAGGGCTGGACCTACGTCGACATCGAGCACCGTGACCTCGCAGGCTA
>JAZBPO010000387.1:0-6200 GCA_036351675.1 Pseudomonadales bacterium
AAGCGCGCTGCAGACATGCTCCGGGACGACCTGGACGGCAGCGGACCGATCCGCCTGGCCGAGGTCGAGACCGCCCAGCGGTCCATCCTCGAGGTCGCCAAGCGCCTGGCCGACGAGGGGCAGATCAGCATCTCTCGTGGCGACGACTTCGTCTGACGGGAATCCAGGAGGGACGGCACATGACCAGTTTCCCCACCCGCACCATGGCCTTCGCCGAGGGCTCCGCCGCGGAGCCCTGGCGCGCGCCCACCGCCGACGGCAGCTCCGCCTGGACCGATGCCGGGCGCCGGCCGCGGGAGGACGAGCTCGACGCGATCCGCCAGGCCGCCCGTGAAGAGGGCTACGCCGCCGGCGTCGCCGATGGTCGCGCAGCGATGGAAGCCCGCGCGCGGCAGCTCGAGGAGATCGTCGCCGCTGCCGTGCGTCCTCTCGACGCGCTGGACGATCGACTCCTCGAGGACCTCGCCACGCTGGTGCTGAAGGCGACGGAGCATGTGCTGCGGCGCGAGGCGCTCACGGATCCGACGGTCGTGCGGGAGGCGCTCGAGCTCGCGCTCGAGACCTTCCCCGGCGTCGAGCGCGATCTCGTCGTCCGCGTCCACCCGCGCGACGTCGACGAAGTCCGGCAGGCGCTGGCCGACAGCACGGTCGCGCGGCGCGCTCGTGTCGATCCGGCGCCCGAACTCGAGCCGGGCGGTGTCGAACTCATCGCCGGTCCGAGTCGCATCGACGTCACCGTCGAGGCCCGTCTCGCGGAGGTCTTCGCCGACGTGATCGGCGAGGACGCCGGGCCCGAGCCGCCGGCGCTCGGCATCGTCGAATTCGGCACCGCTGCCCTATGAGCACGCTCGAGGCGCGGCGCAGCCGGCTCGCATCCGGCGTCGCGCGCCTGTCCTCGCGCCTCGCGGAGTCGGAGGACCCGGTCGTCGAGGGACGCCTGAGCCGGGTCGTCGGGCTCACCCTCGAGGCGATCGGCTGCCGCGCCGAGATCGGCAGTCGCTGTACGGTCATCGGCCTCGACGGGGAAGCCGTGGACGCCGAGGTCGTAGGCTTCGCGGAAGATCGTCTGTTCCTCATGCCCACGGCGGAAGCGCACGGACTGGCGCCGGGTGCGCGCGTCGTGCCCGAGCGCCGCCAGCTCACGGTCCCCTGTGGCGACGGCCTGCTCGGACGCATCATCGACGCCGCCGGCCGGCCCATCGACGACCGGGGCCCGTTGGCCGTTGAGCACACGCTGCCGCTGGCCGCACCGCCCGTGAATCCCATGCTCCGGCCGCCGGTCACGGAACCCCTCGACGTCGGCGTGCGCGCGATCAACGGCGTCCTCACGGTGGGCAGAGGGCAGCGGGTCGGTCTCTTTGCCGGCAGCGGCGTGGGCAAGAGCGTCCTGCTCGGCATGCTCACACGCTTCAGCGAGGCCGACGTGATCGTCGTCGGCCTCATCGGGGAACGCGGTCGCGAGGTCCGGGAGTTCGTGCAGCACATCCTCGGCACGGACGGCATGGCGCGCGCCGTGGTCGTCGCGACACCGGCCGATCAACCGCCCCTGTTCCGTCTGCACGGCGCGATGATGGCGTCCCGGATCGCAGAGGGCTTCGCCCTGAAGGGGCGGCGCGTGCTGCTGCTCATGGACTCGCTCACGCGCTACGCGCAGGCGCAGCGGGAGATCGGCCTGGCGATCGGCGAGCCGCCGACCACCAAGGGCTACCCGCCGTCCGTGTTCACGCGCCTGCCGAAGCTCGTCGAACGTGCCGGCAACTTCGCGACCGGTGGCTCCGTCACGGCGATCTACACGGTGCTCGCCGAGGGCGACGACGTGCAGGACCCGGTCGCGGACGCCGCGCGTGCGATCCTCGACGGCCACATCGTGCTCTCGCGGCGTCTCGCCGAATCGGGCCACTACCCGGCCATCGACGTCGAGGCCTCGGCGTCGCGGGTCTTCACGCAGGTGACCTCGCCGGCGCAGCAACAGGCGGCGCAGCGACTGCGCGAGCTGCTCGCGGCGCTGTCCGCGAATCGTGATCTGCTGGCGGTGGGCGCCTACCAGCGCGGCGTCGATCACGTCGCCGACGCCGCGATCGATGGCGAGGCCCGGATCAATGCGTTCCTCCGGCAGGGCATGAGCGAGCGGGTCGATCTCGCAGCGAGCCTCGCCAGGCTTGTCGAAGCGACCGGAGAGCCGGCGCCGGGCCCGGGAGTTCCGTGAGGACGCTCCGATGGCACGGTGTGTGCAGTTTCCGTCCTGAAGCATCGACGCCGGCCGCGGCTGCGCCGCGGAGACCGACGATCGAATCCCGACGCGAGGAGAAGCAGCGATGAGGCATCCCCGAGGCACCCGCATCGACCGGATCGCGGGCATCGCAGAACTGCGGACGCAGCGCCTCGCCGCGGGCGAGAGCGTCCATCGCGACGCCCGCGAACGCGCCGAGGCACAGCTCGCGCAGCTCGAACGCTATCGCGAGGACTACTCGGCTCGCTTCCAGGCCGCCGGCGGTGCCTGGCAGGGGCGCGCCGCCGAGGACTTCCGGCGCTTTCTCGATCGACTCGACCGGGCCATTCGTGAACAGGACGCGCTGGTCCGGGAAGCGACGCTCGAACAGGAGCGTTCGGCGGAGTCCGTCCGAGCGAGCTGGCGCACCGCGCGCGCCCTCGGCCGACTCTCGGAGCGCGTGGAGACCGAACGCAGACGCCTCGAAGACCGCCGCGATCAGCGCGCGCTCGACGAACTGGGCGCCCGTACGGCGCGCTCGACGGCCAGGCTCGGGGACTGAGGAGCGGACTCATGGAATTTCTCGGCCAACTCTCGCTCGACGTCGGTCGCCTCCGCGGCGGCGTGGCGCCGGGCACCACGGAACAGACGCGCGCCGGCGCCTTCGCCGCAACGCTCGACGAGGTGGCGGGCGGAGCCGAGTCCGGCGACACGGCGCCGGAGACGGCCCTCGCGCCACCCGCGATCGCGGCGCCGGCACCGGACGAAGCGACGCCACTGCTGCCGGAGGCGGGCGGCAAGGGCCTGCCAGCGGGTCCCGTCGACGGCGGCAGCACGCTGCCCCTGCTCTACGCGGAGCAGATCGACGCCGAGGCGCTCGACGACGAAGCCCCGGTCCGTGTCCTGACCCCGGCCATCCTGGCCGCCGAGGCGACCGTGGAGTCCCCGACGCCCGCGACGCGGGGGCTCGCGGAGCTCGGCCGTGCTGGGAGCGGCGCGCCCCGCGCCACGGATGCGCGCCGGGTCGGCGGCGAACTCGGCCCCGGGGGCGCGCCGGCGCCAGCCGGGCCGGCGCTCGATGCGTCGGACGCCGAGTCCCAACCGGCCCTCGTGACGGAGCGCGATCGCGCTGGCCGGCTCGATGACGCGGGCGCCGCAGCGGATCTGCAGGCGAGCGCCGTCGGCGCAGGCCAGCCCGGCGTCGACAGTGCCGGCGTCGCGGCGAGCGTGGCGTCCGGCCTCACGTCGACGTCGAAGGTCCGCCCGACGGCCGATTCCGGCGCTCTCGAGGCCGGGCGCGCGCAGGCGAGCGCCGTCGAGACCGGATCGTCGCTGCGCCGCTCGCAGCCCGCCGAGCTCCGCGCCCCGACGCGCATGAGCCCGGACGAGGCCATGGAGATGCCCGCCACGGTCGAGACGTTCAGGCCGCTCGAGGCGCCCGCCCAGCGCGCAGCGGACGCTCAGCCCGCGGCCGTCTCCGCGGCCACCGGTGGCGCGAGCGGTTCCCTGTTCGCGGCACCGGGCGCCGCCGTCGCTGCGACGGCAGCGTCCGGAGCGCCTGCGACCGGCAGCGCTACGCTCGCCACGCTTCCCCCCATGGACGGCGCCGGTTTCGAGCGCTCGCTCGGTGCCCGCGTCGACGCGCTGCTGGAGGCCGACGGTGGTCGCGTTTCCCTGCGGCTCACCCCGGCGCATCTCGGTACCGTCGAACTGAGCGTGGTGATGAGCGAGGAGGGTGCCCAGATCTCCCTCGTCGCCTCGCAGGCAGCGGCCCGCGAGCTCCTCGAGTCCGCTCTGCCCAAGCTGCGCGATCAGTTCGCTGCCGCGGGGCACATGCTCGACAGTGTCCAGCTCGAAGCTGGTGATCCCGGCGCCCGCGAGGACGGGCGTGAGAGCGGCCGCGGGCTCGCGGATCGCGGCGATCATGGCGCCGGCGCGGACGCTGCCGTGGCGGACGCCGCGGGCGTCGCCCAGGCTGCCGCCGCGCGCGCCTCTCTCCGCGCTGCCTCGCTCCTCGACACCTACGCCTGAAGCGCCCTCCGAAGCGCGTGACGGGTTTCCGTCTCGCGCCGCTGGGTGCGGCGTCGGACTCCCGTCGCGCCTCCCCTTCTCGTGTCACAAGTCATTGAATTCTAATGTCTTCGGAGTCTGGCACGGAACCCGCATAGCTCCCTCCCGTAGCGTTCTCCGCGCAACCGCCGCGGTCATCCAGCACACGGAGGAAACATGAGCAGCAAGGTCATCGTCATGATCGTCGTCGGGGTGATCGTGCTCCTCGGCGGGAACGGCGCCCTCATCTACTTCCTGACGGCGGACGACGGTACGTCGGCCCAGGCGGCACAGGTCGCCGGCGAGGCGGGTGCACCGGCAGCGATCACCCCCTCGGCCGACCCCGTCTACGTGCGCCTCGATGCCTTCACGGTGACCTTCGACGATCCGGGCAGCGCGCGCTTCCTGCAGATCGAGGCCTACGTGATCGTCGACGACGAGGAAGGGGAGCGACTGCTCGAGCGCCACCTCCCGGCGGCGCGTGCCGCGCTGGTCATGCTCTACGCGAGCCAGACCGCGGCGGGCCTGGCCAGCGCCTCCGGCAAGGAGCGGCTCCGGACCGAGTCGCTGGAGCAGGTGCGTGAAGTGATGACCCAGCGTGTCGGTCGACCGCTCGCCTCCGACTTCCTGTTCACCAAGTTCGTGATGCAGTGAGGCGATCATGAGCTCCCGCGACATTCTCTCCGACGAAGAAGTCAACGCGCTCCTCGCCAAGGCCGAGGAGTCCAGCCTCGGCGAGCAGGATCGGATCGCGCCGGGCGAGGTCGCCGACTACAACTTCGGCGGACAGGAACACATCGTGCGCGGGCCCCTGCCGACGCTCGAAATGGTCGCCGAGCGCTTCTCGCGCTGTGCGCTGCGGTCCCTGACGCACTTCATGCGCCGCGAGGTGGACGTGCAGTTCCTCGGCGTGGCCGACCGCCGCTTCGCGCGCTACGCATCCGAGCTCTCCGGTTACGCCAGCCTGCATCTCGTGCAGCTCCATCCGCTGCCCGGCACCTCTCTCCTGGTCCTCGACGCGTCGCTGGTGTCGATCATCGTCGACGGCTACTTCGGCGGCGCCATGGGCGCCGCGCGCGAGGGCCAGCCGGTACGCCGCGAGTTCTCCGGCGCCGAGCTGCGGGTCGCGCGCCGCGTCGGCGAGAAGCTGCTCGAGGATCTCGTGGAGGCCTGGCGCCCGGTCTCGCAGCTACGGGGCGAACTCCTGCAGAGCGAGACCAGTCCGCGCTTCGTCACCTCCCTGTCTCCCTCCGAGACGCTCGTCGTCGCGCGCATGCGTGTCGCGCTCGGCGAGGTGGGCGGTGAGCTCCACGTCGTCTTCCCCCATACGCAGCTGGAACCGATCCGCGACCTGCTTTCCGGTGGTGTCGCGACCGATCTCGAACAGCGAGAGGAGTACTGGGGCGAAGCGCTCGGACGGAGCGTGCGCGGCGCCCGCGTGGAGCTGCGCGCGAGGCTGCTGGAAACGGAGATGCCGCTGCGGGACGTCCTCGAACTGCGTGCCGGTGACGTGCTCGCCCTCGACGTGCCCGAGCGCATGCCGGTGCTCGTCGAGGAGGTGCCGCTGTTCATGGGCGGCTTCGTGAGCCACCGCGGACGCAACGCAGTGAAGGTCGATCAGGTGCTGGCGCCGCAGGGCGCCGATTGAGCGCGCTCCAGGCGCTCTGATCCGGAGGAAGAGATGGACGTGACGACGGAAGAGAAGAACGAGAGCGAGGTCGGCGTCGAGCCCCAGGATGCGCTCGCCGGGCTCGGTGCTCTCGACATGGTGCTGGACGTGCCGGTCACGCTGTCCATGGAAGTCGGTCGCACGCGCATGCCGATCCGCGATCTCCTGCAGCTCGGCCAGGGTTCGGTGATCGAACTCGACCGCCTCGCCGGCGCGCCCATGGACGTGCTCGTGAACGGCACGCTCATCGCCCACGGCGAAGTGGTCGTCGTG
>JAZBPO010000388.1:0-2976 GCA_036351675.1 Pseudomonadales bacterium
CTACCGCTCGCCGGCCGAGCTCGTCGGCACGCAGCCGGTCGGCCCTTCCGACGACGCCGACACGGGCTCCCGGGGGCTGTCGACGGAAGAAGTGCATCAGCTCGTCGAGGACTTCGTCGCGGCGGCAGAGCGCTGCGAGCGCGCCGGCTTCGACGGCGTGGAACTGCACGGCGCCCACAGCTACGTCATCTGTCAGTTCCTGAGCCCGGACCTGAACCGGCGCGAGGACGCCTACGGCGGCAACCCGGAGAATCGTGCGCGCCTGCTGCGAGAGATCATCGACGGGGTCCGCGCCCGCTGCCGCGAGGACTTCTGCCTCGGCGTGCGCCTGTCGCCGGAGCGCATGGGCGTGTACATGAGCGAGATGCTGCCGCTCGCCCGCGACCTCATGGCCGAGGGCAGCATCGACTTTCTCGACATGTCGCTCTGGGACTGCTTCAAGGACCCGGAGGAGGAGGCGTTCAAGGGCCGCCCGTTGATCGAGTGGTTCGCGGAGCTGCCACGCCACGGCTGTCGCTTCGGCGTCGCCGGCCAGCTGCGCACGCCGGCCGACGCGGAGCGCGCCCTCGCGGCCGGCGCCGACTGGGTCATGCTCGGCCGCGTCGCGATCCTGCACCACGACTACCCGGACCGACTGCGGGCAGACCCGGACTTCCAGCCCGTGGAGCTGCCCGTGAGCACCGCCCACCTGCGCGCCGAGGGCGTCTCGGACACCTTCATGCGCTATCTGAAGACGCTCGGTCGCATCGGTATCGCCACCGAGGAGGAAGCCGCGGCAAGCTGAGTCGCGGCCCGACCCGAGGAGCGACGCAGCAGGAGCAGGAGCAGGCACCATCCACGCGGCGCAGCTCTTTCCCGTCTTCAAGTGGACCGTCTACGGCCTGCTGAGCCTGAACGTGGTGCTGTTCCTCGTCGGGCAGACGCTGGTGGAGGCGAAGGACAGTCTCGCCTGGGTGCTGCTGCTCCTGCTCTTCGAGTGGGAGACCAGGCGCCTCGCGGCGAAGCGCCTGGAAGCGCGCGCGCGGCAGCTCCTGCACGCCGGACGCGCCTTCGCCTACTTCGTCATCGTCGGCGCGGCCATCGAGTACTCGAGCGAGGCCTTCCGCCGCGAGTGGGGCGATCTCGATGCCTGGAACGCCTGGACCTGGATCGCAGTGACGGTGCTGCTCGAGGCCGAACTCTGGATCCCGCATCGCTACGGCCGCATGGGCTGGTTGCTCAGGAACGGCGCCAAGACCCTCCTCTACGGCGCACTCGTCACCTACGCGCTGCGCTGGGGCCTCGAGGGCCAGTGGCTCGACGGCTACGACGCCAGCCTGTGGATCCTCTGCTTCTTCGTCATCGAGCTGAACGTCTTCGACCTCGAACGCGAGGCGAAGACGCTCGAAGGCAGCGCCTGACGACGCTCAGAAGCCCAGGGCGAGCAGGCCGAAGAGCACGGCGAGGCCGGCACCGATCGCCGCCAGCACGTTGCGCCAGAGCGCGCCCACGGCGAGCGCCGTGATCGCGGCCGCGAGGCGCGCGGGATCGAGCTCACCGTTCGTGGCCGGGGGCCAGACCACCATGGGCGCGACCAGCGCGGGCAGCACGCTGGTGGGCACGTAGCGCAGCAGTCGCATGGCCCATTCCGGCAACGGGCGGCCGCTGGCGAGCGCGAGAAAGGAGAAGCGGATCGCGAAGGTGCCGACGCCGAGCAGGGCGATGGCGAGCCAGATCGTCGTCGGCGAGAGCGCGTTCATGCGCCTTGCTCCCGGAGCGTCTCGGCGAGCGCGCCGGCGACGGTCCCCGCGAGGCCACCGACGATGACGCCGAGGTTCAGTGGCAGCTCCGACGCGAGCAGCGAGACGGCGACGGCCGTCAGTGCCGCCACGACGGAGGGCAGCGTCTGCAGCATGGGCGCGACCATGGCGATGAAGGTGACGGGCACGGCGAAGTCGAGGGCGAAGACCGGCGGTATGCGGCCGCCGAGCAGCGCGCCGCAGACCGTACCGAGATACCAGATCGGAATCACCGGCGTGGCGCAGCCGAAGTAGAAGGCGACGCGTTCGGCACGATCCACGTCGCCCTGCACGAAGCGCTGGATCGAGAGCGCATAGACCTGATCGACCATGACGTAGGCCGCGAGCGCCCGCAGGCCGAGCGAGACGCCGACGAAGTGCGGCATGAGCGACGCCGAGTACATGGCCATGCGCAGGTTCACGGCGAGCCCCGTGAGCACGGCGATGGCGAGCGGCGCCTGATCCACGAGCAGCTGCAGGGCGGCGAACTGCGAGGCGCCGGCGATCACCAGCACCGAGAAGCCCATGATCTCGGTGAAACCGAGGCCCGCATCGGCCCCCACGGTGCCGAACAGCAGGCCGAAGGGCGCGACGACGATCACGAAGGGCAGGCCCGCGCGCACGCCCTCGGCGAAGCGGGCGCGCGGGGCGCGCGAATTGGGGTTGGCGGCTGTCACGGTCGGTCCGGCGGTCCGCAGCGGCGCGGAGGATGCCGGGCTCGACGGGCACGTGCCAGCGGCGGTCGTCAGTCGCCGCGTTCGCTGGCGGCTCGGAGCTCGGCCATGGCGGCCTCGTCGAGACGATCCTCGCCGCGCGCGTAGCGCCGCGCGATGGCCTGATAGAAGCGCGCGTTCGCGCGGTTCGCGGCGCTGCAGTCGCGCTCCGCGACGCGCCTGGCCGGCACGCCGGCGATGATCGAGTGGGGCGGGAACTCGACACCCTCGGAGACGATCGCGTGGCCGGCGACGATGGAGCCCGCGCCGATGCGCGCGCCGTCCATGATCGTGGCGTTGATGCCGACGAGGCAGGCGTCGCCGATCTCGCAGCCGTGCAGCGTGACGTGATGCGTGATCGAGCAGTCGGCGCCGACGATGGTCGGCGTGCTGCTGCCGACGTGGATCATGACGTGGTCCTGGATGTTCGTCCGCGCCCCGATGCGGATCTCGTGGAGTTCCGAGCGCATCACGACGAGGGGCCA
>JAZBPO010000389.1:0-12373 GCA_036351675.1 Pseudomonadales bacterium
GGACACGCCGAGGCGCGCGAGGTCCGGCATCAGACGTTCTCGCAGGACCGGCGGGCCGTCGAGGAGGAAGACGTGATAGCGGCTCGCTTCCGGGCGCGCGGCAACGAGTTCCACGCCGTCGGGCAGCCGCTCGCGCAGCGCTTCGACGGTGGCCGCGCTCACGGCGCCGAGCACGAGTCCCGGTGGCGCGAGGATCATCTCGAGCGCCGTACCGGGATCCGACGCCGTGAAGGCGCCGAGCACTTCCGCGGCGGCGTGCAGCGCACCCACGTCGACGACGTGGAGTGCGACGTCGAGGAGTTCCGTGGGTCGCGGCGGCGGTGCGTCGAGGGGTTCGGCGCGGGCGGAGAAACCGATGCGCTCGAGGAGACGCACCATCTCGTCGGCGGCCCCCGTCGGAACCTCGTCCGCGAGGACGGCGGGCGCCCGATAGAGGCAGGCGACGGCGCGGGCGACGGGAATGCCGAGCCCCTTCGCGACCGCCGCGGCAGCGGCCGGCCCGGCACTGCCGATGGATTCGACGACGATACGCCGCTCGTCGGCGCGCCTCGCTCCGGCTTCCATGGGAGGTGCCTCCTGCGCCCCACTCACGCCTCGAATCTATGCCCGTTGCCGCCCTCCGACTTGATCCAGATCAAGAGAAGGCCCCGTCGCCGGTCGTGCGTCGTCATGGCACGAGGGCGCCCCCGGGCGCGCGCGGACGGAGAAGACGGAGAGGCTGGGGAGCGTGCGCCGTGCAGCAGGCACAGGGGACGGGGACGGGCGCGATAAGATCCCCTCGACTCGTGGCCAGGACCCCGAAGATGAAACATGCGCTGTCCGCCCTCGCCTTCGTCGTCCTCGGCACAGCTCCGTCCGCGTACGCCGAGGACGAAGCCGTCGTCCGGGCAGCGCGGGCGATCATGGCCTCGGATCCGACGCCGACGCTGATCAGTCTCGATGCACGGGGCCATCCCCGTGCACGCACCGTGCAGGTCTCCGAGCCGGATGCCGGCTTCGTCCTGTGGATCGCCACCAGGCCGAACACGCGCAAGGTCGAGCAACTCCGGAGCGACGCCCGCGTCACGCTGCACTACGCGGACGACGACGCCGGCGCGTACCTGAGCGTTATGGGCCGCGCGACGCTCCACGACGATCCCGCCACGATCGCTGCGCACACCTTCCACGCGGCAGCCGACCTCGCTGCCTTCTGGCCCGATTATCCCGAGGACTACCTGCTGATACGCGTCACGCCGGACTGGATCGAGGTGCTCGGCGCCGGCGCAGAAGCCGATCCCGAGACCTGGCGTCCGCCGGCCTTCGCGCCCCGGGACGGGCGCGTCAGCCGATCGCCAGATAGACGCCTACCTGCACGCACACCAGCACCGTCGCCCAGAGTCTGAGATCCCGCCAGCGCGCACCGTCCGGTGCACCGCGCAGAACCGTTCCGCGCGGGATCGCCCAGACGATCCCCAACAGGGCCACGAAGGCGAAGACGGAAAGCGGCAGCGCCCAGGCGACGGGCATGGCCGAGAGCATGGCGGCGACCGGCTCAGGCATCCGGCGTCTCTCCGGCGCGCGGCCCGCGGAACGTCAGGCGGTCCAGCAGCTCCGCGGGCAGGGGCTCGCTGACTCGGCTCACCAGCACGAGCAGGACCAGCGCGACGACGAAGGAGGTGAACGCGACATAGAGCATGTTCCAGCCGAGCGCCGTGAGCAGCCCCGCGAACGGTACGCCCAGGACGATCGTCGCGAGACCGGCCCGCGGCGTCGCCCAGCGCGTCGCGACACCGACGACGAGGAGGGCCAGGGTAGGTCCCTGGAACAGCGACAGCAGGAGCTGCACGGCGAGGAAGATGCCGCCGAGGTCGCCGATGAGCGGCGCGCAGGCCATGCCCACGACGAGGATCGCCAGGGTGAAGAGCCGCCCCACCCGAAGGTCCTTCGACGTGTCGCGCTGCGGAAACAGCACGCCGCGGATATCGCGCGTGATCATCAGCGCCGTACTGTTGAGGCTCGAGTCGAGGGATGACTGCAGCGCTGCGACGATGGCGATGAACATCAGGCCCGACAGCCCCGGCGGAAGCAGCTCCTTCACGACCCAGGGCAGGGCCATGTCCGGATACTCGATCTGCGCATGCAGCGCGAGGGCGAGGAGCCCGGGGAACACGATCAGCAGCGGCACGAAGGTCTTCGCGAAGGCCGCGAACATCATCGAGGCCTTCGCATCCCATTCGCTGCGCGCACCGAGCGTGCGCTGCAGGATCGTCTGGCCACCGCACCAGTAGGCCGGCGAGAGCACGAAGCCGAGGCCGAGCAACACGCCGAACCAGGGGAACTCGGGATGATCGCCGGGCAGCCAGGCGCTGAGGTGATCCGGGTTGTCACCGATCAGGCGCTCGGTGAAGGCGCCGAAGCCGCCGGTCTCGCTCATGCCGAGGGCGAAGATGGCGATGCCGCCGAGAAACATGATCACGACCTGCAGTGCGTCCGTGAACGCCACAGCCGCGAGCCCACCGGAGATCGAGTAGGTGCCGACCACGCCTCCGGTCACCAGGATACCGACCCACATGGGCCAGCCGAGATAGGTCTCGAGCGTGATCGAGATCGCGAACATGGAAACGGCGATGACGAACACGGAGAACAGGCTCGCGATACCCGCCGTCAGCACGCGCACGGGCTGGCCGAAGCGCAGACCCATGTACTCGGGGATCGAGTAGACGCCGGCGCGCCAGTACACCGGCACGAACACGAGCGACGCGAGGATCATGGCCGGGATCGCGCCGATCCACTCGAAGTTTGCCTGCGCGAGACCGACCTTCCAGGCGCCGCCGGCCGCGCCGACGTAGCTCTCCGCCGACACGTTCGTGCCGATGATCGACAGCCCGATGATCCCCCAGCCGAGGCTGCGCCCCGCGAGGAAGTAGTCGCGCGCATCGTGGATGCGGCGCGCGAGCGAGACACCGACGCCGGTGATGAGGAGCAGATAGCCGACCATGATGGCGAGGTCGACGGGATGGACACCGTTCATCTCAGCGCGCCACGACGAAGGCGAGCAGCAGACTGCTGCCGAGGAAGGACAGGGCGAGCGCTGCGAGGCGCCGCGACGCTGCGCGCCAGAGGCGCCAGCCCTCCGCGTCCGCGGGCCAGCCGACGGCCGAAAGGTGACGGCGCGCCAGCAACGCTCCCGGCAACTCGCGCCCGACCACCCCGAACAGCAGCGCGACGAAGGCGAGCGCGAGCGTCAGGGGCTGCACCGCCGTCTCCCGGCCGAGAAGCTCCAGCACCGGGAGTACGGCTCCAGCGCCCGCCGCCGTGCACGACGTGGCGTCGCGAGTCACTTCGGCACCATCCGGGGACGTCGCGCCTCAGCACTGCCGTCAGGCATCGCCGACCCGTATGGTCCTGCGGAGCTGGTACTTCAGCACCTTGCCCGTGGCGTTGCGCGGCAGCGCCTCCACGAACACCACGTGCGCGGGCTGCTTGAAGCGTGCGAGGCGGTCCCGACCGTGCGCGAGGATCTCCTCCGCCGCGATCTCGTGGCCCTCCTTCACGGCGACGACCGCGCAGCCCGCCTCGCCCCAGCGTTCGTCGGGGACCCCGATGACCGCCACCTCGGCAATGGCGTCGAGTTCGTAGAGCAGGCTCTCCACCTCGGCCGGGTAGACGTTCTCGCCGCCGGAGATGTACATGTCCTTGAGCCGGTCCTCGACATAGTAGAAACCCTCGGCGTCGCGCGACCCGACGTCACCGGTGCGCAGCCAGCCGTCGACGAAGGTCTCGGCGTCGGCGTCCTCGCGGCGCCAGTAGCCAGGCGTCGCGATGGGCCCGCGACACCAGATCTCGCCCGACTCGCCGACGTCACAGTCCGAGCCGTCCTCACGGACGATGCGCATCTGCGTGTGGCGCAGGGGCTTGCCCGCGGAGCCCACCTTCCCGGCGACGTCGGCCTTCGGCAGCACGCAGCAGCTCGCCGTGTTCTCGGTCATGCCGTAGCCCTCCTGGATGACCACGCCACGTGCGAGCCACCATTTCACGAGCGGCACGGGCACGGCCTCGGCGCCGGCGAGCACGACCTTCATGCCGGAGAAGTCCGTCGCGGCGTTCTTCGGATGGTCCCGCAGCGCGTTGAAGATCGCGGGGACGCCGAGGAAATGGGTGACCCCGAGCTCCGGATCGCCCATGGCGTCGAGGGTCGCGCCCGGGTCGAAGGTGCGCATGACCACGGCCGTACCCATGGCGCAGATCGCCGGAAAGGTGAAGACGTTGAGGCCGCCGATGTGGAACAGCGGCATGACCGCGAGGCTCACCATGTCGGCGTCGCAGTGCATGGCGGCGCCAGCGTTCGTGTTCGCCCAGATCATCATGCCGTGCGTGATCATCACGCCCTTGGGCCGCCCCGTGGTGCCCGAGGAGTACATGAGCAGGCACAGGTCCTCGGGTTCGAGGGCCACCATCTCGAGGATCGGCTCGCGCTCGGCGATGGCCGCCTCGAAGGCCGACTCGCCGCCCTGCCCGTCCGTTGCGAAGCGCTCGGGCACCTCGACGCTCAGCGCTTCCACGGTCGCCGCCAGCATGGCGTCGTAGACCAGCACCCGGGGCTCGGCGTTGCCGATGATGTAGTCGAGTTCCTCCGCCGTGAGGCGGAAGTTGAGGGCGAGATGCACGGCACCGATTCGCCAGGTGGCGAAGATCAGCTCCACCGTGTCGATGGAGTTCAGCGCCAGTACGCCGACCCGATCGCCGCGGTCGACGCCGAGGGACAGGAGCCAGGCGGCGATGCGGCCGACGCGTTCGTGCATCTCGGCGTAGCTGCGACGCCGGCCGCTCGGCAGCTCGATGGTGGCGGTCTTCGACGGTGACCAGGCCGCGCCGTTGGCGACCCAATCGACGATCATCCCCTGCATTTCCGTTCCCCTCTCGTGCCGGCTGAGGCCGGTCTCCGGTGGACGATCCTCCCGTGATCGCGGGCGCCTGTCACGGAGCGCGGGACGATCAGGTCTGGCACTCTCTGCCCGGCCCGAGACCCGCGTGGAGTCCACGTTCCATGTTCAGCCGCAATCTCGCCGTCCTGCTCGGCGCACAGCTCTGCTTCACCTCGGGCTCGGTGCTGCTGGTGACCATCGGCGGCATCGTCGGTAGCCAGATCGCCCCCACGCCGGCCCTCGCGACACTGCCGGTCTCGCTCATGGTGCTCGGCACGGCCGCGACCACCATCCCCGCGGCCATGCTCATGCAGCGCTTCGGTCGCCGCGTCGGCTTCTCGGCCGCTGCGATGGTCGGCATCGTCGCAGCCCTGCTCGGCGCCCGCGCCCTCGCCGGCGAAGCCTTCTGGGGCTTCGCCGGCGCGGCCCTCGGCATCGGCGCGACGCTCGCTTTCGCCCAGCAGTTCCGCTTCGCGGCTGCCGAGTCGGTCGAGCCGGAACGCGCCGGCCAGGCCATCTCGCTCATCCTGCTCGGCTCCATCGGCGGCGCGCTGCTCGGCCCGGAACTCGTCGCGCGCAGCGCCGAACTCGACCCGGAACGCCCCTTCCGCTTCGCCATGTTCGCGCTCGCGGGCCTGCACGCGCTCGCCGGGCTCCTGCTCGCGACGCTGCGGGAAGGTCACCGCATCGAGACGGCCGGGGGCGACGCACCCGCGCGCCCGCTGGGCGAGGTGGTACGCCAGCCGCTGTTCCTGACGGCCGTGCTGGGTGGCGTCGTCGGCCAGGGCGTCATGACCTATCTGATGACCGCTACGCCCGTCAGCATGCACGTCGTGGAGGGCCACGCGATCGCCGAGACGGCAGGCGTGATCCGCGCCCACGTGGTCGCCATGTACGCGCCGAGTCTCGCTTCCGCACTGCTCATCGGCCGCTTCGGTGCGCAGCGACTCATGGGCGCCGGCATCGTCGCCATGCTGATCACCATCGCCCTCGGCCTCTCCGGGCGCGAGGTCATGCACTACTGGCTCGCGCTGGTGCTGCTCGGCATCGGCTGGAACTTCCTGTTCGTGGGCGGGACGACGCTGCTCGTCGGCAGCTACCGGCCGAGCGAGCGCTTCCGCGCCCAGGCCGTGAACGACTTCAGCGTCTTCGGCACCTCGGCCATGGCGAGCCTCGCGGCGGGCTCCGTGATGCTCACCTTCGGCTGGACGTCGGTGCTGCTCTCGGCGCTGCCGGCCCTCGCGCTGATGATCGTGGCGCTGGGCTGGAACGCGGCGCGGCGCGCCGACGCCAGCGCCCCGCTGCCCGACTAGTCCGTCAGCAGATTCCCGGTGCGCTCCGGCAGCACCTCGCTGCCGGCGATCTTGCCGATCACCTTGCCGGGCCAGGCGTAGCGCTGGTCGTGGCGCGCGAACAGCACGCCTTCGGTCTCGGCGCACACGTCGACACTGTCGCCGAGCGGGTCGACCAAGGAGGCGACCACCTCGCCCCTGCGGACCCTGTCGCCGAGCCGCGCCCGGTAGATCACCACGCCCTCCGCCGGTGCCCGTAGCTGTTGCATGGCCGTGAGCTGCGTCGCTTCGCAGAGCAGACGCGGCGCGGCGCGCACCTCACCGGCGACCACGCCCTCGTGGCGCAGGAAGCGCTCGAGCGCCGCGGCGTCGTCTTCCACGAGGCGCTGCTCGACCTCGTTGTTGGAGCGCAGCTCGACGGTCGCGGCGAAACACGCGGGCGGGATCGGCAGGCCCGGAAAGCGCGGTGCGAGGGCCCACCAGGGCGCACTGCAGGCCTCGTCGAAGGGTCCGCCGCCAGACGCTTCGCAGAGCAGCACGGCGCGCGCATCGAGCTCCGCGGCGAGCGGCTCTGCTCGCGGCCACAGCGCCGGCCCCGTGTAGAGATGCACGAGCGCTTCGTCGTCCGCGTGCAGATCGAGGACCAGATCGGCATCGCAGGCGAGCGAGAACAGGCCTCTGCGCAGACGGTCGACGGGACGCTGCGCGTCGATGGCGGCGGCTTCCGCGGAGATGGCGGACCGGATCGTCGCGACGTTGCTCGCCGGGTCCATGACGAGCGACCCGTCGATCCGCCAGACGACTGCTTCCGTGACGTCGGGCCAGCCGCGATTGAAGTTCTCGCCCGAAACCTCTTCGAAGCGGCCCTGCAGCACGCCGAAGCGCCGCTGGGCGAGGCCGATGGGATTGGCCATCGGGACGAGGATCACTTCGCCGATCAGCGCTCCGCGTGCAGCGGCCTCGGCGAGCCGGCGCGCCAGCTCGCGCAGCACGAGCATGCCGGGCAGTTCGCCGGCATGGAGCCCGGCCTGCAGGTAGGCCTTGGGACGGGCCCCCGGCGTGCCGAAGCGCAGCACCCGGACCGAGGCACTCTCGGCGTCCCCCGCGGCCCCGAGGCCGATGCGTTCTTCCCTGATGTCGGACAACCTCGTAACCTCTTCGCGCGTTTCGCTGACCGCTTCACTCGCCGCACCACACCGCGGTTCCACGGACGACTCGGCCCCGACTCCAGCCATGAAGCCTCGCGCGGCGGATCGTTCCGACAACCACGGCCGGAAGCAAGCCCGGCGGCACCCGCGCAGTGCAGGGCCGGTGCCACTCCAGAGAGGATATCCATGCAGATCGTCTCGACGAAGGTGTACGTCGGCCCGAACACCTTCTCGCACCAGCCGCTCATCCGTCTGACGCTGGATCTCCATCGCCGCGCCGGCACCCCGGTCTCCGGTTTCGCGGACGTGCTCCTCGATCCGCTCGTCGACTTCCTGCCCGGCCTCGCCACCATGCGCGCCGAGAACGGCGAGCCGCTTCTCGAACGGATGCGCTCGGCAGCGGACACGAACCTCGGCGAGCTGGTCGCGCACGTCGCCATCGCCCTGCAGGTGCAGGCCGGCGCCCCGGCCGAGGTGGCCTTCAGCCGGCCGGCAGCGCATCCGGAGGAAGTCGAGGTGCTGTTCGGCTACGAGTCGCGGGAAATCGGCCTCGAGGCCGGTGACGTCGCCCGCGATCTGGTCCTCGATCTGATCGCGCCAGAGGACGGCCGGGGTCCCGAGCAGCTCGGGGAGATGCTCGAGGACTTCATGGACTTCGCCGACCGCCGCGCCCTGGGGCCCTCGGCGCGGGCCCTCGTGGACGCGGCGGAGGCCCGCGACATCCCCTGGGTGCGCCTCAACGATGCCAGCCTCATCCAGGTCGGGCAGGGCAAGTACCAGAAACGCATCGAGGCGGCACTCTCGAGCCAGACTTCGCACATCGCCGTGGAAATCGCCGGCGACAAGGAGCTCTGTCAGCGGCTCCTCCACGACCTCGGCCTGCCCGTGCCCGAGCAGGCCATCGCCCGCGACGCGCAGGATGCGGCCGAGCTGGCCGAGTCCATCGGCTTTCCCGTGGTGGTGAAGCCCGTCGACGGCAATCACGGCCGCGGGGTCACCGTGAACGTTCTGACCGCCGCCGAGGCACAGGAAGCCTGGGCCGTCGCCGAGCCCGAGGGCTCCGCGGTCGTCGTCGAGCGCATGATCCCGGGCGACGACCACCGCCTGCTCGTGGTCGACGGCAAGCTCGTGGCGGCGGCGAAGCGCGTGCCGGGCCACGTCGTCGGCGACGGGCGCAGCACCATCGCGGAGCTCGTCGAGCGCGTGAACGAGGACCCGCGCCGCGGCAAGGGCCACGAGAACATGCTCACGCGCCTCGAACTCGACGCGGCAGCGGACCGCATGCTGGAGAAGGCGGGCTACGAGCACGGATCGGTTCCCGCCGACGGCGAGATCGTCTACCTGCGCAGGACCGCCAACCTCTCCACGGGCGGCACCGCCGTCGACGTGACCGACGTGATCCACCCCGACAACAAGCTCATGGCGGAGCGTGCGATCCGCGCCGTGGGTCTCGACATCGGCGGCGTGGACTTCCTGACGACGGACATCACGAAGAGCTATCGCGAGACCGGCGGCGCCATCTGCGAGATCAACGCCGGGCCGGGCATGCGCATGCACATCGCTCCCTCCGAGGGCGAAGGCCGCGACGTCGGCGGCGCCGTCATGGACATGCTGTTTCCGGAGGGCACGCCGAGCCACATCCCGATCGCCGCGCTCACGGGGACGAACGGCAAGACCACCACGGCGCGCATGCTCGCCCACGTGCTGAAGATGGCGGGCTACACGGTCGGCCAGACCTCGACCGACGCCGTCTACGTCGACGGCAACGTCACGGTACGCGGCGACATGACGGGGCCCATGGCCGCCTCCATGGTCCTGCGCGACCCGACCGTCGACATGGCAGTGCTCGAGACGGCCCGCGGCGGCATCGTGCGCGCCGGCCTCGGCTACCGCCACTGCGACGTCGGCGCGGTGCTGAACGTCTCTTCGGATCACCTCGGCATGGGTGGCGTGGAGACCGTCGAGGACCTTGCCGAGGTGAAGCGCCTCGTGGTGGAGGTCGCGCGGGACTGCGCCGTGCTCAACGCCGACAACGAACACACGCTGAAGATGGCCGCCTGCACGCAGGCGAAGCGCATCTGCTACGTGACCGCAGACCCGCGGCACTCGCTCGTGCGCGAGCACATCAAGCTCGGCCAGCCCGCCGTGGTGCGCGAAGCGGGACTGAACGGCGACCAGATCGTCATCTACGACCATGGCAACCAGATGCCGCTCATCTGGACGCACCTGATCCCGGCCACGCTCGAGGGCAAGGCGCTGCACAACGTCGAGAACGCCATGTTCACGGCGGCCATGAGCTACGCCCTGGGCCTCAGCCTCGACCAGATCCGCTCAGGACTCCGGACCTTCGACAACACCTTCTTCCAGAGCCCGGGCCGCATGAACGTGTTCGACGAACACGGCTTCCGCGTGATCCTCGACTACGGGCACAACGAGGCCGCCGTCGGCGCCATGGTGGACGTGGTCGGACGCCTGCAGCCCATCGGCAAGCGCATCGTCTGCGTCACCTGCCCCGGCGATCGCCGCGACGAGGACGTCCGCGCCATCGCCCGGCGCGTCGCGGGCCACTTCGACGTCTATCTCTGCCACAGCGACGACAACCCCCGCGGCCGCACGCTCGAGGAGGTCCCGGAGATGCTGCAGGCCGAGTTGCTGGCGCAGGGCGTGGCGGAAGACGGGATCCACGTCGTGCCACAGGAGGAGCAGTCCGTGAAGCGTGCGCTCGGCATGGCGCGCCCCAACGATCTCGTGCTCGTGTTCTGCGACAACATCACCCGCAGCTGGAAGGAGATCATCTACTTCGAACCCGCCGAACCTCCTCGCCCCGTCGCGGCCGAGGAGCGCGTCGCCGCCGCGGGTTTCGACGTCCCCGAGGGCTATCGCCTGGTGAGCGACGACCGCGGCGTCCGGATCGTCCCGGCCTGACGCTGGACGGAAGCAGCTGATGGCGAAACTCCCTCCGCGAGCCGCACGCGAGGCGGAAGGCGGACGCAGGCTGGCCGTGATCGGCGGCCGGCTCGAGGACGACAACGCGCCCGTCTACAAGGAGATGGCGCGCCTCTCGAACGGCCGCATGCTCGTGTTTCCGACCGCGTCCTCGGAGCCGGAAGCGGTCGGCGAGGAGAGCGCCGCGGCCTTCGCGAACTTCGGCTTCGAGGTAGAGGTCGCGCCGCTGCACGGCCCCGACGCCGCCGCCCGCGCGCGCGACCCGGCGATCATCGAGCAGATCCGGCGCCTCGGCAGTGTCTACTTCACGGGCGGCGACCAGGCCCAGATCCTCGACGCCCTGATGCCCGGCGGGCGCAGGACGCCGGTGCTGGAGGCGCTGTTCGCGCTGCACGCGGGTGGCGGCCTCATCGCCGGCTCGAGCGCCGGCGCGGCGATGATGTCCGACCCCATGATCATGGGCGGGACCTCCCTCGAGTCCGTCGTCCATGGCGTCACGGAGGACCCGGATCGTCCGGGCCTGCTCATCGGCCGCGGCATCGGTCTGTTCCCCTTCGGCCTCGTGGATCAGCACTTCATCAAGCGTGGCCGCCTCGGCCGCCTGGTCGTGGCCCTGCACGCGGCAGGGCGGACCCGCGGCTACGGCATCGACGAGAACACCGCCCTGTTCGTCGAGGGTGCCTCGGGTGCGGTGGTCGGCGAGTACGGCGTCATGGCCGTCGACATCAGCGAGGCCGAGATCGACGTGGCGAAGGGCTGCTGGCGCAACTGCAGCGTGAGCTACCTCGACCACGGTGACAGCATCGACCTGCGCGACGGCCGGGCCTTCAGCGGCGAGGAGAAGCGCCGGGTCCTGAAGCAGGACGTCGCCTACCGCGCACCGCTCCGCTCCCGCCGCAACGCCTTCGGCGCCTACACGCTCTACGACCTCATGGCGCGGCTGGTACTCGGTCACCGCACCGCATACCGCACGGACCACGTCGAGGCCTTCGACGCCCGCACCGGCCGCAACGCCGTCGTGCGCATGGTGCGTCCGGCGCTGCCGTCGCGCAGCCGCATCGCCAAACCGGCGGCTGGCCTGCGCATGACCGCCCTCGAATTCCGCTGCGACATAGAGGTCGAGCAACTCAGCGCGACGCGCCTCGCCGACCGTGAAGGACGACCGGCGCGCACCTTCGGCATGGAGCCGAAGCCGGACGCGAAGATCGTGCTCTTCGGCTCGTCGCCGCTGGCGAGCGCTTCGGAGATGCTCTCCGGGCCCCTGGCCCTCGCCGGCAGCGGACCCGTCGGCGTGCTGGCGAGCGCCTCGGCGGAGCCGCGGCAGGCTGCGGCCGAACACATCGAGGTGCTCGCGCGCCACGGAATCACCGGCATCGACCTCGACGTCAGCATCGACACGGTCGAGTACGCGGAACACGACGAGGACCTCCTCGAGCGCATCGAGGCGTTGCCCGCGATCCTGCTCTGCGGCGGCAACCAGAGCCGCCTCGTGGAGACGCTGCTGCATCGCGGCGAAGAGAGCGCCGTGCTGCGCGCCATCGCTCGTGCGCACGCCCGAGGCGCGACGCTCTATGCGGCATCGGGCGCCGCTTCGGCGCTTTCGGGCGTGATGATCGCCGGAGGCTCCACCTACGAGGCGTTGCGCTTCGGCGTGTCCTCCGACGTGGGCCACCAGGGCCTCGCCATCCAGGAAGGCATCGGTCTGTTCTCGACCGCGATCGTCGATCAGAACCTGCTCCGCTCGGACCGTCTCGGCCGCCTGGTGGTCGCCTGCGCCGAGGAGAACGAACGCTTCGGCATCGGCGTGTTCGAGGACGGGGCCGCGATCGCGAGCCATGCCGGACGCGTGCTGCACGCCGCAGGTCGATCGGGCTTCGTACTCGTGGAGATCGACCCGCTGAAGCTCGAGCTGCACAGCGACAACTTCAAGGCCAACGGCATCCGCCTGACCGTGCTCGGACCCGGGGACTCCGTCGATCTGCGCAGCGCCGAGATCACTCGCGGCGGCCCCGTGGACGCGAGCGCCACGCTGCTGACGAACCTCATCGCGGGGCTCGTGGAGGAAGCGGGCGCCGCCGTCGCC
>JAZBPO010000390.1:0-6981 GCA_036351675.1 Pseudomonadales bacterium
CTGATCCATCTCCTTGCGGATGAGGTCGCCGATGGTGGTCGGCGCGGCGGACTCCTGCTCGCGCTCCCGGTGCTCGCGCACGGCCTCGCGCTCGTCGGCCATGTCCTTGGCCTTGATGGAGACGCCGATCACGCGGTTCTTCCGGTCGACGGAAATCTCGGAGGCGCGCAGCACGCCCTCGACCTCGTCCGCGAGCTGGATCACGGCTTCCTTCGCGTCGAGCGCCGTGATCGTGCCGGTCACGATGGTGCCGCGGTCGTTGACGGCGACGTAGTCGTTGAAGGGATCGTCCTCGAGCTGCTTGATGCCCAGCGAGATGCGCTCGCGCTCGGGGTCGATCGACAGCACCACCGTCGTGACCTCGTCTCCCTTCGAGAAGTTGCGCACGGCCTGCTCGCCGGGCTCGTTCCAGGAGATGTCCGAAAGGTGCACGAGGCCGTCGATGCCACCCTCGAGGCCGATGAAGATGCCGAAGTCGGTGATCGACTTGATCGTGCCGCTGATCTTGTCGCCCTTGACGAAATTCGACGAGAAGAGGTCCCAGGGGTTCTTCTGCGTCTGCTTGATGCCGAGGGAGATGCGGCGGCGCTCCTCGTCGATGTCGAGGATCATGACGTCGATCTCGTCGCCGACCTGCACGACCTTGGACGGATGGATGTTCTTGTTCGTCCAGTCCATCTCGGAAACGTGCACCAGACCTTCCACGCCCTCCTCGATCTCGACGAAGCAGCCGTAGTCGGTGAGGTTCGTGACGCGGCCCTTGACGATGGCGTTCTCGGGGTAGCGACCCTTGATGTTGACCCACGGGTCCTCGCCGAGCTGCTTGAGGCCGAGGGAGACGCGCTGACGCTCGCGGTCGAACTTGAGCACGCGCACGTTGATCTCGTCGCCGACGCTGACGATCTCCGACGGATGCTTGATGCGGCGCCAGGCCATGTCCGTGATGTGCAGCAGGCCGTCGACGCCACCGAGGTCCACGAAGGCGCCGTAGTCGGTGAGGTTCTTGACGATGCCCTTGAGGTCCATGCCCTCCTGCAGGGACTCGAGCAGCTCCTCGCGCTCGGCGGAGTTCTCCTCCTCGAGCACGGCGCGGCGCGAGACCACGACGTTGTTGCGGCGCTGGTCGAGCTTGATGACCTTGAACTCGAGTTCCTTGCCCTCGAGGTGCGCGACGTCGCGCACGGGTCGCATGTCGACGAGGGAACCGGGCAGGAAGGCGCGGATGCCGTCCATGTCGACGGTGAAGCCGCCCTTGACCTTGCCCTGGAGGAAGCCCGGCACCTTCTTGGCGTTCTCGAAGGCATCCTCGAGGACCATCCACACCTCGGCGCGGCGCGCCTTCTCGCGCGACAGGCGGGTCTCGCCGAAGCCGTCGTCGACGGCCTCCATGGCGACCTTCACCTGGGAGCCGATCTCGAGGGTGAAGTCACCCTTCTCGTCGAGGAACTGGGACCGGGGGATGACGCCTTCGGACTTCAGGCCCGCGTGGACCGTGACCCAGTCGTCGTCGATGTCGACGACGGTGCCGGTGACGATCGCACCGGGCTCCATCTCGACGGCTTTCAGGCTTTCTTCGAAAAGGTCGGCGAAACTCTCGCTCATCGTGTCCTCTTTGAGGCGCCGACGCCCTGCTCTGTTCGGGACGCCCGGTGCCGCTTCCTCGCACCCCAGCCGATGCGGGTCTGTTGTCTGTGCCCGCCACCGTGCTGCTGGCTCCGGCGGTGGTCGGGCGCGTCTGTCGGATCGAGCCGGTCGGGGACCTGCCGCTTCAGCTCGCGAGGCCGTGCGCGCGGGCGTGAGCGAGGACCGCGTCGAAGACCGCATCGACGTCCATCTCCGTCGAATCGACCGTGATGGCGTCGTCCGCGGGTCTGAGCGGCGCGACGGCGCGATTCATGTCGCGTGCGTCGCGTTCCCGGAGACTCTCGAAAAGGTCGCGGAGACTAGCAGGAAGCCCCTTTGCCATCAATTGCTTGTAGCGGCGCTCGGCGCGGGCCTCCACGCTGGCCGTCAGATAGATCTTGAGCGGCGCGTCCGTGAACACCACCGTGCCCATGTCCCGGCCATCGGCGACGAGACCCGGCGGGCGCCGGAACGCCCGCTGGCGCTGGACGAGGGCGTCGCGGACGGCCGCGACAGCGGCGACCACGGACGCGTCCTGGCCGACGGCGTCGCTGCGGATGGCACTGCTGACGTCCCGGCCGTCGAGCAGGATGCGTACGGCCTCGAGCTCCGCGGCGGGCTCGAAGACGAGGTCGAGATCCGCGGCGCAGGCGGCGAGCGCCGCCTCGTCACCGAAGTCGACGTCGCCCGCCCGCGCGGCGTAGGCGACGAGACGATAGAGGGCGCCCGAGTCGAGCAGATGCCAGCCGAGCCGGGCGGCGAGCCGCGTGGCGATGGTGCCCTTGCCGGAACCGGAGGGCCCGTCGAGACAGATGACCGGTACGGCGTCCGCCATCGACTCAGTACTCCCCGGCGCCGGGCACGTGCGCGTCGCGCAGGCGCTTGGCGCGACTCAGCACTTCGTGGAGTGCGGCGCGATCGCCCGTCTGCACCAGCGTGCGCAGCTCACCGAGATCGAGCAGCAGCCGATCGAGCACGTCGACGACGGCGGCGCCGTTGGCCATGAAGACGTCCGCCCACATGGTGGCGTCGGAGGACGCGATCCGGGTGAAATCGCGGAAACCGCCGGCCGCGAGCCCGAAGATCGCCTCGTGCTCGGGTTCCCTGCCCAGCGTGTCCACGAGGGCGAAGGCGAGCAGATGCGGCAGATGACTCGTCATCGCGAGCACGCGGTCGTGGTCGGCGACGTCCATCTCCGAGACCTCGGCGCCGAGGCTCTCCCAGAGATCGCGCACCCGCTCGCGCGCCATCGCCTCGGTGCTCTCGGCCGGCGTGAGGATCACGCGCCGGCCGACGAAGAGGTCCGCGCGGGCCGCACCGATCCCGCTGCGCTCGGAACCGGCGATGGGGTGGCCGGGCACGAACCCCTCCGGCATGCCGCCCGGCAGGCCCGCCGCCGCTTCGACCACGTTCGACTTCACGCTGGCGACGTCCGTGACCGTCGCGCCGCCCGCGAAGCGCTCGCCGCTCGCCGCGAGTTCCGCGAGTACGCCGGGCACGGCGAGCGTGGGCGTGGCGATCACCACGAGATCGTCGGGTCCCAGGTCCTTCGGCGTGCCGGTCGCGTCGAGCAGTGCGAGGCCCGTGCCCTGCTCCAGCGCGGAACGGTCGGCGTCGACACCGACGACGTAGCTCGCGTAGCCACGCTCACGGGCACCTGCGGCGATGGACCCACCGATCAGGCCCGCGCCGACGATCACCAGGCGGCCGGACAGGCTCAAGGGGCGTGTCCCGCGCTCGCGCCCAGCCGGTCGAGGACGCGGTCGAGCGCCTCCAGGAAGCGCGCGTTCTCCTCCGGCAGGCCGACGGTCACGCGCAGGAACTCCGGCAGGCCGTAGCCCGCCACCGGCCGGACGATGACCCCTTCGCGCAGCAGCGCCGCGTAGACATCGCCCGCCTCGACGCCGCGGGCACCCACACGGATCGTCAGGAAGTTCGCGAAGGACGGAACGAAGGGAAGCTGCCGCGCCTCGCAGGCGGCGGACAGGAAAGCCAGGCCCTCGTCGTTCAGACGCCGGCTCTCCTCGACGTAGGCGTCGTCGAGGGCGGCCACCTCGGCCGCCGCCAGGGCAAGACTGTTCACGTTGAAGGGCTGGCGCAGGCGGTTCAGCAGATCGGCGATGGCGGGATGCGAGACCGCGAAGCCGATACGCAGGGCGGCGAGGCCGTGGATCTTCGAGAAGCTGCGCGTGACCACCAGATTCGGATGCTCCGCGAGGAGGGTCAGCCCGTCCGGGTGATCCGGCAGGTCGACGTAGCCGTGGTAGGCCTCGTCGAGCACGACGACCACGTCCTCCGGCACCCGGGCGAGCAGGCGCTCGACCTCGGTGCGCGTCGCGCGCGTGCCCGTCGGGTTGTTCGGATTGGCGACGAAGAGGATGCGCGTGCGCGCGTCCACGGCCGCTGCCATCGCCTCGAGGTCGTGGCCGTGGTCCTTCGACGGCACGCGCACGAGTTCGCCGCCGGCGGAGGTGATCGCCAGCGGATAGACGACGAAGCAGTGCTCGTCGACGACGCCGCGATCGCCCGGACCGACGAAGACGCGGCCGAGGAGTTCGAGCACGTCGTTCGAGCCGTTGCCGAGCGTGATCTGCGTCGGCACCACGCCGAGACGCTCGGCGAGGGTGCGCTTGAGCGTGAAGCCGTTGCCGTCCGGATAGCGCATGAGGTCCCGTTCCGCGCGGCGGATCGCCTCGTGCACCGCAGGGCCCGGGCCGCGCGGGTTCTCGTTGCTCGCGAGCTTGATGGCGCCGGTGATGCCGAGTTCGCGTTCGAGTTCCTCGACGGGCTTGCCCGGCTGGTAGGGCGAGAGGCCGCGGATCTCGGGGCGCGCGCGGGCGATGACGCTCGGTTCGCTGCTCATGAATGCTCCGGTGAGGTGCCCGCGTGGACTCAGAGGACGGCCTTCGGGTACGAGCCGAGCGACGTCACCTCGATGGCGATCTCCTCGAGCTCGCCGATGACCTGCTTCACCGCCTCGTCCTCCTGATGTCCTTCGCAGTCGATGAAGAACACGTAGGACCAGTTGCCCTGCCGGGACGGGCGCGTCTCCAGGCGCGTGAGGCTGATGCCGATGCGGTGGAAGGGCTCGAGCAGTTCGTAGAGGGCGCCGGGGCGATTGCGCGTCGAGACGAGCAGCGTCGTCTTGTCGTTGCCCGAAGCCGCGACCTTCTGCCGACCGATGACGAGAAAGCGCGTCGTGTTGTCCGGATGGTCCTCGATGTTCTCGGCGAGCTTCGCGAGGCCGTAGCGCTCGGCGGCCATCTCCCCGGCGATGGCGGCGGCGTCGGTCGTCGCGGCGACCATGGCAGCAGCCTCGGCGTTGCTCGCGACCGGAATGCGCTCGACCTGCGGCCAGTGCGCGTCGAGCCAGGCGCGGCACTGCGCCAGGGACTGCTGATGCGAGAGGATGCGCGTCACGGCACCCGCCTCCACGCCCGGCGCGACGAGCAGGTGATGGTGGATCCGCAGCTCCACCTCGCCGGCGATCTTCAGCGGCGAGCCCATGAAGGAATCGAGCGTGTGGTTGACCACGCCCTCGGTCGAGTTCTCGACGGGCACGACGCCGTAGTGCGCGGCGCCGGACTCGACCTCGCGGAAGACCTCGGCGATGGACGCCATGTGCCGGGCACGGGCGAAGTGGCCGAAGTGCTTGATCGCCGCCGCTTCCGTGAAGGTGCCCTCGGGGCCGAGATAGGCGACGGTGAGCGGCTGCTCGAGGGCGAGGCAGCAGGACATGATCTCGCGGAACAGCCGCGCGACGTCCTCGTCGCCCATGGGGCCCGTGTTGCGGGCCTTCACGCGCGCCAGCACCTGCGCTTCCCGCTCGGGTCGGTAGAAGAAGGGCTCGGCGTCGGGCTCGGCGCGCATCTTCACGTGCGCGACTTCCTGGGCCGCGGCGGCGCGCTCGTTGAGAAGACGCTGCAGCTCCTGATCGATGGCGTCGATGCGCTCGCGCAGGCGCCCGAGCTGCGCGTCGTGGTCCGCCATGTCGCCCTCGTCGGCCATCGCTCGCGCCTCAGCCGTAGCGCGCTTCGAAGGCCGCCATGAACGCGACCAGCGCGTCCACCGACTCCTGGCCGACGGCGTTGTAGAGACTCGCGCGCATGCCGCCGACGCTGCGGTGGCCCTTGAGATTGAGCAGACCGGCGGCTTCCGCCTCCTCGAGGAACTTCGCATCGAGGTCCGCATCGGCCAGCGTGAAGGGCACGTTCATCCAGGAGCGGCACTCGGGCGCGACCGGCGAGGCGTAGAAGTTCGAGCCGTCGATGGCGCCGTAGAGGGTCTCGGCCTTGCGGCGGTTGATGTCCGCCATGGCCTCGAGGCCGCCGAGCTCCTTCAGCCACTGGAACACGAGTCCCGACAGATACCAGGCGAAGGTCGGTGGCGTGTTGTACATGGAGTCGGCATCGGCGTAGGCCTGCCAGTCGAGCAGCGCCGGCGTCTCCGGACGCGCCTTGCCCATGAGGTCCTTGCGGACGATGACCACGGCGATGCCCGCGGGACCGATGTTCTTCTGCGCGCCTGCGTAGATGACACCGAAGCGCGAGACGTCGATGGGGCGAGAGAGGATCGTCGAGCTGAAGTCCGCCACCAGCGGGACGTCGCCGACCTCCGGGACGAAGGGGAACTCGACGCCACCGATGGTCTCGTTGGGGCAGACGTGCACGTAGCGCGCATCGGCCGGCACGTCCCACTCGGACTGCGGCGGCACGAAGGTGAAGTTCCCCGCCTCGCTCGATGCCGCCACCACGACCCGGCAGTAGCGCTTCGCCTCGGAGATGGCCTTCTTCGACCAGGCGCCGGTGTTCACGTAGGCGGCGACGTCGTCCGCGGATGCCGTCAGATTCAGCGGTACGGCGGAGAACTGTGCCGTGGCGCCGCCCTGGAGGAACAGCACGGCGTAGTCGTCGGGTACCGCCAGCAGTTCGCGCAGGTCCGCCTCGGCCCGCTCGGCGATGCCGACGAACTCCTTGCTGCGATGGCTCATCTCCATGACCGAGAGGCCCCGGCCCTCGTAGTCGAGGAGTTCCGCCCTGGCGCGCTCGAGCACAGGCTCGGGCAGCGCCGCCGGGCCAGCGGAGAAATTGTGCAGTCGCGTCATCTCTGGAGCTTCCCTGTCTGCTGCGCCCCGAACGTGAACAAGGGCCCTGGGCCTTTCTTCACGAACGTGAACGGAGGCCCAGGGCCCCTGTTCACGTTCGAGCTCTGCAACCTGAACAGGGGCCCTGGCCCCTTCGTTCAGGTCGGAGGGGCGGGTCAGTCCTCGTCGGCGTCTTCGTCGGGGGGCGTGGCGTCGTCGGCCGCCGGCGTCTCGTCGGGACCGCCGGTGGCCACCGGCACGCAGGAGAGCACGGC
>JAZBPO010000391.1:0-5768 GCA_036351675.1 Pseudomonadales bacterium
GCAGCCGCGTCCCGCGGCAGGGGCGGCGCCACGCCGTGCGCGCGCCGCACGGCGACACGGGCGATCTGCTCCGCGAGCAGCGCCGCGTCGCCGTAGGGCGCGAAGAGCAGCTGCAGACGCGCGCGATCGCGAGTCTGCCTGGCGAGCTGCCGCAGCGCCCCACGCTGCGCGAGCATGAGCAGGCGCAGGACGCCGCCCTCGCTCGCGGCCTCCGCCGATGCCGGATCCTGCAGCAGACGCAGTGCGACGCTCTCGCCCTCGTCCACGAGTGCCGGAAAGACGCTGACGCCCGATTCGAGCTTCACGCGCTCGGGCAGATCACCGAAGTCCCAGGCCGTGAGACCGCGCGTCTCGAGCGCCGCTGCCGCGTCCGAGCGCGCCAGCTCCTGCGCCGCCTGGCCCGCGTGCTGCGCCTGCAGCGCCGCGAGATCCCGGCCCACGGCCAGGACGCGACCGCTGTCGTCGAGCACCTCGATACGCATGACGAGATGCGACTCGAGGCGGGAGAGATCCCAGGCGTCCGCAGGCACCTCCACGTCGAAGCGCTCCGCCAGCGCCGCCGTCAGCGCCCGGCGCAGACTTCCCTTCCGGAAGCGCTCCGCCTCGAGCAGTCGCGGCAGTACCGCCGCGACGTGATCCGGCACCGGCGCGAGCTCGCGGCGGATCCGCTTCGGCAGCGCCTTCAGCAGGGCGACGCACTTCTCCTCCAGAAACCCCGGCACCAGCCACTCGAGCGCCTCGCTGCGAAGCTGGGCGAGGGCCGTGCGTGGTACGCGTACGGTGACGCCGTCCTCGTCACGACCCGGCGCGAAGGCATAACCGAGTTCGAGTTCCAGCGCCCCCAGCCGGAGAACGCCCGGGAAGTCGTCCTCGAGCGCGTCGTCCACGGCACCGCGCAACAGATCCTCGCGGCGGAGACGAAGCGCCTCGGGATCCTCGCGCTCCGCGCGCCGCCGCCACTTCTCGAAGCTGCGGCCGTCGACGACGTCGGCGGGAATGCGTTCGCCGTAGAGTGCGGCGAGCGCCTCGTCACCGATGGCGAGATCACGGCGTCGGCCCCGGGCTTCGAGCTCCGCGACCTCGTCGAGGAGCGCCTGATTGTGCGCGAGGAATCGTCCCTTCGTGGCGAGACCACCGCGTGCGAGGCCATCGAGCAGGAAGAGTTCCCGCGCCTTCGCCGGATCGAGGGGAGCGAGCGCTACCTGCCGACCCTCCACGATCGGCAAGCCGAAGAGCGTCACGCGTTCCGTGACCACCGCCCTTCCCTGGCGCCGCGAGAAGCGCGGCGCCTCGTGCTGGTAACGCACCAGATGCTTCGCCTCCGGCTCGATCCAGCGCGGATCGATGCGCGCATTGACGCGTGCGTAGACCCTGGAGGTCTCGACGATCTCCGCGGACAGGACCCAGGGCGGCGCGCTCCGGAACAGGGAGGAGCCCGGGAACAGATTGAACTTCGCGCCCCGGGCGCCGAGATAGTCGCCGTCCTCGGTCTTCATGCCGAGCTGCGAGAGCAGGCCCGGCAGCAGCGCCCGATGCACCTGCTCCGATGCCGCCGCCGTGCGGTTCTCCCGCCAGCCGCGCTCCCGGCAGAGCAGATGCAGCTGGCGATGGGTCGCCCGCCACTCGCGGATGCGCACGAAGGACAGGAAGGCGCGCTGGCACTCGCGTCGGAAGGCGTTGGCGGACAGCGCCTCGCGTCTCTCCTCCAGCCAGCGCCAGAGGTTCACCCAGGCGAGGAAGTCGCTGCCCGGCGCGGCGAAGCGCTGGTGAGCCTCGTCCGCGGCCTGCTGCTTCTCCGGCGGTCGTTCCCGCGGGTCCTGGCCCGCGAGCGCCGAGACGATGATCAGCACCTCGGCGAGACAGTCCCGCTCGCGCGCCGCGAGCACCATGCGGCCGAGGCGCGGATCGACCGGCAGGCGGGCGAGGTCGCGACCGAGTCCCGTCAGACGGTCATCGTCGTCGAGGGCACCGAGTTCGAACAGGAGCCGGCGACCGTCGGCGAGGGCGCGCGGGTCCGGCGCTTCCACGAAGGGAAAGTCCTCGGGGGCCCCGAGGCCGAGTTCCGCCATCTGCAGCAGCACCGCGGCGAGATTCGTGCGCAGGATCTCCGGGTCCGTGAATTCCGGACGACCCTCGAAGTCCTCCTCGGAGTACAGGCGGATGCAGACGCCGGGCGCGAGCCGACCGCAGCGGCCGGCTCGCTGCCGGGCGCTGGCACGGGAGATCGCCTCCACGGGCAGACGCTGGAACTTCGAGCGGAAGCTGTAGCGCGAGATGCGCGCGAGGCCCGTGTCGATCACATAGCCGATGCGCGGCACCGTGAGCGAGGTCTCCGCGACGTTGGTGGCGAGGACCACCCGGCGGGCACCGCCGGCGTCGAAGACGCGGCGCTGCTCGGCGCCGGAGAGGCGCCCGTAGAGCGGCAGGACCTCCACGCCGGGCCAGTCCAGCCGTTCCTTGAGCGCGCGGGCGAGATCACGGATCTCGCGCTCGCCGGGGAGAAAGACGAGCACGTCCCGCGCCCAGGGCGGCGGCGCGTCGCCCGACTTCTCCAGGCGCCGCAGTTCCGCGAGGGCTTCCAGCACGCCGGCTTCCGTGGCGTCCCGGGCACGGGGATCGTCGAGCGTCTCGGGGTCGAGGTAGCGCACGTCCACGGGGAAGGTTCGCCCCGAGACCTCGATCACCGGAGGCGCCGCGATCTCCCCATCACGCGTACGGTTGACGCCGGCGAAGTGTCCGGCGAAGCGCTCCAGATCGATGGTGGCGGAGGTGATCACGACCACCAGGTCGTCGCGGCGCTCCAGCAGCCTGCGCAGATAGCCGAGGAGGAAGTCGATGTTGAGGCTGCGCTCGTGCGCCTCGTCGATGATCAGGCAGTCGTAGGCGCGCAGCTCCGGGTCGGAGCGGGTCTCGGCGAGAAGGATGCCGTCGGTCATGACCTTGACGAGATTGCCCGGCCCCGTCGCCTGTTCGAAGCGCGTCTGGAACCCGATCAGCTCGCCGAGCTGGCCGCCGCGCTCGCCCCCGGTCTCCTCGGCGATGCGTGCGGCGACGCTGCGCGCGGCGATGCGCCGGGGCTGCGTGTGGCCGATACGACCACAGACGCCGAGGCCTGCGCGGAGGGCGAGCTTGGGCAGCTGCGTGGTCTTGCCGGAGCCGGTCTCGCCGGCGACGACGACCACCCGCTGCGTGCGCAGCGCCTCGACGATCTCCGCCTCGTGCTCGGCGATCGGCAACTCTCCGGGAATCTCGAGTGCCGGGATACGCGCGCGCCGCGCCGCGACGGACCCGGCCGAGCGCTCGAGAAGCGCCGCCCGCTTCGCATCGAGGCGGTCATGCGGCTTGCCGCGGCGCGCGAGGCTGGCGATCTTCCGCTCGAGCGTCGCGAGCGCGGGGCGATCGGCGACGAGCAGCTCCGGAGTCGGATCGACGGGTTTCATCGGCGTGTGAGTCCGCGCCGGCCGAACGCCGGCGCGGTGTGTCGGAGGTCGGAAGAGGCGAGTCTACTTGGACAGTTCGTTCATGGCCGTCTCGAGACCCGCGATGGTGAGCGGGAACATCCTCCCGCCGACCAGCTCGCGGGTCATCTCCACGGAGGAGGAGTACTCCCAGGTGTCCTGCGGCGTCGGATTGATCCACACGATGCGGTCGTAGACCTCCGTGAAGCGCTGCATCCAGAGCGCACCGGGCTCCTCGTTCCAGTGCTCGACGCTGCCGCCGGCATGGGTGATCTCGTAGGGCGCCATGGTGGCGTCGCCGACGAACACGACCTTGTAGTCCTGCGGGTACTTGTGCAGCACGTCCCAGGTGGCCATGCGCTCCGCCATGCGGCGTCGATTGTCCTTCCACACCTGCTCGTAGAGGAAGTTGTGGAAGTAGAAGTACTCCATGTGCTTGAACTCGGTGCGCGCAGCGCTGAACAGCTCCTCGCAGACCTTCACGTGCGCATCCATGGATCCGCCCACGTCGAAGAAGCACAGCACCTTGACCGTGTTCTTGCGCTCCGGACGCATGCGGATGTCGAGAAGGCCGCCGTTGTGCGCCGTCGAACGGATGGTCCCGGGCATGTCGAGCTCCGTCTCCTTGCCCGTCCGCGCGAGCTTCCGCAGACGCCGCAGCGCGAGCTTGATGTTGCGCGTACCGAGTTCCACGGAGTCGTCGAGGTTCTTGTACTGGCGCCGGTCCCAGGCCTTCTTGCCCTTCTTCTTCTTGCCCTTGCCCTTGCCGCCGGAACCGTTTGGGCCCTCGCCGCCACGGCCCAGCTTCTCGCCCTTGCCCTGGCCGCCTTCCTCGTCGCCCTCGCCTTCCCCCTCGCCCTGCTGCTGCGCTTCCTGGGCCTTGCGGAACTCCTCGATGAGCTTCTCGAGGCCGCCCATGTTCTCGATCTTCTCCAGATCCTCGGGGGTCAGGGACTTCTCGAACTCGCGGCGCAGCCATTCGTCCGGGATGAGCGCCTCGAGGAGACCGTGCAGGTCCTCGAGGCCCTTGAAGTAGGCGCCGAAGGCCTGATCGAACTTGTCGTAGTGCTTCTCGTCCTTCACCAGCGCCGCCCGCGACAGCAGGTAGAAGTCGTCGACGTCGGCGTAGACGACACGCACCTGCAACGCCTGCACGAGATCGAGGAGTTCCCGGATGGTCACGGGCACCTTGTGGCGGCGGAGCGTGTAGAAGAAGTCGATGAGCATGGTGCTCGATCCCTCGTCCGGATTCGGCGGCAGAGCCCAGGGGCTCGCGCGCATCTTCGCGGACCGGCGGCGGCGATGCACGCTGCCGATCCTCGTCTCACGCCGGGAACACGATGGCCCGCTCGGCGATCTCCTGTTCGTCCGGTGCTTCCCAGGCGTCGGACGCCTGCTCGAACACCGCGTCGCTCACGACCATGGAGAAGGTCGCGCCCTGCTCTTCGTTGCGCCGCCGTATCCGCTCGAGGCGCACCTCCCGCGGCGCGTCCAACAGATAGACGCGCAGCTCGCGGCCGGCCGCATCGGCACGCTCGTAGAAGGCCTGCCGCGCGGCGCGCTGCACCAGACCGAGCTCCAGCACCACGTCCATGTCGAGATCGAGCATCTCCTCGACGACGACCCAGATCTGCTCGATACAGCGATCCTTGCGCTCCTGATACCAGGGCCAGAGCCCTTCCTCCGGACGATCCGGCCGGAACAGCCGCGCCATCCAGTCGTCGAGCCCCAGGCGCGGCGCCCTGCGCTCCCGCGACAGGCGAAAGGCGAAGGTCGACTTGCCGGCGCCGACGGGGCCCTCGATCAGGTGGATGACTGCCACGGCTATCGCGTCACGGGCGCCCTTCGCACGACCGCCGTCACCGCCGTCCATGGCGCGGCGCATCCCTCCGTATCCCCCCCGGCCCGGAGTGTCCGGCCGCTCCCGAGACGGTCACGGCGCTCGTCGGCTCGCCGCTGCGCGGCTCGAAACCCCGACTCGCCCTGTCCGTGCGTTCGCGGCGCTGCGGAGTGCCTTCGGGCACTCCGGTCGCCGCTCACCCCCGCGAATCCCGGCGGTTCATGAACGCGAGGCGCTCGAGCAGGTGCACGTCCTGCTCGTTCTTGACCAGCGCGCCGTAGAGCGGCGGGATGGCCTTGGTGGTGTCGCGGTTCGTGAGGATCTCCTCGGGGATGTCGTCGGCCATGAGCAGCTTGAGCCAGTCGATGAGCTCCGAGGTCGAGGGCTTCTTCTTCAGGCCGGGCACCTTGCGCACGTCGAAGAAGATCTCCATCGCCTCCTTCACGAGGTCCTTCTTGATGTCCGGGAAA
>JAZBPO010000392.1:0-15498 GCA_036351675.1 Pseudomonadales bacterium
GAACGCCGCCGACCCCTATGGCGGAGGCTGCGACTACCTGACCGTGTTCAACAGCATCCCCGACGTGGCCCAGGTCCAGCGCCCGCTCCCGGGGCCCGTGCCGAGCGCACGCATCGACCGCGCGCCGGACATCGAACCCAGTGATTCGGGGCAGTTCGGAATCTCGGCGCGTTACTTCTCCGAGGCGCTCAATTCGACCGAGTTCGGGCTCTACTACCTGAACACGCACAGCAGAACGCCCATCTTCAGCGGCGTGAACGCTGCGGTTCCGGGCCTGCCGATCCTGTATTTCCCCGACATTCAGCCCGGGTTCGTGTTCGAGTTCCCCGAGGACATCGAGGTCTTCGGTGCCAGCTTCAACACCAACGTCGGCGACTGGGCCGTCGCGGGCGAGCTGAGCTACCGCCCGGATTTTCCGCTGCAGGTGAACACGACCGAGCTGCTGCAGGCGCTCGCTCTCGGGGCCATCGCCGAATGGTCTCCCATGTTGCCGCGGTCTCTTGCCGCCGGCCCCGGCCAGATCGTGCGCGGCTTCGACGACGTGTCGTACACGCAGGCACAGGTCTCGGTCATCAGGTTCTTCGAACAGGCCTGGGGTGCCGATCGCATATCGCTCGCTGCGGAAGTGGGGGCCGTCTGGCTCGGCGACATGGACGACGTCGTGAACTACGGACGCTCCGCCGCCTACGGGGTCAACACCTTCGAACCCTTCGCCAGTCAGCTGCAGCCGCTTCCGGGGCTGCCGCCGATCACCGGCGCACCGATCAGCTGCAACAGCCACCCCTACCAGCCGCTCGGTCTCGTGCCCAACACCAATCCCGCCTATTGCGAGGACGAGGGATTCACGACGGACTTCTCCTGGGGCTACCGGCTCCGTGTTTCCGCCGAGTACAACGACGCGATCGCGGGCGTGAACCTCACACCCAACCTCGCCTGGTCACACGACGTCGAGGGCTACTCGCCCGCTCCGAACTTCATCGAGGACCGCATGGCGCTGAGCCTCGGTCTGCGCGCCGACTATCTGAACGTCTATCAGGGCGAGCTTTCCTACACGTCGTTCTTCGGCGCCGACTACAACGACCTGCAGGACCGGGATTTCGTCTCCCTCAGCGTATCCGTCGCCTTCTGATCCCCGACCGCGGAGTCCATGCGATGCAACTCAAACTCATCACCACAGTTCTCGTGGCGACGCTGGGCATCGTGTCGCTGCCCGGTCTCGCGAAGATCAGTCCGGCGGAAGCCGATCGGCTCGGCGGCGACGAGCTCACGCCCATGGGGGCCGAGCGTGCGGGCAATGCGGACGGGTCCATTCCGGCCTGGGACGGCGGGCTGCAGACCCTCCCCGAGGGCTATGCGCCCGGGGATCGCCTGCTCGACCCCTACGCGGACGACGAACCGCTCTTCACCATCACCGCGGAGAACGTCGACGAGCATGCGGACAAGCTCTCACCGGGGCAGATCGCGATGTTCGAGCGCTATCCGGACACCTATCGCATGCGCATCTTCCCCACGCGGCGCAGCGCGCGCCTGCCCGATCGGGAGTACGCGCTCGTCAAGGAGTCTGCGGTGACGACCGAGCTCGCGGAGCAGGGCAACGGGCTGCTGAACTTCACGGCGGGCACGCCCTTTCCGATTCCCTCCAGCGGCGTGGAGGTGATCTGGAACCACATCACACGCTATCGGAACGCATCAGGCCTGAAGCGCCGCTACACGCAGATTCCAGTGCAGGCGAACGGCAACTTCGCGCCCGTGCTGTTCGAGGACGAGTCGATTCCGGCGAGCCGCATTCCGGGCAACGAGTATCCGAACCGCCTGTTCGTGTTCCTTCAGCGCGTGCTCGCGCCGGCTCGTCTCGAGGGAGACGTGCTGCTCGTGCACGAGAACATCGATCAGGTCAGCGAGCCGCGCAAGGCCTGGGTCTACAACGCCGGCCAGCGGCGGGTGCGGCTCGCGCCCAACATCGCCTACGACGGACCGGGTACCGCGTCCGACGGCCTGCGCACGGCGGACGATCTCGACATGTTCAACGGCGCCCCGGATCGCTACGACTGGGAGCTGGTCGGCAAGCGGGAGCTGTACATCCCCTACAATTCCTACGATCTGCGCCGGGGCGATCTCGAATACGAGGACATCGTGAAGGCCGGGCACATGAATCCCGACTACCTCCGCTACGAGCTCCATCGCGTCTGGGTCGTCGATTCCCGGCTCAAGGAAGGCGCACGGCACATCTACGCGCGCAGGACCTTCTACGTCGACGAGGACACCTGGCAGATCTCGGTGATCGATCACTACGACGGGCGTGGCGAACTCTGGAAGATGAAGGAGGGCCACAGCATGATGCATTACCAGGTCGCGATTCCCTGGCTCGCCGCGGAGTCACTTCACGATCTCGTTTCCGGCCGCTACGTCGTCATCGGTCTCGACAACGAGGAACCGGGCTATCAGTACGACTTCGACTACGAAGGCCGTTTCTCGGACTTCACGCCAGCGGCCCTGCGCCGGGCGGGTCGACGCTGAGCGCGACGGCATCGTCCGCGTGAAGCAGCGCGCCTGCCTGACGGCCGCGCTGCTCTGCACCCTTTCCTTCTCCGTGGCGGCCGAGTCGAGGGATTACGTCTTCACGGAGGCGCCCCGGGTCGCGGATCCACCTTCGCAGCAGCTGCTGGACATCACCCAGGCGGGGACGCGGCTCGTCGCGGTGGGCGCCTCGGGTCTGATCGTCGTCAGCGACGATGCGGGGACTTCCTGGGTACAGGTCGCCTCGCCGGTCAGCGCGACGCTCACGGCGGTGACCTTCGCAGGCCCCCGCGAGGGTTGGGCCGTGGGACACGCCGGCGTCATCCTGCACAGCGACGATGCGGGCGAAAGCTGGTCGCTGCAGTTCGACGGTCGCCGGGCGATCGATGCCTTTCTCGCCTACGCGAGCGGCCAGCGGCGAGCCGCCGAAGACGCTCTCGCGGCCGCGCACGCCGACGAGGACGTCACGGCCGCCGAGCTCGAAGCGCTCACCTACGCGCTGGACGATGCCGCCTTCATCGAGGAGGAAGCACAGCTGGCCGTCGAGACGGGCCCTGCGGACCCATTCCTCGACGTGCTCTTCTTCGACGAACGCCGCGGCCTGGCCGTGGGTGCCTACGGTATGTCCTTCGCCACCGCAGACGGCGGCGAGAACTGGACCGTCAACCAGCTCGGCATCGAGAACCCCGATCGCTTCCATCTCTACGGGCTCTACAGCGACGCGGCGGGTCGTGTGGTCATGGCGGGCGAGGCCGGTCTGCTGTACCGCTCCGAGGACGGCGGCGAGCACTTCGAGCGCTTCTTCGACGTCTACGACGGCAGCCTCTTCGGCGTCGTGCCCTGGGCCGGCACCGCGCTGAGCTTCGGGCTGCGCGGCAATCTGTTCGCCTACGACGCTGCGCAAGGCGTCTGGCAGGAGGTCGTCGCGGACAACGACGCGAGCCTCTATGGGGGCGCGCCCCTCGATGGTGGTGGCGCCCTGCTCGTCGGCGCCGGCGGCGTGCTGCTGCGCCTGGCGCCCGACGGCCGCGCGCAGCGCTACCAGCATCCGTCCCGGAGCACCTTCTCCGCCGCGCTCCAGGCGAGCGACGGCGTCGTGTGGCTGGTCGGCATGGACGGCCTGGCGCGGCTGTCCGAGGCGCACGCTCGATGAGCGTGCAGGAGAGCTACACGCTCGACGAGGAGGACGGTCGTCTGCGACCTGCCCTCGGCTCGGCGATCTTCGCGCTCCGCGCGCCTCTGCTGGTGCTGTTCACCCTGGTGACCACCTTCTTCCTCTGGCAGCTCACTCATCTGCGTGCCGACGCCAGCTTCGAGAAGATGATCCCCGTCTCCCATCCGTACGTCAGGAACTTCCTGGCGAGCCGCGAGGACCTGAAGGGGCTCGGCAACTCCGTGCGGATCGTCGTCGAGACGAAGGAAGGGGACATCTTCACGCAGGAGTTCCAGGACCTGCTGCGTCGCATCACCGACGAGGTGTTCTACGTCAACGGCGTCGACCGCGCCGCGCTGCAGTCGCTGTGGACGCCGAACGTGCGCTGGCAGGAGGTCACGGAGGAGGGTTTCGTCGGGGGTGCCGTCATACCCGACGACTACGACGGCAGCGAGCGGACGCTGCGCAAGCTGCGCGAGAACACGCTGAAGTCCGGCCAGATCGGGCGCCTGGTCGCCAACGACTTCCGTTCGGCGATCGTGGTCGCGCCCCTCGTCGAGATCGACCCGAGCACCGGCGAGCGCCTCGACTACGCCGAGTTCTCGCGGAACCTCGAGGCGCTCGTGCGCGATCAGTACCGGTCCGAGACGATCGAGATCCGCATCGTCGGCTTCGCGAAGCTCGTCGGCGATCTCATCGCGGGCGCGGCCCAGGTGGCCGTGTTCTTCTTCTTCGCCTTCGTGATCACCGCGGCGCTGCTGTTCCTCTACACGCGCTGCGGCTGGCTCACCACCGCATCACTGCTGTGCTCCACCGTCGCGGTGGTCTGGCAGATGGGCATGCTGAGCCTGCTGGGTATGGGGCTCGATCCCTACTCGATGCTGGTGCCCTTCCTGGTCTTCGCGGTGGGCATCAGCCACTCGGTGCAGATCGTCAATCGCTTCGGCCACTTCATCTATCACAGGGTGTCGCGCATCGATGCGGCGAGGCTGACCTTCGTGCGCCTGTCGAAGCCCGGCTTCATCGCGCTGCTGAGTGACGGCGTCGGCTTCTTCACGCTGCGCGTGATCGACATTCCGGTGATCCGGGAGCTGGCGGTCGTGGCGGCCACCGGTATCGCGGTGCTGGTGTTGACGAACCTGGTCCTGCTGCCGCTGGTGCTCTCGTTCACGGGCATCACGGATCGCTGCGTCCGCTATCGGGCCGCGAAGGACCATAGCCTCTACAGTCACTGGCGCGTGCTGAGCCGCACCACCGAGCGAGGACCCGCCCTGTCCATCCTCGCGGTCTGTGTCGTGCTGTTCGCGCTCGGACTCTGGTACGGCCAGAAGCAGCAGATCGGAGATCTCGATCCCGGCGCGCCGGAGCTGCGCCCCGATTCGCGCTACAACATCGACAACGCCTTCCTCACCGAGAACTACTCGACGAGTACGGACGTGTTCGTCGTCATGGCGCGTACGCAGGAACAGCAGTGCGGGTCCTATCCCTTCATCGCGGCCGTCGAGCGTTTCCAGACGGAGATGCAGGCCGTGGCGGGCGTGCAGTCGGCGCTCTCGCTCGTCGACGTCTCGAAGCTGGTCATCCAGGGCATGAACGAGGGCAGTCCGAAATGGCACGACATCAGCCGCAACCAGTTCGTGCTCAACAACTCGCTCAGCCGGGCGCCGAGCAACCTCCGGAACACCGACTGCTCCATGGCGCCGGTCATCCTGTTCCTGGACGACCACAAGGCGGAGACGCTCTCGCGCGTGGTGGCGGCGGCCGAGGCCTTTGCCGCCGAGCATGACGGCGAGGCGGTGCGCTTCGAACTCGCGGCGGGCAATGCCGGCGTCGAGGCGGCGACCAACATCGTCATCGCCAGAGCGCAGACGGAGATGCTGCTCTGGGTGTACGGCGTGGTGATCCTGCTGTGCCTGATCAACTTCCGTTCGCTGCGCGTCACGGTGTGCATCATCGTTCCGCTGGCGCTCACGTCGGTGCTGGCGCAGGCGCTGATGGCGGTCCTCGGGATCGGGGTCAAGGTGGCCACGCTGCCCGTGATCGCCCTCGGCGTCGGCATCGGCGTCGACTACGGCATCTACATCTACAGCGCACTGCAGTTCTACCTGAGCCGTGGCGAGCGGCTGCAGGTCGCCTACTTCGAGGCCCTGAAGAGCAGCGGTACCGCCGTGGCGTTCACCGGCCTGACCCTGGCGATCGGCGTCGGCACCTGGATCTACTCGCCGATCAAGTTCCAGGCCGACATGGGACTCATGCTCACGTTCATGTTCTTCTGGAACATGGTCGGCGCGCTCGTGTTCCTGCCCGCGCTCGCCTGGTTGTTCCATTCCCGAAGAGAGCGTTCGGTGGCCACGGACTGACCGCGAGCAGGGCGCCGGTGTGGACCGGTTTCGCGGGTGTCGCCGAGCGGGACCAGCTCCGCTTCCGGGCCCTCGAGCGGATGCGCTCTGCAGAGCCGCTTCCGCCTGTCCGGGGCAGTGAGTCGAGCATGCGGGATCCGGCAGTCCTGAGGAGATGGCAATCGATCCGTCACCGCGATCGTTTCAGGCAAGCTTCGCCGCAGCCGGGCCCGCGGTGCTCGTCGCGCTCCTGCTCGCCGTCGGCATGCCCGGCCAGGACGTGCCCTGGGCCGAGCTTCGCCCTAGCGACGGCAGCGCCTGGCGCGAACCCTGGCGTCTGCTGCTCGGTCACTTCGTACACCACAGCTGGCCGCATCTGCTCATGAACACGGCTGCGCTGGGTCTCTGGTTCGCGCTCTGGCGGGAGACACCCGCTTCGCGGCTTGCAGCCCTCCTGTTCGTCGCGCTGGGTACCGGTGCAGCGGTCGCTCTCGTCAGTGAGCGGAGCTTCGTGGTCGGGCTCTCCGGCCTGCTGCATGGCCTGTTCGCAGCCTCGGCGGTGGCTGCCTGGCGTGCGCCGACCGAGCGCATCTTCAGCGGCCTGGTCCTGCTGGCCATCGTCGCGAAGCTCGTTGCGGAGCAGCTCCTCGGTCCATCTGCCGGCACCGCAGCCCTGATCGGTCTGCCCGTCGCGACCGAGGCCCATGTCTGCGGTGCGGTCGTCGGTGTCGGCTACGGGCTGTGGCGGCTCGTCACGGATCGGCGCCCCGTCCGGGCGTCGGAGCGAGCCTGAGGTGCTGGGCGAACCGGCTCCGCGCCGCGGAGCCGCGACGGGATCCGAGTAGGTCGAGGGGGGCAGGGCAGGCGGGGCCGGCTCGCGGAGCCGGCCCCGGTAGGTCAGAAGGAGACCCTGACACCGATGCTGGGGACGTCGACCCAGTCGTCGAGATCGTAGCGATCCCAGTCGAAGGTCATCCGGACCCGCGGCGCGACCTCGAGTTCGAAGCCGACGCCGAAGTAGGCACCGACCCCGCTCTCCTCACCGGCCACGCGGCCGCTGCCACCCTGGATGACCTCGACCTCGATGTCCGCGTCCCAGAAGAACGCGCCGCCCCGCAGGACCGCGCTCGCGGGTCCGTCTCCCAGGGGCAGGCGAGCGGCTCCGCCGAGGGTCCAGCCCCGACCGAGATAGGTGTGGACGTCGAAGGTGTCCTGCAGCAGCGCGTCGATCTGCGTGGGCTGGATCGTCGTTCCGTAGCGCGTCTCGACGGTGCCGAGATCGACGTAGCCGCCCTCCACCGCGAAGCGGTCCGTGAATTCGTAGCCGAGGCCCAGGCGCCAGGCCCGGTCCGTGTCGTCCACGGACACGTCGCGGATGGTCCAGCCCCGTGCGGCGAGGTCGGCGGTGAGATCGCTCGCGCGGTAGCCGGCGGAGGCCAGGCCCGCACCGCCCGTGACGTACCAGTCGTCCGCACGCGCGGAGGACGGCGCGGTGGCGAGCGAACTCACCAGCAGCAGGCCCAGAGCGGGCGCCGTGACGCGCCGCTTGCCGCGACGCCGAACGAAGGTGAGGAGGGACCCGCCGAAGAGCAGTTCCAGCCAGCCGACGGCGCTGCTGGATCCGCCCGTGCCACGGACCACCAGGTCGATCGTGTCGATCACGTTCACCTCCTGTGACGCAGTGTCGTTGGCCGCCGTCGGGTCCCCGGTGTCGCTGGAGACCAGCGCGACGAGGCGGCGTACGCCGGTCACGTCCGGCATGACCACCTGGAGCTGCACGTTCACGGACTCACCGGCCGCGAGCGCCGCGAGATCGCAGCTCAGGGTGCCGGCGCTGCTCGAGCAGGTGCCGGACGCGCTGGTGAAGGACGACAGAGTCGTGCCGGCGGGCAGGTCGATCTCCAGCACTACGTCCTCGCTCGTGCTCGGACCGGCACTGGACACGGTCACCGTGTAGGTCACGGTCGAGCCGATGGTGGGGGCCTCGGAGGAGGCACTGACCGTGACCGAGAGGTCGGCGGACGGTGGCTCGATCGTGGTCTCGACGCTGCTGCTGTCATTGTCCGCGTTCGGATCGAGCTCGTTGCCGGCCACGGACGCCGTGTTGGTGATCGTGGTCGACTCCGTCACGTCGTCCGGAACCACCACGATGGTGACCGTGGCGTTCTCCGAGACGCCGAGCGCGCCGATCGTGCACGTGAGCGTGCCACTCGTGTCGGGCCCGTCGCAGCTGCCGTCGGTGCTCAGGGTGGCAGACACGAAGTCCACGCCGGCCGGCAAGGTGTCGGTCACGATCACGCCGGTGGCCGGATCGGGGCCGTTGTTCTGGACGGTGACGGTCCAGGTCAGCTCGCCGCTGCGCGAGACGAAGGGATCCGGCGCCGCGTTCTTCGTCACCGTCAGATCGGCCTGGGCAGGGCCCGCCGCCGCGACCGTCGTCTGCACGATGGTGTCGTTGTCGGAAACGTCGGGGTCGTTCTGCCCGTCGCTCGCGACCGAGAAGAACGCGGTGATCGATCCGGGCTCCACGACATCCGGGGCCGTGACCACCAGCGTGACCACGACGTCGTCCCCGTCGGCGATGGTGCCCAGGTCGCAACTCACGCCGAGGACTTCGCCTGCGACGGGCGTGCACGTGCCCTGCCCCGGCGTCGCGGAAGCGAACTCCACGTCGACGTCGAAGCCGACGTCGAGGTCGACGGAGGTCGCTGCGTCCGGCCCGGCGTTCGAGACCGTCGCGGTGTAGGTGAGCGCCGTGCCTTCCGTGACGGGATCGGGGCTGTCGGTCGCGACGACCGCCAGATCCGCCGTCGGCGCGGCATCGGGGACGAACTCGTCCATGCCGATGTCCACGATACCGCCAGAGTTCACGTCCCCGTCGGGGCGCGCCTGGGAGTCGTAGTCGTCGACGGGAATCGAGACGTCGAAGGGTGTGCCGACGATGTCGTTGCGGCCGGCGTCGATGGTGGGCGACGCGGGTAGCTGATCGGGGCTGATGATGTCGAAGCCCTCGTCGTCCGTGGTCGCCAGGACGAGGAGTGGGGCGTCGGCGATATTGCCGCCGGACGTCACGGCCGCTCGACCGTCCGGGACGACGAACCAGGCATCGTTGACGTTGGTGAAGTCGTCGCCGGCCGGCAGCGTCGTGATCGCATTGTTGAAGACCTCGACGGGAACGACGTCGACCGACGCCCTGTTGTCGATGTAGGCGTCGTCACCCTCACCGGTGGCCGACCCGTCGTAGATGATGTTGTTGTAGAGACGGACGGTGCTCGTGGTGCCGGTCGCGGCGACGTAGACGTTGCCGCCGTCGCCGCCGGCCGTGTTCTCGAGCAGCGTGTCGTTGATGAGATTCGGCGCGCCACCGAAGCCCAGACTCGGCGTATCGAGGTACACACCGCCGCCGTCGAGGGTGGCCGTGTTGAAGCCCGCGCCCGAGTTGATCATGTTGAAGAACTGCCAGTTCCCTGCGACGAAGAGGCCACCACCGAGGCCGCCCGCGGTGTTGCCCGTGAAGCCGGACTTCTCCACGCGATGCGACCGTGCCGAGAGGAACGCGCCGCCGCCGTCCGTTCCCGCGACGTTGTCCTCCACGCCGACGTCGAAGACGCTCAGCTCGCCCGTCGATCTGTCCCCGTTGGCGGGAAGGAGCCCCTCGACCACGAAGCCCCCGCCATCGGTCCCGGCGGTGTTCTCGATGAAGTCGATGTCGATGACGTTCACCGCGGAGAACGCGCCGGCGGCCACGTAGGCCCCGCCTCCGCTCGCAGCGGCCGTATTCCCGGCGACCGTGAGGTCCCGGAGCGTGATGGCGCTCTCGAGGCCCGCGGCGCGGATGTAGAGCGCGCCGCCCCGACCGCCGGCCTCGCTGCCGTAGAACTCGCTCGCCAGCACGCTGACGTTGCCGTCGGCACGGATCGCGACGGCGCCGCCGTCCTCATCGCTGGTCGTTCCCGTGGCATCGCCGAAGGCGAAGGTGATCCCGGACAGCTCCACGCCCGGGCCGATGCCGTCGACCGTGGCCGCGGTCGTGTCGATGCGCAGCAGCGGCGTCGACCCGCTGCTCGACGAGATGGCGCGCGTGAGCGAGTCGACGCCCTGGATCACGAGCTCCCGTGCCTCCGTCGACGTCGCCACGTAGGTCAGCGGCGTGGACAGGTCGTAGTAGGTCACGGTCCGGCTCAGACCGGGCCTCGGCTCGAAGGTCTGCGTCGTACAGCCTGTCCCGCTGCAGACGGCCACGTTGATCACGTCGTCCTGGCCGTTGCTCTGCGCTGCCGTCAGCGCGCTCTGGAACTCGGCGGGATTCGAAACGTTGAAGACTTCAGCGTGAACCGCGCCGCTGTAAAGGCATGCAGCGACGATCGCGGCAACCTTGCGCACGAGCCTCGTGCTCATGATGCACCTCCCACTCGAAGAATCATCACAGCACCTTTGGGCAGACGACCACAGGCGCCATCCCGAGCGGGCCGGCGATGCTGCCGATACCGCTCACTCTCAGTCTCCGGCGAGACGAAAGGGCCGCGCCTTGATCGAGCGCAAGGAAGCGCTCTCGAGGAGTGCGCGATCGCGTCGAGCTCTGGAAATGCAGATGTTTCCGTAAATCAGAAGCGCCTTCGTTACGTCGTTGGTGGCATGCGATACGACCAGTCGTGCCGCGGCGGCGCACCGGGTGCAGGGGGCGACCGACTTCGCGGTGCGTGTCCGCCATTGCTTCGCGAGGTGCGTTCCGGTGCGGCCGTCGCCGTCGCGGGGGCGCGCCGGACAGAGGCGGCCGGAAGCGGCCGGGTCTTTCGAGACGGTGCATAGGGTTGGCGCCGCCGGCTTGCCCGGGCGTCTCCGAGGAAGGCCCGACTGGGAGCCTCAGGCGCGGTCGAGGCGGCTGCGGAGCAGGTGGGCGAGGACGTCGAAGTCCACGGGTTTTCCGATGAAGGCGTCCGCGTCCGGGAAGTCCCGGCGCCCCGCGCCGCTCATCATGATCACGGGCAGATCGCCCCGGATCGCGCGTGTGGCACGGGCGAGTTCCTCGCCGTTCATGCCCGGCATGTTGAAGTCCGTCAGGAGCAGGTCGAAGGCCGTCGGGTCAGCGGACAGGCGCTCCAGCGCCGCCTCGCCGCTCGCCATCGGTTCGACCCGGTAGCCGAGTCGTCCGAGGAGACGGCCTACCACACTCAGCACGGTGGCTTCGTCGTCCACCAGCAGGATCCGCTCCTGTCCCGAGGGGCGCTGCCTCGGTGCGGCGGGCTCGGTTGCCGACGCCGGGAGGGCGCGGGCGGCGCAGGGCAGGCGGACCTCGAAGCGCGCGCCGCGCCCGGGCTCGCTGTCGACGGCGATCTCTCCGCCGAGGTCCGTCACGATGCGGTGGACGACCGCGAGGCCCAGCCCCGTACCCTCGCCCTGCTCCCGGGTCGTGAAGAAGGGTTCGAAGACTCGCTCCAGCGTCGTCCGGTCGATACCGCAGCCCTCGTCGGCGACGGCGAGCCGGGCCCAGCTCTCCTGGTCGCCACCCTCGCCGGTGGTCGTCACGCCGTCGAGGGCGACCCGCACGGCGCCGACGTGGCCGGCCATGGCGTGGATCGCATTCGTGACCAGGTTCATCAGCACCTGGTGGAGCTCCGCGGGGTCGGCGAGCACCGGACCGACGTCGCGCGAAATCTCCGCTTCGAGCCGGACCCCCGCGGGCAGCCCGGGGCGTATCAGCCCGACGACCTCCTCGAGGATCTGGTCCAGGCCGATCAGGGCCCTGGCGCCGGGGCTGCGGCGGCCGAAGGCGAGGATCCGCTCGACCATGCCCCTGGCGCGCCGGGCGGACGCCTCGATGCCGTCGATGTGGTCGTCGAGCTGCGCCGGGTCGTCCGCGTCGGCGCGAGCGAGTTCGGCGAAGCCGGTGATCGCGGTGAGCGTGTTGTTGAAGTCGTGGGCGATGCCGCTCGCCAGCGTACCGAGCGCCTCCATCTTCTGGGTCTGCTGCAGCTGCCGTTCGAGCGTGCGCACCTCGGTCACGTCGAGTCCCGACGCGAGCCAGCCCGGTCCGCCCCCGGTCGCTGCGACGTGCCAGGCGATCAGGCGCTCCGCGCCCTCCGCGCTGGTCACGGCGAACTCGAGGTAGTCGCCGTCTCCGATCGAGGCCATGCGGGCACGCAGCGCGGCGTGCTGTGCCGGCGCGACGAAGCGGTCGAAGAAGTTCGTGCCGCGTACCGCCTCCTCCGTGACCCCGAGCAGCCGACAGCCCTTCTCGTTCAGGAGCTCGATCCGCTCGTCGGCATCGACGGCGAGCATCACGACCTCCGCCACGTCCAGATAGGCCTGTGCGCGCGCCTGTGCGGTCCGCAGCGCTTCCTCGCTGGCACGGCGGCGATCGACCTCGGCCTCGAGCTCGAGATTCGCCATCGCGATCCGCTGCGCGTCGACGAGTCGCCGGCGAACCGCGGCGGCGGCCAGGACGAGGGTCACGAGCACCACCGCGAGATAGGCCGCGCGTGCCCAGGGCGTCGCCCAGGGCGCCGCCGACACGGTCAGGTGCGCCAGCTCGGCCGACGGGCCCCAGACGCCGTCCGTCCGGGCGGCGCGCAGTTCGAAGCGGTACTCGCCGGGCTCCAGATTCGTGTACGTGGCACGGCGGATGCCTCGGTCGATCACCCATTCCTCCTCGAAGCCCAGCAGCCGGTGCGCGAAGAAGCCGTCCGCGGCGCCGGAGAGATCCGAGGAGGCGAACTCGAAGGCGACGAGGCTGTCGCGGTGCGTCGCCTCCAGCGCCAGCGGCGCAGCGCTGCTTCCGTCGACGTCGATGCGTTCCGTCATGCGATACCAGGCGGTGAGGAAGGCGCGCGGCACGTGATCCGAGACCCGGAGCGCATCCGGATCCACGCGGACCACACCGCGCGTCGTGCCGAACCAGAGGGCACCGTCGGGCGCACCGAAGGCGGCGCCGTGGTTGAAGTCGTTCGCCGGCAGGCCCTTGCGTCGGTCGAAGACACGGAAGCGGCCCGAGGCGGCTTCGTAGCGCGCGAGGCCCCGGTTGGTGCCGACCCAGACCTCTGCGCCCTGGGCGGCGACCGTGTAGACGGTGCGACTCGGCAGGCCGTCACGCACGGACAGGTGCTCGAAGCGCGGTGGCGAGTCCGCGGCCGGGTCGCGCAGCACGTTCAGGCCCGCGTCCTCGGTGCCGACCCAGAGATCGCCCGCGCCATCGACGGTCACGAGCCAGGCGGCGTCGCTCGACAGGCTCGCCGGATCCTCCGGGTCATGGCGGAAGGTTTCGACGCGGCCCGTGGCCGGGTCCAGGCGCGAGAGGCCACTCCCCTGCGTCGCGATCCAGAGCTTGCCCGCCCGGTCCTCGGCGATGCCGACCACCAGATCGCTGGCGAGCGCACCGGGTCCGTCCCCAGCACGGTACCTGTCGAAGCCACGCCCGTCGTCGCGCAGGCGCGCGAGCCCGCCACCGTAGGTGCCGACCCAGAGCCTGCCGCCGCGGTCGCGCAGGATCGAGGTGACACCGTCCGCCGCGAGGCTGGCCGGGTCCGACGGGTCGTGGCGGTACCCGCGGAGCGAGCGACCCGCCGCATCCAGTTCCTGCAGACCGCCGACGAGCGTTCCCACCCAGGACCTCGGCCCCTCGGCGAGCAGGGCCGTGACGCGGTCGTCGGCGAGGCCGCCGGGCGTCGCGTGGAAGTGGTCGATGGAACCGCTGACGCGATCGAGGCGGTTCAGGCCGCCCCCGGAGGTGCCGATCCAGACGTGTTCGCCGTCGCTCGAGGACACTGCGCTGATCTGGTTGCTGCTGAGCCCCGGCTCCGCGTCGAGCGCACGGCGGAACACCTCGAAGGCGTCGCGCTCCGGGTTCCAGCGGCCGACGCCGGCGTAGCTCCCGAGCCAGACCTGGCCGTCGGTCGACTCGAGGAAGGAGACGACGTGGTCGTCGGGCAGCCCGTCGGAGCTTCGCGGATCGTGCCGGATGCTGCGCAGCCTGCGACCGTCCGGATCCAGCACCGAGACGCCCTGACCGTCGCTGCCGACCCAGAGCCGGCCGTCCGCGGAGCGGAACAGGCTCATCACGCTGTCGGACACGAGCGAGCCTTCCCCGGCGCGGAGCCAGCTGACAGGCGCGCCGTCGTGGTCGAGACGGAGCACGCCGGACTCGAAGGTGCCGACCCAGAGGCCCGTGTCGCCGTCATCGGCGAGCGCGGCGATCGCCTGATCGGCCCCCTCGGGCAGGTCGACCCGATCGAAGCCCTCGTCGGCAGCGGAGGTCACCGCGAGGCCGCCATCCGACGTCCCGATCCAGAGCCGCCCGGCACTGTCGGCATGGAGGGCGCGGACATGGTCTCCGGGGATCGACCGCGGATCGTCGGGGTCGTGTCGGTAGTGCAGCGCCTCACCGCTGCGGGGGTCGAAGAGGTCGAGCCCGCCGTACTGCAGCCCCAGCCAGAGCCGCCCGTCCGGTGCGGCCGCGATGACCCGCACGCCGCTGGCGCCGATCGTGCGTGGATCGTCCGGATCGTGGCGGTAGACCGTCAGCTCCGACCGGTCGGTGCCGAGGCGCAGCAAGCCCTTGCCCGCGCCGATCCACAGGGCACCCGACGCATCCTCGTGCAGCGACCAGATCGAGTCGTCGGGCCAGCCGGCGCCGGCGCCGCGGCGGTAGCTGCGCAGCGTGAAGCCGTCGTAGCGGTGCAGGCCGTCCTGCGTGGCGAACCAGAGATAGCCGGTGCGGTCCTGCAGCATGTCCTGCACGAAACCGTCGAGGTGAATCTCGCCGACCGCGCTGCGCTCCGTGACGGGCTGCACCGGGATCGCAGCGGCGGACGGCGTCACGAGGAGCGTGAGCAGCGCGAGGCACGCTCCCGTCGCGACGGCGAGCGCGTGCAGGCGCAGCGAAACGGAATCGGCCATGAGCATTCTCTTGGCGGGCCCGTCCCTGGCCGGGTGAAGCCGGAACGATCTTCGCGCGGCTCGAATGCGCTTCCCCACGAGCGAACTTCCGGCGCCCGGCGCAGGCCTGCATTATGCCCCGGAACGGTGCCGCGAGCTGCTGGGCGCGCCGCAGAGGCGTCGTTGGGGCAGAGCGGACGCGGCGGTGGCGTCGCGGAGCGTTCTCCGCGCCGCTCGCAGCAGACGGGCTTGCCCCCAGCGAGCCCTGCATCCGCCCCTTCGTCATGGTGGCAGGCGCCGGAGGCCGGAGGGATACTCGGTGTCCGTGCCCGAGGGGAGCGAGGGGCCATGCGCACGACGACAGCGGGAGAACCCATCTGGCGCTCACCGTCAGCGGTAGCCGAGGGGCGCCTGCCCATGCGCACGCATTTCCTCGCCGCGCCGGATCTCGATGCGTTTCGGGCCGGGTCGCCCTGGCGGGTCTCCCTCGACGGGCACTGGCACTTTCGGCTGTACCCCGCGCCCGAGGCCGTTCCGGAAGAAGTGCTGGCGGCGAGCCATGACGACGCGGCCTGGCAGGTGATCGACGTGCCGGGCTGCTGGCCGCTGCAGGACGTC
>JAZBPO010000393.1:0-5223 GCA_036351675.1 Pseudomonadales bacterium
CCCCAGACGCAGACTCGCTGGATCGTGACCCTGCTCGCGCGGCGCCTCGAGGCTCGACACTTCGCGGAGGTCACCGCCGTGGTCGCGCGGGGCGGTCTGCGCGTCGATGCGATCCGGCGTCTGTCCGCGGGCGTCACGCTCACGGAGGCCGCGACCCGCGCTTCCGTCGAGCTCTCCCTGCGCGGCATGCCGGTGGACGAGTCAGGCATGCGCGCCGAACTGCTCGAGCTCGCTCAGGGCTCCGGTATCGACATCGCCTTCCAGCGCGACGACCTCTACCGTCGCAACCGGCGCCTCGTCGCCTTCGACATGGATTCGACGCTCATCGAAGCGGAGGTGATCGACGAACTCGCCCGTCGCCGTGGCGTCGGTGACCGGGTGGTTGCCATCACGGAGCGCGCCATGCGCGGCGAACTCGACTTCGCGGAGAGTTTCCGCGAGCGCGTCGCGCTGCTCGAGGGTCTGCCGGAGTCGGAGCTGGAATCCGTGGCCGCGGCGCTGCCTCTCACGGAGGGGGCCGAGCAGCTCGTCGGCCAGCTCCGTCGCCTCGGCTATCGCACGGCGATCCTTTCCGGTGGCTTTCGCTACTTCGCGGAGCGCATCGCCGATCGTCTCGGGATCGACTTCGTTCATGCGAACGAGCTCGAGATCGAGGACGGCGTCGTGACGGGTCGCGTCAGCGGTGCCATCGTCGACGGCGCGCGCAAGGCCGCGCTCCTGCAGGAGATCGCTGCCGCCGAGCGCATCACGCTCGATCAGGTCATCGCCGTCGGCGACGGCGCCAATGATCTGCCCATGCTCTCGCTCGCCGGGCTGGGCATCGCCTTCCGCGCCAAGCCCCTGGTGCGGGAGTCGGCCGAGCAATCGATCAGCGAGCTGGGCCTCGACGGTATCCTCTATCTGCTCGGCTTCACGGACGAGGACCTGCTGGAGGGGACGGGCGCGGCGCGCTGAGCCCGCCGCGCACCCGGTCAGAAGCCGCCCTCGAACTCGAAGTCCATGTCCGGCGTGGGTTCGCCGAGGTAGTTGCCCTGGACGTAGTTCGCACCGGAGCTGAACAGCGTGGCGAGCACGTTGGCGGTCGAGACCATGGGTACGACCGTGGTCTTACCGAGACCTTCGAGGTCCTGGATCATGCTGCGGAGATCGTCCTGCTTCTCCGGCACCGAGTCGAGTTCCTGGAGGATGGAGCCGTCCAGCTTCACGAAGTCCACGTTCAGGTGGCGGAGCGTACCGAAGGGATTCACGGAGCAGCCGAAGTGGGAGATTCCGACGCGGCAGTCGAGCTCCGCGATCGCCTCGCCGAAGGCTCGCGCCTGCTTCAGATAGGTCTCCGCGGCCTGTTCCGAGTACTGCAGGATCACCACTTCCTTCGGGAGCTTCGCCGCCTTCAGGGCGACACGTAGCCAGGGCAGGAAGGAATCGTCCGTCAGCGCCGCGTGCGTCAGGTTGATCGTGACGCGCGTGTCCCGCCCCTCGGCGCGCTGCTGGCTGACGCGCTTGATGGCGTTCAGCACGACCCAGCGGTCGACGCGGCCGCCCATGCCTGCCTGCTCCGCGAGCCCGATGAACTCGTCCGGACGCAGCAGGTTGCCGTCCGCATCGGGCAGGCGCAGATAGACCTCGTAGTGCTCACGGGCCTCTCCGCGCAGGCTGATGATCGGCTGGAACAGCAGCACGAGGGCGTTGGTCTTGATGCCCTCGGCGAGGAGCCGGAGGATCTCCTGCGAGCGCTCGTCGCTCGCATCGCCGCTCTGATCCTTCGCCGCGGCGAAGTCGGCGGGATCGAAGACGTAGGCGCCGTTCCCGGGCGGGTCCGAGTCGCGCAGGCGCCCGATGCAGCGCTGGAGCTGGTCCAGGGCCGCCTGGACGCCTGCGGTGTGCTCGTGGACGAGCGTCACCCCGACGCTGCCGGTGAGGCGAACGGTCCTCTCGCCAGCGCTCGCGAGCAGATCCTCGAGCGCAGCACGCATGCGCTCCGCGAGCGCGGCCGCGGCGTCGCGGGTCAGGTCGCGAGCGAGGCCGGCGAAGGTCTCGTCGCCGATGCGTGCGAGGACGGTGTCCTCGTCGCACACCTCCGCGAGCGCCATGCCGACGTCCCGCAGCACGTCGTCCATGCCTGACAGGCCTGCTTCCCGTCGGATGCGCCCGGCGTCGTCGAGCTCGATCTGGAACAGGGCGCTGCCGACCTCGCCCTGCTCCGCCTCCTCCACTGCGGCCTCCAGCGCCTCGATGAAGTAGGGCCGGTTGAACAGCCCCGTCACCGCGTCGCGGGCACGAAGCTGCGCGATCTCCTCTGCGCTCGGACCTTCCTGCGCCTCCTGACGGATCAGCACCTGCATGCACGGTTCGCCGTCGTAGGCGGCCACGGACAGGCTCATGTCGGCCACGAAGACCGAGCCGTCCCGACGCACGCCCTCGATCGGGAAGCCCTCCGATGCCTCCTCCAGATCGAACTGCTTCAGGCGATGCTTGAAGTCGTCGTGGAACCCTTCGGTGATCATGTCGAGGAGCGGCATCGCCGCGAGGTCGTCGGCGTCGTCGTAGCCGAACAGCTCCGTGTAGGCCCGGTTGACGTAGATGTGCATGCCCTCGTGCACGTAGGCGATGGCCGAACTCGAGGTGTCGAGCAGGAGCTGGTTCCGGCGCTCGGACTCCTGCATGGCGAGTTCCGCCTGCCGCCGGCCCCGGCGCTGCGCGAGATTGTCGAGTTCGCGGCGGAGCACGAGCATGAAGCGCTCCTCCTCGCCTTCGAGGAGCACGTCCGTGGCGCCGAGCTGCAGCCCGGCGGTCAGGCGGTCGAGTTCAGTGCCGTTCTCGACGAGCAGGATCGGCAGGTCCTGGTCCGCCCGGCGCACGCACCCGACGACCTCCGCAGGATCGTAGGTCATCTCGGAATCCCGACGGCACACGAGCAGGTCCCAGCGCTGACGACCGAGCGCCTCCTCGAGAGCCGCGACGGAGTTCACGTGCTGAGCGCGGGTCGCGAAGCCCGCGTTCCGCAGTTCGCTGACCAGCTCCTCGGCCTCGTTCTGCGACGGGTCCGCGATGATCAGGTGCAGCGGTTCGGAGTTGTTCATTGCCTGCTCGGTACCGGAGGGGCCCGCGTCGATCGGGCGGGGTCTTCCATCCCGGCGGGCGGAAACCGCGCGGGGGAGACAGGGTGGGGCCGATGTCGGGACGCATTATGCCCGCGCAGCACGCCATGTCGAAGCTGCCGCCCGGCCCGTTCGGCGCTGGCTCCGGACCGAGGCTCCTGTATCATCCGCCACCGCTCGGCGCGACCCCGGCCGCGGGGCGTGCGCCGACGCTCCGTCGTGCCAATCGGCCGCCACGCCGACGACTTAACCCTCCCGCGGAGGAATCATGGCTTCCTACTCCACCAACGAGTTCCGCTCCGGCCTCAAGGTCATGCTGGACGGCGAACCCTGCTCGATCCTCGAGAACGAGTTCGTGAAGCCCGGCAAGGGCCAGGCCTTCAATCGTGTGCGCCTGCGCAACCTCAAGACCGGGCGCGTCTGGGAGCGAACCTTCAAGTCCGGTGAGAGCCTCGAGGCCGCCGACGTGATGGAACTCGACATGGAGTACCTCTACACGGACGGTGAGTTCTTCCACTTCATGAAGACCGACGGCAGCTTCGAGCAGGTTGCCGCGGCCGAGTCCGCGGTGGGCGACACGAAGCAGTGGCTGAAGGAGCAGGAGACCTATCAGGTCACGCTCTGGAACGAGGACCCGATCTCCGTCGTGCCGCCGAACTTCCTCGAGCTCGAGGTCGTCGAGACCGACCCCGGCCTGAAGGGCGACACGGCTCAGGGCGGCAGCAAGCCTGCCACGCTGTCCACGGGCGCCGTGGTCAAGTGCCCGCTGTTCGTGAACATCGGCGACGTGCTGCGCGTCGACACACGAACGGCCGAGTACCAGAACCGCGTCAAGACCTGAAGTCGGGCGGCCCTTGGACTGGCGTCCCGGGACCAGCACCACGGCCCTGCGCGCCCGCGCCGAGTTCCTCGGCGCCGTGCGCGGTTTCTTCGCCGAACGCGGTGTGCTCGAGGTCGACACGCCCGTGCTCGCGTCGCGTACCGTGACCGAGCCGGCCATCGCCTCCGTGGCAGCCGAGGGCGGATGGCTCCAGACTTCACCCGAGTACTTCATGAAGCGCCTGCTCGCCGCCGGCAGTGGACCGATCTATCAGATCGGCCGCGCCTTCCGCGCCGGCGAGCGCGGGCGCCTGCACAACCCGGAGTTCCTGCTGCTGGAGTGGTACCGCCCCGGCTTCGACGACAGCGAGCTCATGGCTGAGCTCGAGGCCCTCCTCGCCCCCCATGTCCCCGGGTTCCCCGCGCGCCGCTGCCCCTTCGCGAGCCTCGTCGGGGAGCGTTTCGGTGTCGACGCGTTCGCGGCGACCGAGCACGAGCTGGCTGCTGCGCTGACGACGGCGTGGGCCGGCCGCGGGCGTGAGGGTGACGCACTCGAGCTCGCGGAGGGGCGGCGCGAGGGACTGCTCGATCTGCTCTACGCCGACGCCTGCGACGCGACGCGCGGCGCAGTCCTGGTGACCGACTTTCCGTCCGAGATGGCCGCGCTGGCGCGCCTGCGGCGGGACGCAGCGGGCCGTACCGTCGCGGCGCGTTTCGAGCTCGTCGTCGATGGTGTCGAGCTCGCCAACGGTTTCCACGAACTCACCGATGCGGACGAGCAGCGGCGCCGATTCGAGGCCGACCTGGACCTGCGACGGCTGCGCGACCTGCCCGTGCCGGAGATCGACGAGCAGCTGCTCGCGGCCCTGGCGGCGGGCCTGCCCGACTGCGCGGGCGTCGCCGTCGGCCTCGATCGCGTACTCATGCTCGCGCTCGGTGAACGCTCGCTCGACGCGGTCGTGCCCTTCACGCAGCCGCGCAGCTAGGGCTGGTCGCCTCTGCAAGCGACGCCGGAACGCCGGACCGATCGCAGCCGATGGGCCGAAAGCGCCCGCCCGGAGCGGTTTTCTCGCGGGTCCCCGTGCCGCGCCTGCAGCCGCCTCGTCTCCGCTCGACGTGTACCCGACGCGCCTTCGCGAAGACGGCTCGTCGGGGCGCCGAACCGTGCCAACGCAGCAGGAAAGCCGGAGGATGGGCGAATCGTCCGGAGGGTCCCTATCGTCCCGCTCCGTGCCCGGGCAGCGGTTCCTCGTTCCCCGGGCCGCGGCGCGCTTCCAGCACCCGGCCGAGGGTCTCGCCGAGGCGG
>JAZBPO010000394.1:0-14345 GCA_036351675.1 Pseudomonadales bacterium
GCTGCGACCCGAGACGAACCGGGTCGCGGAGCCGATCACGTCCATGTCCGCCGTCTCCGTGCCCGAGTCCATGGCCGTCACGTAGCGGCCGCCGAGCGATGCCACGGCGGCGCCGAAGGCCTCGAACAGCGCGCTGCGGTCGAAGGGTCCCGGGGGAGCGAGCACGACGGCCTTGCCGCCGCCGAAGGGGATGCCCGCGAGGGCGTTCTTCAGGGTCATGCCCGCAGCGAGGCGCTGCGCGTCGGCAACCGCCTCGCGGGGCGTCCGATAGGAGCGGAAGCGACAGCCACCGAAGGCGTGGCCGAGGCGTTCGTCGTCGATCGCCACGAAGGCGTGCAAGCGGGTCGCCGGGTCCCGGAATTCGTGGACCTCCGGCGCAGGGGCGGTTGCCCGTGCGATAGCCATGAGTTCTGTCCTCGCGGTCTGCACTCGTGATGCATCAGCGGTCCGGGCGCGGCGTCGCCCCCGGGCGGTGCGCGCGGCGGGGATCGCCCGCCTGCTCGCGTCCGCGATTGAAGCACGGTACCCGGCCCCGGTCACGGCGGGCGCTGGTCGCGCTCCCGGCCAGTCTCCATACTCCCCGCTCCGCCCCGCAGCCCGGGAAGCCCCCGTGCCGGCCCAGGCCGCCGCCCACGCCCAGGGAGCGTCGATCGATCGTCTCGTCCGCCGAGGCGGGCCGACCCGAGCGCTCATCGCCCTGCTCGCTGCGATCACGGCGACGGGGCCGCTCGCCATGCAGATCTTCCTGCCGGCGCTCCCGGTGGTGCAGGCCGATCTCGCCACCACGGCGGGCGTGGTCCAGCTGACCCTTTCGCTCTCCATGGCAGCGATCGCGCTGTCCACGCTCGCCTACGGCCCGGCGTCAGATCGCTACGGTCGCCGGCCGGTGCTGCTGTTCGGCCTCGCGGTGTTCGTGGTGGGCTCGCTCCTGTGTGCGCTCGCGCCGAACGTGGAGCTGCTGATCGTCGGTCGCATCGTGCAAGCGGCCGGCGGGGCCGCCGGCATGGTGCTCGCGCGCGCGGTGGTGCGCGATCTGTTCGGCAGCGAGCGTGCCGCCGCGGTCATCGCCCAGCTCACCATGGTCATGGTCGTGGCCCCCATGATCGCGCCGACCATCGGCGGCGCACTCACGGACCTCGCGCACTGGCGCACCGTGTTCCTGTTCGCCGCCGCGGCGGTCCTGGGGATTCTGGTCTGGGTCCTCAGGGGGCTGCCGGAGACGCATCCGGAGGCCGGTGAAGCGGAGAGTCTCCGTGGGCTGCTGCGCGGCTTCGCGCATCTGCTCGGTTCGGCGCGCTTCGTCGGCTACGTGGGCCACACGGCCTTCTCCTCCGTCGTGTTCTTCTCCTTCATCAGCGGCGCGCCCTATCTGATGGTGAACGCGCTCGGCCGACCCACGACGGAGTACGGCCTCTGGTTCGTGCTCCTGTCGCTCGGCTTCATGGCCGGCAACTTCATCGCCATCCGCACCTCCGGACGCTTCCCGCAGCTCGGACTCATGCTCGCCGGTTCGACGCTGGCCGTGCTCGCCATCTCCGTCACGATCGGCTTCGTCCTCGCCGACGCGCTGTCGCCGGCGACCCTGTTCGTGCCCATCTCCGTGGCCATGATCGGCAATGGGCTCGCCATGCCGAACGCACAGGCCGGCGCCATTTCCGTGTTCCCGCACCGTGCGGGGACGGCGTCCGGCTTCAGCGGCTTCGCCCAGATGACCGTCGCCGGAGCAGCGACGCAGCTCGTCGGTGTACTCCAGGACGGCACCGCCTGGCCCATGCTCGGCTGCATGGTGCTCGGCGGGACCGGCGCCCTCGCGAGCATCGTGCTCGTCGCGCGGTCCGAACGCTGAAGTTTGCCGGCCGGCACCGGCCGTGCTGTCATCCGGTCCACGTCTTCGGCGGAACAGGAGCCTCGCCGTGGCGCGCAGGCACGGCGCCCGCGGGTGCCGCGACGAGCGATCCCTGCCGGCGTGCGTGCGGCAGCGGTCACTGCGCTTCGTCGAGGAGGCCGAAGGCATCCTGGACGTCGGCGATGCGCCGCTCGGTGAAGCCGCGGTCCACGACCTCCGGGTCCTCTGCAAGCGCCTGCGCGCGGTCTGGCAATTGCTCACGCCGGCACTGGGCAGGGATCGGACGCGGCAGCCGGAACAGGCGCTCCGGGCCGCGGCGCGGTCCCTCGCCTCCCATCGGGAAGCGCACGTCGCGCGGCGCACCATCGAACGTCTCGCGCGCCGGCACGCGCACGACGACGAGGAGCGCGCTGCGCTCCGCGCGCTCGCCCCTCTCGTCGCCCAGCGGTGGCCAGAGGCGCAGGCGGAGCCCTCCCTCGCCGCGCCCCTGCGCGACGCCTTCGCGGCCCAGCGCACGGCGCTGACGTCCCTGCCGGCGGATCTCGAGGAGGCCGACCTCGCCGCCGGACTGCTGCGCAGCTACGTCCGGGCCCGGGAGCAGGGGCGCCGCGCGGCGCTTCTGCGGGAGGCGGCTGCCTGGCATCGCTGTCGGCGCTGGGCGAAGTACGAGCTCTACCAGCTCGAACTGCTCGCCCCGTCGCACCCCGACGGTCGACGTGCGCAGCGTCTGAGCCGGCTCGGCGAGACCCTCGGACGCTTCAACGACCTCTGCACGCTGCGCAGCGTCGCGGAGCAGGGACGCACGCAGCTCCTGCACAGGGGCGCGGCCGTCTCCGTCGTCCGCATCCTCGCGCGGGAAGAGCGGTCCCTGCGTGCGCGCATGGAGCGGCGTTTCGCGCGTCTCTACGCGCAGGGCGAGCGCGAGCGGGCGCGCCGCATCCGTCGTCTCCTCGCCCGCAACCGGGCCGGCACCGGACCCGGCGGTCAGGGGCGGGGGTGAACCTCGAGGGCCAGCCGTCCAGCGCCGAACCCGAGCGCCGCCCAGAACGCCCGCGCCGGCTCGTTGTCCTCGAGGACGCGAACGCACACCTGCTCCGCGTCCGCGAGCGGGCCGTCGAGCAGCGCGAGGACGCAGCGCCGCCCCCAGCCGCTCCGGCGCAGGCCCGGCTCGACGCGGAACTGCTCGATGTGCGCGCGACGACCGCGGCGGGACAGGAGCGCGAAGGCGAGGGGAGGGGCGTCGGTGCCGCAGCGGAAGAGCAGGGCGCGCGCCTGGCCGCGCTGCAGGCGCTCGTGCAGGTCGACCCGCAGCTTCAGCGCCGGTGGTGGCACGACACCTTCGTCGCGGTAGAGGGCCCGTGAGGCCGCCACGAGTTCGTCGAGGTCGAAGGGCGACACTTCCACCAGCTGGAGATGCGCCTCCCGATCCGCGGTCATGGTGTCGCTCTCCTCCCGCAGAGCGCCCGCGCGCGGCGCCGCTGGATCGTCGGACCCCGCATGCCACCGGGCCCGTCCGCGCCTTGACCCCCGTGGAGGGACGCTGGCTCAATAGCGGTGCAGTCCGGCCCCACCCGTCCCCTTCCGAATCCGAAGCCCGCCCGTGACCCGCTCGCGCATCCTGTCGCTGTCGTTCATCGCCCTGACGCTGCTCTGTTCCGGCTGCGCCACCGTCGTCGCGTCCGCCACCAGCGGACTGGCCGACAGCCTCACGGGCGCCATTCTCGACAGTGACGACCCGGAGACCGTTCGTGCGGCGTTGCCGGCCTACATGCTGCTGATCGACGGGCTCGTCGCCGACGATCCGGACGATCCTGCCATGCTGCGCGCCGCGGCGACGCTTTCCGGCGCCTTCGGCGGCAACTTCGCCGACGATCCCGCGCGGGCTGCACGCCTGCAAGCGCGTGCCCTGGATCTCGCCCTCGCCGCGGAGTGCGCCGAGGACCGGGACGCATGCGATCTCCGCGCGCGCGAGTTCGACGCGTTCGCCAGCTGGGTCGTGGAGCAGGACGACGTCGGAAACCTCTACGTGCTCGGCTCCAGCTGGGCCGGCTACGTCCAGGCCAACAGCGAGGACTGGAACGCGATCGCGGAGCTGGCGCGGGTCCGGGCGCTCTTCGAGCGCATCCTCACGCTCGACGAGACGGCGGAGCAGGGCGCTGCGCACATCTATCTCGGCGTGCTCGACACCCTCGTGCCTCCGGCCATGGGCGGGCGTCCGGAGGACGGCCGGGCGCACTTCGAGCGGGCCATCGAGATCTCCGGCGGCGCCCACCTCACGGCCAAGGTGCTGCTCGCGGAGCAGTACGCCCGCCTGGTCTTCGACCGCGAACTCCATGACGCCCTTCTCGGGGAAGTGATCGCCGCCGACCCGCGCGCGCCCGGTCTCACCCTCGCCAACGTCCTCGCTCAGCGCGATGCCGAGGCGCTCCTCGCCTCGGCCGACGACTACTTCTGAAGGAGCCGTTCATGGCTGCGTTCCGACTGCTCGCCTTCCTGTGCTGCCTGCTCGCCCTCCAGTTGCCGCAGGCGGCGGTCGCGGAGACCTTCAAGATCGCGACCATCTCCCCCGCCAACTCGAGCTGGATGCGCATCATGCGCGAGGGCGCGGAAGAGATCGCCGCGCGAACGGAAGGTCGGGTGGAGTTCAAGTTCTACCCCGGCGGCGTCATGGGCGACGATCAGGCGGTCATCCGCAAGATCCGTTTCCGTCAGCTCCAGGGTGCGGCGCTGACCGTGGGCGCGCTGCAGCAGTTCTACACGGACGTGCAGATCTACAGCATGCCGATGATGTTCCGCGACTACGCGGAGGTGGATGCGGTGCGCGCGGAGCTCGACCCGGTGGTGATCGCCGGGCTCGAGGAGGCCGGCTGGGTCGCCTTCGGCTTCGGTGAGGCCGGCTTCGCCTACGCCATGTCGAAGAATCCCGGCGCGACGCTCGAGGATGCGCGGGCGCAGAAGGTCTGGATTCCGAGCGACGACGCCGGCTCGCTCGCCACGGTCGAGGGTTTCGGCATCACGCCCGTACCGCTGTCCATCGCCGATGTCCTGACGGGGCTGCAGACGGACCTGATCGAGGCGGTCGCGGTGCCGCCGGTCGGCGCCCTCGCCCTGCAGTGGTACACGCAGCTCGACTACCTGCTCGATCTGCCGCTGCTCTACGTGTATGGCGTGCTCACCGTCGAGAAGCGCGCCTTCGAGCGCATCTCCGAGCCGGACCAGGCCATCGTGCGTGAAGTGCTGGCGCAGAGGTCGGCCGAGATCACCGCGCTCAACCGTCGCGATCACGAGGCGGCGCTGGAGGTGCTGGCGACGCAGGGCATCGAGTTCCAGCAGCCGCCCGACGACGCGGCCCTGGAGACCTGGCGGGAGGGGGGGCGCGCCGCCCAGACCCGCATGATCGAGACCGGCGCCGTATCCGACGCGCTGTGGCAGCGCGCCCTGCGCGTGCTCGAGGCGCACCGAGCGGCCCAGTGAGGGGACTCCTGCGCCTCCTCGATCGCTTCGAGGAGGGTCTGCTCGCACTCCTGCTGCTCGCCATGATCGGGCTCGCGGTCACGCAGATCCTGCTCCGCAACCTGTTCGAGACCGGCATCCCCTGGGGTGACGACGCCGTGCGCACCCTCGTGCTCTGGGTCGCCATGGTCGGCTCCATGGTGGCCGCCGGCCGCGGCCAGCACATCCGCATCGACGCGCTCGTGCGCTACCTGCCCTACGCGCTCCGCGGTCCGCTCGGACGGCTCGTGGATCTGCTCACGGCGCTGATCTGCGCGGCCCTCGCCTGGTTCGGCTGGGAGTTCGCGGCGCTCGAATACATGGACGGACTGATCGCCTTCGCCGCCGTACCCTCCTGGATCGCCGTCGGCATCATTCCCGTCGCCTTCGCCCTGATCGGCCTGCGCTATGCGATCCACGCGGTCCTGGGCCGGCCCTCGCTGACCGCCGAGGCGGCGCTCGACGGCGGCAGGGGCGCGTCGTGACGCTGGTGCTCGTGCTCGCCGTCCTGGCGCTGGCCCTCGCCGGCGCGCCCCTCTTCGCCGTGATCGTCGCCGCGGCCCTGGCCGGCTTCTGGCTCGCCGACATTCCGCTCGTGGTGGTGGTGGTGGAGATCTATCGCATCGCCGACACGCCGTTGCTGCTGTCCTTGCCCCTGTTCGCCTACGCGGGCTACCTGCTCGCGGCCGGGCGTGCCTCGGAGCGCCTGGTCACGGTGACCCGAGCCCTCATCGGCTGGATGCCCGCCGGCCTCGCGTTCGTCTCCTTCCTCGCCTGCGCGCTGTTCACGGCGTTCACCGGCGCGTCGGGGGTCACCATCGTCGCCCTCGGTGCGCTGCTCTTCCCGGCCCTCGTGTCCGAAGGCTACGGGGAGCGCTTCTCGCTCGGTCTCGTGACCTCCGCCGGCAGCCTCGGTCTGCTTCTGGTGCCTTCCGTTCCGCTCATCCTCTACGGCGTCATCGCCCAGCAGCTGGAGGTGGGCGCGGCCTTCTCGCTGCGCGACCTGTTCGTCGCGGGTCTGCTGCCGGCGCTGCTGATGATCCTGTTGCTCGGCGGCTGGGCCCTCTGGCACGTCCGAGGCCGCGGGCTCGAACTGACGCCCTTCTCCGGCGCCGAACTGCGCAGCGCGCTGTGGGCGGCGCGCTGGGATCTGCCGCTACCGGTGTTCGTGCTCGGGGGCATCTACGGGGGCTTCTTCGCGGTCTCCGAGATGGCCGCGGTCACGGCGCTGTACGTGACCATCTCGCAGGTCCTGCTCTATCGCGATGTCTCGCTCCGGCGCCTGCCGGCGGTGATGGTCGACGCCATGGTCATGGTCGGCGGGATCCTGCTGATCCTCGCCGTCGCCCTCGCCTTCACGAACGTGCTGGTCGACGCGGAGATCCCGCAGCGCCTGTTCGCCTTCGCCCAGACCTGGATCACGAGCAAGCTCGCCTTCCTGCTGCTGCTGAACGTGACGCTGCTGATCCTCGGCGCGATCCTCGACATCTTCTCCGCCCTCGTGATCATGGTGCCGCTCCTGCTGCCCGTGGCCGTGGGCTACGACATCCATCCGGTGCACTTCGGCATCATCTTCCTGGCCAACATGCAGATCGGCTACTTCACGCCGCCGATCGGCATGAACCTGTTCATCGCGAGCTACCGCTTCCGCCGCTCCGTCACGGAGCTCTACCGCGCTTCGCTGCCCTTCATGTTCGTGCTGCTGCTCGCACTGGCGGTCATCACCTACGTGCCCTGGCTGTCGCTCGGGTTGCTGTGATCGGAGCCCTCCGCTGCCGGGAGCGAGCGGGTCGTGGGGATGCGGGAAACCGGCGGATTCCGCTTCAGGCGTCGGCGGCGCCCGGTCGCCGCAGCAGTCGCAGCACGGCGTCCTCGACGTCCTCGTAGGGCATGGGTTGTCCGAACAGATAGCCCTGAGCGATCTCGCAGTCGGCCGCGGCGAGGAAGTCCAGCTGGGCCCGGGTCTCCACGCCCTCTGCGATCACGTCGAGCTTGAGCTGGTGCGCCATGGCGATCACGGCGGAGGTGATCGCGACGTCGTCCTCGTTCTCCGGGATGTCGGAGACGAAGGTCCGGTCCACCTTCACGCGGTCCAGCGGCAGGCGCTTGAGATAGGCGAGCGATGAATAGCCCGTTCCGAAGTCGTCGACGGCGAGGCTCAGGCCCAGCCGCTTGAGCGCTTCCAGCATGCGGATCGCCTCGTCCACGTCGTGCATGAGCGAGGTCTCGGTGATCTCCAGCTCCAGAGCACTCGCAGGCAGCCCCGACGTCTCGAGCGCGTTCGCGACGGTCGTCGGGAGGCTCGGATCGGAGAACTGACGCGCCGAGATGTTGACGGCGATGCGCATGTCCGCACCGGTGCGTTGGCGCAGCATGGCGAGTTGCTCGCAGGCGCGCCGGATCGACCAGCCACCGAGCGGGACGATGAGGCCGCTCTCCTCGGCGACGCGGATGAAGGCCCCGGGAGCGAGCAGGCCGCGGCGCGGGTGGCGCCAGCGCAGCAGGGCCTCGAGTCCGATGATCTCGCCGCTCGACACCGAGACCTGGGGCTGGAAGTAGAGTTCGAACTCGTCGCTGCGCAGCGCCGCGCGCAGCTCGTTCTCGACGATCAGCCGGTCCATGGCGCGCTCGTTCAGCGCCTCGGAGAAGAACTGGTAGTTGTCGCGGCCGCGCTCCTTCGCCCGGTACATCGCGAGATCCGCGTTCTTCAACAGGGTCTGGGGATCGGTGCCGTCGTCGGGCGCCAGCGTCAGCCCGATGCTCGTCGTCACGCGGAACTCGTGCCCGCTGACCATGATCGGATCAGCGAGAGATGCGAGGACCTTCTGTGCGACGGCACTCGCGCCGTGGCTGTCGCAGGGCTCGTTGAGGAGGATCGTGAACTCGTCGCCGCCGAAGCGGCCCACCGTGTCTTCCGAACGGACGCTGTCCTGCAGGCGCCGCGCGACGGTGCGCAGGAGCTCGTCGCCGGCTTCGTGGCCGAGGCTGTCGTTGACGCGCTTGAAGTTGTCGAGGTCGAGATACATCAGCGCCGTCGGGCGGCCCGTTCGCACGGCATGGCGCACGGCCTGCTGCAGGCGGTCCGTGAACAGACGGCGATTGGCCAGCCCCGTGAGCGTGTCGTAGAACGCGAGCTTCTCCATGCGCTCGCGGCTGGTCTTCAGGTCCGTGATGTCCTGCACCTGGACGATGACGTGTACGGGAGTGCCGTCAGTGGCGCGCTGCAGGACCACGTGGCGATTGGTCCAGATGACGGAACCGTCCCGGCGCAGGTAGCGCGTCTCGAGCGTCGCCTCGTCCGCCTCGCCGCCGAGGAGTTCCCGGCGGATCCGTCGATGCTCCTCCCGGTCCGCCTCGTGAACCAGCGAATCCGGGTCGCGCCCGACGAGTTCGGATCGACCGTAGCCCAGCAGATCGCAGAGCGTGCGATTGACCTGGCTGATGCGGGCGTTCGGCCCGACGAGCATCATGCCGATCGGTGCGTGCTCGAAGGCACCGCGGAAGCGCCGTTCGCTGTCCTCGAGCGCCTGACGAGCGCGTGCGAGTTCGCTCATGTCCTTGATCAGGGCGATGGCGCAGGCCTCGCCGTTGATCTCGGAGTGGGTCGTGGAGACGAGCGCGGGGATGACGCCCCGGGGCAGCGCCAGCTCGACCTCGAGGTTGGTCCGGTCCTGCGTGGCGTCGCTCAGCCAGTGCAGGGCATCCTCGGCGCTGCCGTAGGGCCGCAGCTCCCGTACGGTCCTGCCGACGATGGCGTCCCGGCCACGTTCGAAGAGTCGCGTGAAGCCGTCGTTGACGTCGATGATCACGCCGTCCGCGACCCGTACGATCGACATCGCGTCCGGCGAACTGTGGAAGATGCGCGCGAACTTCTCCTCGCTCTCGGCGAGGGCCATCTCCGTGCGCCGGTGTTCCGTGAGGTCGCGGAGGACGGCGATGATGCAGCGATCGCCGTCGATGTCGGCGTAGCGCGCCGAGAGGGCGATCTCGACGAGGCGACCGTCGCGGGTGATCGTCGCGCACTCGAGGTCCTCGATGCCGCCGGCCTCCTCGAGGCGGGCGTCGACGAGTTGCGTGTCGGCTTCGTCCGCGAGCGGCAGCAACCGCTCCCGCAGCTGGCCGGCGCCCTCGTCCCGCGACCAGCCCGTGAGCAGCGTGAAGGCCTCGTTGAAGTCGACCACCACCCGGTCCTCGGCGCGCGTGACCAGCACCGCATGGCGCGACGTCGCGAACATGGTCGCGAAGCTCGGCTCGCCATCGGTCGACCCCGGCGCCGTCGCTTCGATCGCGCTCAGGACCACGTTGCCGCGCTGGACGTCGTCGTCCATGCGGACGACGCGCGCCTGCAGCCAGACCGGTCCCGCGGAGGCCGTGTCCAGTCGCAGGCGGGGCAGGCGCACGGCGCGTCCGGAGCCGCGGTTGCGCGCTTCCCGGACCCGTCTCTGCAGCACGGCACGGTCGTCCGGATGGAACAGCGTGAGGGCGTCCCGTCCCGCGATCGTCGTGGCTGATGCGCCGAGGAGTTCGAGCAGGGCAGGGCTCGCATGGCGCGCGCGGCCCTGCTCGTCGATCACGAGCGTGAGCAGTGCACTCCTGTCGAGCGTCGCCGCGATGAATGGATCCATGTTCTCCCGACCCGCGATCCTGGCCGTGCCCGCGTCCGCGAGTTCGGTCGCCCCCTGCGGTCCGCGCTTGCCAGCTCGGCCGACCGCAGCGATGCTCTTCCGGGCCACGGGCGGACCGCCGCGTGGCCGGAAGGCCTGTGCATGCCAGCGAACAAGATACTACGCATCGAGGTGCCCGGTCAGGGGCTCCACGAGATCACGGCGCCAGTGCGTGAACTGGTGCAGGAACTCGCCTCCTCCGTACCCCGGGACGTGGCCACCGGTGGCCTCGTGACCCTCTTCCTGCGCCACACCTCGGCGAGCCTGCTGATCCAGGAGAACGCCGACGCCAGTGCGCGCCGGGATCTCGAGCGGTGGATCGCCCGTCTCGTGCCGGAGGGTGATGCGCTCTACACGCACACCACGGAGGGGCCGGACGACATGCCGGCGCACATCCGCGCGGCGCTGACGGCGACGCAGCTCTCCATTCCCCTGCTGGACGGCGCGCTGGCGCTCGGAATCTGGCAGGGCATCTATCTCTTCGAGCACCGACGGGGCCGCAGCCAGCGCCAGCTCGTCGTGCATCTGGGCTAGCACGCGGTCAGCCCTCGCGATGCCGGCGCACGGCGGACTCGATGCCGTGGGGATCGAGGATCAGGAGGCCGATCCGTTCCAGCAGCTTGCGGTGCGCCGCGGGGATGCGCGTGCGGGCGCAGGCGGCCTCGCCGGCCGGGGAGAGCAGGAAGCGGAAGCTCGCGCGGACGGCGTCGTCCTCGCCGAGGATCTCGCGCGCCCGTTCGTTGAGATAGTCGTGGAAGGGCTCGAGGTCCGCGTCCTCGATGTCGCCATCGGCCGGATCCAGCACCACGTTCGCCCAGACCGTCGCCAGCAGGATCCGGAAGGCCTCACGGTCCAGATAGCGGTCCGTGACGGCGGCGCGCCGCTCGATCTCGGCGACGATCGGGTCGTAGAGCGCCGCGAAGCGCTCGCGACGATCCGGCGCATCGGCCATGGGCGACTCCGGTCCTGGGCGGGTGGCCGATGGTGTCGTGCGCCGGCCGCTGCGGCAACCGCGTTGCAATGCCCCGGGGCGCGTCTTATCTTGCTCGCCCTCCACGCGGGCCGAAGCAGAGGATGTGGACCATGGGACAGGCGCTCACCTTCGACCCGCTGACCCTTCCCGAGGAAGCGGAAGCGCTACGCGCGGAAGTGCGTGCGTTCGTCGCCGAGACCCTGCCCCCCGGCTACCTGCGGACCTCCGATTTCGGCGCGAGCCACGACCCGGCGTTCAGTCGCGCCCTCGGCGAGCGCGGCTGGATCGGCATGACCTGGCCGAAGCGCTACGGCGGCGGCGAGCGCAGCTTCTTCGAGCGCTACGTCGTCACGGAAGAGCTGCTCGCAGCCGGAGCGCCCGTCGGTGCGCACTGGATCGCCGACCGTCAGAGCGGTCCCCTGTTGCTGCGCTACGGCACGGAGGCTCAGCGCGAGTTCTTCCTGCCGAGGATCGTCGCGGGCGAATGCTTCTTCTCCATCGGCATGAGTGAACCCGATTCGGGCTCGGACCTGGCGTCGGTCCGGACCAGCGGGACCCGTGTCGACGGCGGTTGGCTCGTCAACGGCACCAAGCTCTGGTCGTCCCATGCGCACCGCAACCACTACATGATCACGCTCATCCGCACCGAGCCGCAGGGCGAGAACCGGCATGCGGGACTGTCCCAGGTCATCGTCGATCTGCGCGGTTCCGACGGTCTGACCATCCGCCCGATCCGCAGTCTCGCCGGTGAGGCCGAATTCAACGAAGTGGTCTTCGAGGACTGTTTCGTGCCTGACGACCGGGTGGTCGGGAACACGGGACTCGGCTGGGAGCAGGTCACGAGCGAACTCGGCTACGAGCGCAGCGGCCCCGAGCGCTTCCTGTCCGCCTTCCGGGTGTTCGTCGAGCTCGCGCGCGAGATCGGCGCCGAACCGAGCGAACACGAGGCGATCGTGCTCGGGCGCATCGCCGCGCACATGATGACGCTCAGGAAGATGTCCATCTCCGTGGCCGGCATGCTGCAGAGCAATGCCAATCCCGTCGTCGAGGCGGCGCTGGTCAAGGAGCTCGGCAACAACTTCGAGAAGGAACTGCCCGAGATCGCACGCCTCGTCGCGCCGGCCACGGCCTCGCGGCTGTTCCGCGACACGCTCGAGCACACGGTGCTGCACGCGCCGTCCTTCACGATTCGCGGCGGTACGCGCGAGATCCTGCGCGGCATGATCGCGCGTGGCCTCGGTCTGCGCTGAACGACGCGAGGGAGGAGGAAGCACGCGTGACGATCGGACTCTCCGAAGACGGGCGCATGGCGCTCGACGCCGCTGACCGGATCCTCCGCGAGCAGTGCGGCAAGGAGCTCGTGGATGCGGCGGAGGCGGGCGAGTGGCCCGCGGAGCTGTGGACGATGCTGGAGGACGCGGGTCTGCCCCGGGCCTGTGCGCCCGGACGCATCGGCGGTGCCGAACTGCCCCTCGGCGAGGGCCTGTCGCTGCTGCGGCTCGTCGGCCAGTACGCGGTGCCCGTGCCCCTCGCGGAGACGATGATCGCGACGCTGCTGCTCGGCGAGGCCGGCGCCGAGTCGGTCCCGGACGGCCCCCTCGCGCTCGCCCTGGCCGGCTCCGGGCTCGCGGTCCGCAAGGACGGCGAGGATCGACTGTTGACGGGCCGCCTGCAGCGCATCGCCTTCGCGCCGCGTGCCACGCGCATACTCCTCGTGCTGCCCGAAGCCAGTGGTGCGTCGCTCGTCGTCTTGGATCCCGCCGGGCAGCTCGACGAGGTCGGGGTGAACCTCGCCGGGGAACCGCTCGCGGACCTCGTCCTCGACGAGCTGCGTATCGCGCCGGCACAGTGCCTGGCCTCGGAGCGGGACGAGGCGTCCATCCACGCACTCCTCGCGCTCGGTCGTGCACTGATGATCTCCGGGGCCATGGCCTCGATCCTCGATCTGGGGACGAGCTACGCGCTCGAGCGCAACCAGTTCGGCCGAGCCATCGCCAGGTTCCAGGCCGTGCAGCAGCAGCTTGCCGTGCTCGCGGGTGAGGCCGCGGCGGCGATCCGCGCCGCCGACGCTGCGCTCGAGGCCCTCGGGACGGCGGACGAGCGCGTCGAGATCGCCGTCGCGAAGGCGCGCGCCGGCGAGGCGGCCGGACGCGGCGCGGAGATCGCCCATCAGGTGCACGGCGCCATGGGCTTCACGCACGAACACCGACTCCATCACCGCACGCGCAGACTCTGGGCGTGGCGCGACGAGTACGGCCACGAGGCGTACTGGCAGGCCTGGCTTGGTCGCCGCATCGCCGGCGTCGGGGCCGACGGTCTCTGGGGCTTCGTCTCCGGCCGCGCCTGATCCGCTTTCCACACACGGGCGACTGCACCGGCGCCTGCGCCGGCAGCCGGACAGACCCATGACAGATCTGCAGCTCGTCTGGTTCCGCAACGATCTGCGCACGCGAGATCACGTCGCGCTGTGCGAGGCCGCACTGGTCGGTCCGGTCGTCGCGGTCTACTGCTTCTGCCCCGATCAGTTCGAGGCGCACGACGTCGGGGGCAATCGCGTCGCCTTCACGCTCGCGCACCTCGAGGCCCTGTCGGGTGGCCTCGCCGAGCTGGGCATCGCGCTGCGCATCGTCGAGGTGCCCGATTTCGAGGCCGTGCCGGAGGCGCTCGCGGTGCTCGCGGACGAGCTCGGTGCGCGTCAGCTCTGGTTCAACGAGGAGTATCCGATCAACGAGCGGCGCCGCGACGACGCCGTCGCGCGCCGCTTCGCGCAGGCGGACTTCGCCGTCACCCGCTGCACCGATTCCGTGGTCGCGGCGCCGGGAACGGTGCTCACCGGAAGCGGTGGCCCCTACACCGTGTTCACGCCTTTCAGGCGCCGCTGGACGTCGCTGTTCGATCGTGCGGCCGCGCAGCCGCGCGCGCGGCCGGCCCGGCAGGCGCCGCTGCCCGTCGTCGCGGACCCCGTGCCCGCCTTGCCGTCGTCCTTCACCGTGACGGCGGACCTCGACGCCTGGGCCGTCGGGGAGGACGCGGCGCTCGCGCGCCTCGAGGCCTTCGTCGGCGATCGCGTGCTGCGCTACGAGAAGGACCGCGACCATCCGGCGCTGGACGGCACGAGTGCGCTCTCGCCCTACCTCTCCCTGGGTGTCATCTCCGTGCGCACCTGCCTCGATGCGGCGCTCGCCGCCAACGAAGGTCGCCTCGATTCGGGCGAGGAGGGCATCGTCACCTGGATCAGTGAGCTCGTCTGGCGCGAGTTCTACCGCCATGTCGTGGCGGCCTTCCCGCACGTCAGCCGGGGTCACGCCTTCCGCCGCGAGTACGACGATTTTCCCTGGCGCGACGATGCGGCGGGGCTGGCGGCCTGGCA
>JAZBPO010000395.1:0-17447 GCA_036351675.1 Pseudomonadales bacterium
GATTTCCGCTGGCGGAAATCGACTCCGACCCGGCGCGTGCCCGGCGCGTGAAGGCGCTCTCGTCAGGGCGGATGGGAAGGTCGAGGCGCTGCCGCCCCTTCGCACGGCAACAAGGTGCGGCGGGCTTCGCCGCCGGCACCATGTCGCCAGTCGTCGCAGCGTCGGGGTCGCTCGAAGCGAGGCTCTTCAGCCATGCGTGGGGACGGACCAGCGCTGCGCCGGAGGGCGCCGCGCTGCTCCGTCCCCGTTCCGAAGGCGACGGCAGAGCGAGGCACCTCTCACCCGTCCGAAGCAGGGCGGCGGCAGCTTCCGACACTTCGCATTCGTCCGAACGAGGCCGATGGAAGGCCCGACCGCCACGCGCCCCGCCGAGCAGAATCAGCCCTCGTCCGACGGCCCGAGCAGGTAGCGCAGACGCTCCCGGTCCTCGGCGAAGTCCTCGCGCGTGGCGAGGATCTCGGCTTCGCGCGCGGCGATCTCGCGTTGCTTCTCGGAGATCTGCTCTTCGACGGAGCGGATGCCGTCGATGACCGTCTGCGGAATCGGCCGGCCGCTGCGCTCGATCTCCGCTGCCCGGGTCTGGAGGCCGCGCTTCTGTGACAGCAGGCGCTGGATGTTCGCGTTGACCGTGTCGATGGCGCCCTGGATGGAGGCGACCTTGCGCGCCATCGCCCGTTCGACGTCCTCCGGCGTGCTGTAGAGCCTCATGAGCTCCTCGTCCTGCCGGCGCCGGGCGAGGCGCGCCTCCTCTGCCTCGCGCTCCGCCGCCTCCGCCTCGGCGCGGGCCTGGATCTCTTCTTCGGAGAGCTGGCGCGGCACGACGCGGATCACCCGACCACGGTGGTCGATGACCGTGTAGCCCTGCGTCGCGTATTCGGCGGGTATCGTGTTCGCGAGCACCACGACGCCGGCGCTGTTGCGATAGCGGAACAGCTCGGCGGCGAGGCCGTCGACGGAGACGCCGGAGAGACCGAGCAGGCACGGGACGACGACGGCACGCAGGTGCCGTCGAAAACGTCGCGAACCGCACTGCGGGGCAGTCATGCTCGTCCTCTCAAGCAACGGCGCCATAGCGCTGACGATAGTCGGCCACGCGGACGAACTCGTCGTTGCGCCCGGAGGCCTCCAGCCAGGCCATCAGATCGTCGAGCGTGAGGATACTCATGACCGGTATCCCCAACTCGGCGGCCAGTTCCTGGATGGCGGAGCGCTCGCCCTGTCCCCGCTCCTGGCGGTCGAGGAGCGTGAGGATCCCGACCAGCGTGCCCCCGGCCTCGCCGACGAGGGGCAGAACCTCGCGCACAGCGGTGCCCGCCGTGATCACATCGTCGACGAGGAGCACCCGGCCTGCAAGGGATGCGCCGACCGTGCGCCCGCCCTCACCGTGGTCCTTGGCCTCCTTGCGATTGTAGGCGATACCGCAGTTCACCCCGTGCGAGGTGGCCAGCGCCACGCCCGTCGCCGCCGCGAGAGGAATGCCCTTGTAGGCAGGGCCGAAGACCACGTCGAAGTGCAGGTCCGCTGCGACCGCTTCCGCCGCGTAGGCCTCACCGAGCGTCGCCAGGGAGCGGGCGTCGTCGAGGCGACCGGCATCGAAGAAATAGGGACTCCGGCGACCGGACTTGAGCTCGAACTCACCGAAACGCAGCGCGCCCTTGTCCAGTGCGAGCTGCATAAGGCGATCGCGAAGCGCTTCCCTGGTCGGTCCCTGTGCCATGCCGGAAGCTTCTCCTCGGACGGATGAACCGGTGATGAAGGCCCTCAGGCCGCGATCGCGGCCCGCTGCGCCTCGAAGAGCCGCGCGGTGCCGGCCCGGGCGAGTCCGAGCATCTCGTCCAGGGCCTCCGGACTGAAGGGCGCGCCCTCCGCCGTGCCCTGCACTTCGATGAAGCCGCCGGACTCGATCATGACGACGTTCATGTCGGTCTCGGCCGAGGAGTCCTCTGCGTAGTCGAGATCGAGGACCGGGGTGCCGCGATGGACACCCACGGACACGGACGCGACCAGTTCGCGCAGCGGATCACCGGTGATCCGCCCGGCCTCCCGCAGTGTGCGCAACGCGTCCACCAGCGCCACGCAGGCACCGGTGATGGACGCCGTGCGGGTACCACCGTCGGCCTGGAGCACGTCGCAGTCGATGCGGACCGTGTGTTCCCCGAGCGCGGTCAGATCCACGGCCGCGCGCAGCGAGCGACCGATGAGCCGCTGGATCTCCTGCGTGCGTCCACTCTGCTTGCCCCGGGCCGCCTCCCGATCCGTGCGCGTGTGCGTGGACCCGGGCAGCATGCCGTACTCCGCGGTGAGCCAGCCCGAGCCTTTCCCGCGCAGGAACGGCGGCACGCCGGTCTCGACGGACGCGGTGCACAGCACCCGCGTGTCGCCGAAGGCGACGAGCACTGAACCGGCCGCATGGCGGGTATAGCCCCGCTCGAAGTGAACGGCTCTGAGCTCGTCAGGCGCCCGACCGCTCGGTCGTTCGGTACTCATGCATCCCCCGGCTGATCAGCCTGTTCGCGCGATCATAGCAAAGCCCCCGACGACCGCGGCGGGGGCGGTCGCCCCGCGACGGCTCCCGCCACGCAGCATTCCGCCGTCCGATTCCCTAGAATCGCGGCCCCTTCTTCCCCCGGGGGCCGGACGGAGCACCGCGCGCGATGATCCACAGCATGACCGCCTTCGCACGGGGCGAGAGCGCAGGTTCGCAGGGACACATGGCGATCGAGATACGCTCCGTGAACCATCGCTATCTCGATGCGAGCCTGCGCCTCCCGGAGCAACTGCGCCCCTACGAGGCCGCGCTCCGGGAGGCGCTGCGGGCACGCATCGAACGGGGCAAGGTGGAACTGTCCGCCCGCTTCAGCGCCGTCGGGGGGCAGGCGGCGCTCGAGGTCGACGAGGCGAGAGCCGCCGCGGTGGCGGAGGCGGCGCGGGAGATGGCGGCGCGGCTCGGTGACCGGGCCGGCAGCATCGACCCGCTGGAGCTTCTCCGCTGGCCCGGCGTGCTGCTCGACACCGAGCTCGACGGCGATGTCCTCGGCTCCGAGTTGGCGGATCTGACCGAATCGGTCCTGACGGCCTTCATCGCCCATCGCGCGCGCGAGGGTGCGCGGCTGGCGCGCATCGTCGAGTCGCGGCTCGTGGCCATCGAGGAGATCGTGGCGACCGTGCGGGCGCGGGCCGACGAACTCGTGAGCGCGCTGCGCGGGCGCCTGCTCGCGCGCACCGCGGAACTCGCGGCCGAACTCGAGCCGCAGCGGCTCGAGCAGGAGGTGGCACTGCTCGCCCAGAAGGCCGACGTCGCGGAGGAACTGGACCGGCTGGATGTGCACGTCGCGGAGATTCGCCGCACGCTCGCGGGCGACGGTCCGGCCGGTCGAAGGCTCGATTTCCTCGCCCAGGAACTCAATCGCGAGGCGAACACGCTCGCGTCGAAGGCGAGCGCGGCCGACGTCGCACTGCGCGCCGTCGACCTCAAGGTGCTCGTCGAACAGATCCGCGAACAGATCCAGAACGTCGAATGACCACGGCCCCGAGGAGTGACGCAGGTGAATGAGCATCCCGACATCACGGCGAAGGGCGCGCTGTTCGTGGTCGCGGCCCCCTCCGGCGCCGGCAAGACCAGCCTCGTGAAGGCCGTCGTGGAGCGCGACGCGCGTCTCACCGTTTCCGTCTCCCACACGACCCGGCCCCGGCGACCCGGCGAGGAAGAGGGCGTCGCCTACCACTTCGTGAGCCAGGCGCAGTTCGAGGCCATGATCGGCGAAGGCGCCTTCCTGGAGCATGCCCGCGTCTTCGGCAACTACTACGGGACGTCGAGCGCCTGGGTCGACGCGCGCCTCGACGAGGGCCGTGACGTCATCCTGGAGATCGACTGGCAGGGCGCCGAGCAGGTGCGCCGCCTGCGCCCGGAGACCGTCGGCATCTTCATCCTGCCACCCTCGCGCGCGACGCTGGAGGCCCGGCTGCGGGGCCGCGGAGCGGACGACGAAGCGACCATCGCCCACCGCCTCGCGGAAGCTCGGGAAGAGATGTCGCACCACGTCGAGTTCGACTACCTCATCGTCAACGACGACTTCGACATCGCCACCGACGATCTGCTCGCCGTGTTCCGCGCAGAACGCTCGCGCCTGAGCCGGGTCAGCCGCGACCGGGACGCGCTGCTGGTCGATCTGCTGTCTCCGGAGCGCTGAGCCCGCTGGACGCGACGGGGCCCCGCTGGCTACCATAGCTGGCTCGCTTGCACACGGCCGGCGTCAGCGTTCCGAAGCCTGCATGCCCGGAGCCGCCCGCCCCCCGGAGAACACCATGGCACGTATCACCGTCGAGGACTGCCTCGAGCGGGTCGAGAACCGCTTCGAACTCGTGATGATCGCTTCCAAGCGCGCGCGTCAGCTCGCCACCGGCGGCAGGGACCCGCACGTCGCGGAAGAGAACGACAAGCCCACCGTGATCGCCCTGCGCGAGATCGCCGACGGCCACGTCGATGCAGCCATCCTCGACGAGGTGGATCGCAAGGGCGAGGACGAGTTCGGCTTCAAGCTTCCGGAGCCCGAGCCCATCCATGTCGGACACGACGACATACCCCTCGACTGAGCGCAGCGCCCGCGCGCGACCCGCTCCGGTCCAGGCCATCCGGGCGCCTTCCGAGGAACCCATCATCACGCTCGAGACGCTGACCGCGCGTCTCGAGACCTACCTCGAACACGACGCGATCACCGAGGTGCAGCGCGCCTTCGCCTATGCGAAGGAAGCGCACGATGGCCAGACCCGGAAGACGGGCCACCCCTACATCACCCATCCCACGGCCGTCGCGCACATCCTCGCCGGCATGCACATGGACCATCAGACCCTGATGGCCGCGCTGCTGCACGACGTCATCGAGGACACGGGCGTCCGCAAACGCACCCTCCGGACCCGCTTCGGCCCGGAGGTCGCCGACATCGTCGACGGCGTCTCCAAGCTCTCCACCATCTTCCAGTCCCGTGCCGAGGCCCAGGCCGAGAACTTCCAGAAGATGGCCATGGCCATGGCCAAGGACATCCGCGTCATCCTCGTGAAGCTCGCGGACCGGCTCCACAACATGCGAACCCTGGGTGCGCTCGGCCGCGAGAAGCGTGAGCGCATCGCGCGCGAGACGCTCGACTTCTACGCGCCCATCGCCAACCGCCTCGGCATGCACGAGCTGCGCATCGAGTTCGAGGATCTCGGCTTCGCCGCTCTGCACCCCATGCGCGCCGAGCGCATCGCCCGCGCCGTGCGCGCCGCGCGCCGCAATCGTTCCGAACTCGTCGACGAGATCCGCCAGGCGCTCGCCGACGCCCTCGCCGCCGAGGGCATCGAGGCGACTGTCACCGGCCGCGAGAAGCACCTCTACTCGATCTACCGGAAGATGAAGGCGAAGGGGAAGTCCTTCTCCGAGATCATGGACGTGTTCGCCTTCCGCATCGTCGTCGACCGCGCCGACACCTGCTACCGCGCCCTCGGCGCGGTTCACGGGCTCTACAAGCCGGTCGCGAATCGCTTCAAGGACTACATCGCCATCCCGAAAGCGAACGGCTATCAATCGCTTCACACGACGCTGTTCGGCATGCACGGCGTGCCCATCGAGATCCAGATCCGGACGCACCAGATGGACGCCGTCGCCTCCAACGGCATCGCCGGTCACTGGCTCTACAAGTCCGAGGACGAGAGCTCGGTCGCGTCCACCAAGCGCGCGCGGGAATGGGTCAAGGGGCTGCTCGAGATGCAGCAACGCGCCGGCAATTCCCTCGAGTTCATCGAACACCTGAAGGTCGACCTGTTCCCGGACGAGGTCTACGTGTTCACGCCCAAGGGGCGCATCCTCGAGCTGCCCCAGGGTGCCTCACCGGTCGATTTCGCCTATGCCGTGCATACGGACGTCGGCAACACCTGCGTCGCCTGCCGCATCGACCGGCGTCTCGCGCCGCTGTCGGCCACGCTCCAGTCGGGCCAGACCATCGAGGTCATCACCGCCGAGGACGCCCACCCGAATCCGGACTGGCTCTCCTTCGTGGTCACGGGCAAGGCGCGCGCATCGATCCGCCATGCGCTCAAGCACCAGCGCGTGTCCGAATCGCGGGCCCTCGGCCGACGTCTGCTGAACCGATCGCTCGCCAACGCCGAGACCTCCCTCAAGGAGATCCCGAAGGAGCGCCTAGAGGCGGTGCTGGAGGAACTGGGCTTCGCGAAGCTCGACGCGCTGCTGCAGGACATCGGCCTCGGCAACCGCATGGCCTACGCCGTCGCCCGGCGCCTCGCGGCGCCGGAGGACGGCGACGACGACGACGCACTTGCCGTGCAGCAGGGCGGGCCCATCGCGATACGCGGCACCGAGGGCCTGGTCGTGTCCTACGGCCGCTGCTGTCACCCCCTGCCCGGCGACCCCGTCATCGGCCACATCTCGAGCGGCCGCGGCCTCGTGATCCACATGGAGAACTGCCGCAACCTCGCCGAGATGCGCAGCAAGGGCGAGGAGATCGTCCCGGCTCGCTGGGCGGAGAAGATAGAGGGCGAGTTCGCCGCCGAACTGCGCCTCGAAGTGGAGACACGCAAGGGCGTCATCGCCGAACTCGCCGCCACCATCACCGCCGCGGACGCCAACATCGAGACGATCGGCACCGTCGAGCGCAACGCACGCCTGTCGACGGTGACCATCGAGCTCGGCGTCCGCGACCGCGTGCACCTCGCGCACATCATGCGCCGCCTGCGCCGCCTGACCCCGGTCATCAGCCTGTCACGCAGCCGCAACGCCTGACGCACCCTCCGGGCCCCGCGCCAGCGGAGCCCCTCCGTCCTGTCGGCTCGGTGCGCGGAGCTCGAGAGCGGCGGGGGCTGCCGCGCGAGGTGCCGTGAGGAGTCGAATCGGGGACTCGGCGTCGAAGGACCGGTCCGGCGTTCCGCACGCAGCATGACAGGGCAGCCACCCGCCGATCTCCCTGAGGGCGCGGCCCTCGGCGGCCCGCGGGCGCTCTGCATCGCACACGCTCGACGTGTACCCGAGCCGCCTTCGCGCTGGTCCGGCACTCCGGCGCACCTCGATCAGGTACCGCGTAGACTCGCGCAGACACCGCGAACCAAGCCGCCAGGACACCAGCCATGAGCGATGCCTTCGAGCCCGTACACACGGATGCCGCCCCCGCCGCCATCGGTCCCTACTCGCAGGCCGTCATCGTCGGCGACCTCGTGTTCCTCTCGGGCCAGATCCCCCTCGATCCGGCCACCATGGAGATGGTCGGGGGCGGCGTCGAGGCGCAGATCGAGCGGGTCTTCGACAATCTCGCCGCCGTCGCCGAAGCCGCCGGCGGCAGTCTCGACCGGATCGTGAAGTTCAACGTCTTCCTCGTGGATCTGGCCCATTTCGGCAAGGTGAACGCGGCCATGGAGGCGCGGCTGACACCACCCTTTCCGGCACGGGCGGCCGTGCAGGTGGCCGCACTGCCGCGGGGCGCGGAAGTCGAGGTGGAAGCGGTGATGCGCCGCGCCTGAAGCAGGCGGTCCGCCCATCACGCTCGTCTCCGCGCTACGCCCTCGGCGCCTTCACCGGATCGCCCCGCTGCTGTGCCTCGGCCGGGCGATCACCTGCCCTGCGACGGCCTCCGGCACGCATCCAGATCAAGAAAACGCTTCGGCGCCGGCGCTAGCATCATCGGCCCGAGACACCGCTCTTCGCGGTGGCGAAGTGGCGGCGCCAGGAGTCCCGCCCATGAATGGTGGCCCGGAAACGACGGCCGGCGAGGGACGCCGGCCCATGGGGGCCGAGCGGCAGACGATCCCGCGCGGCCGCGTCCACGTGATCCCCGAGCGGTGCAAGGAATGCCGCTACTGCGTGGAGTTCTGCCCGGAGAAGGTGCTCGCCTTCTCGACCGACGTGAACGCCAGGGGCTACCACTACCCGGTCATGGCCGCAGGCCACGAGGACGACTGCGTCGACTGCGGTTTCTGCACGCTGATCTGTCCCGAACTCGCCATCTTCACGCGGCCGGAGTGAATCGTGGATATCGTCGCGCAGGATCGACGACTGCTGACCGGCACGCACTTCATGCTTGGGGATCACGCCTGCGCCGAGGGCGCACTGGCCGCGGGGGTCAGCTTCTTCGGCGGCTATCCGATCACGCCGTCGACGGAAGTCGCCGAGCGCCTGGCCGAGCGGCTGCCGGAAGTGGGCGGTCACTTCGTGCAGATGGAGGACGAGCTCGGCAGCATCGTCTGCACCGTCGGTGCCTCCGCTGCGGGCGCACGGAGCATGACCGCCACCTCGGGCCCGGGCTACAGCCTCATGATGGAAGGCATCGGCCTCGCCGTGATGATGGAACTGCCCATCGTCATCGCGAACGTGCAGCGCGCCTCGCCGTCAACGGGCCTGCCGACGAAGGTCGGCCAGTCGGACTACATGCAGACGCGCTTCGGCTCGCACGGCGACTACGGCATCGTCGCCTACGCGCCGGCCTCACCGCAGGAATGCTTCGATCTGACCGTGCGCGCCTTCAACGTCGCCGATCGCTGGCGCGTCCCGGCCGTGGTGCTCATGGACGAGGTCATCGGTCACATGACCGAGCGCGTGGAGATCCCGGCCTCGGTCCCCTTCGTGGATCGCAAACGCCCACGGGGTGACGGCCCCCACCTGCCCTATCGCCCGGACGAGGATCTCGTGCCGCCCATCGCCCACGCCGGCGACGGCCACAAGGTCCACATGACGGGCCTGACCCACGACGAGCGCGGCTACCCGGCGCCGGATGCGGCGACGCACGACGCCTTGATACGCCGCCTCGTCGACAAGGTCAGGCGTCACGCGGACGAGATCGTCGAGGTCGAGGAGCTGCACACGGAGGACGCGGACACGCTCCTGATCGCCGCCGGCTGCTCCGCGCGCTCCGCCCGCGAGGCCGTGCGCGCGGCGCGCGCCGAGGGCCGGCGCGTCGGCCTGCTGCGGCCGATCAGCGTCTGGCCCTTCCCCTCCGCGCGCCTGCGCGAACTCTGCGCGACCGGCCGCCTCGAACGCATCGTGGTCGTAGAGGTGAGCCTCGGCCAGCTCGCGCGCGAGGTAGAGCGCATCGCGCGCCGGGACATCGTCTCCCTCGGTCACGCCGGGGGCCTTCTGCACCATCCGCGACAGATCCTCGAGGCTCTGGGAGACGCGCCGTGAACGGAACCGTGATCGCCAGGAGCCACCCGCGCGACGATCTGCTGCGCGCGGACCGCTTCCCGCACATCCTGTGCCCGGCCTGCGGCATCGGGACGGTGATCCACTGCTACGTGGACGCCATCGCGCGCTCGGGGATCGCACCGGAGCAGCACGCCTGCGTCTCCGGCATCGGCTGCAGCGGCCGCGCCGCCGGCTACGTCGCCGTGGACTCCTATCACGCGACCCACGGCCGCGCGATCCCCTTCGCCATCGGCATCGCGGTGGCGCGGCCGGAGCTGACCGTCACCGTGATCAGCGGCGACGGCGACCTCGCCGCCATCGGCGGCAACCACCTGATCCACGCCGCGCGGCGCAACATCGACCTGCGCGTCATCTGCATCAACAACTTCAACTACGGCATGACCGGCGGCCAGGCCGGACCGACCTCGCCGCGCGAGGCGCGCACCACGACCACGCCGCACGGCGTGCACGATCGTCCCTTCAACCTGCCGCATCTCATGGCGGCGTCCGGCGCCGCCTTCGTCGCGCGCTGGACCATCCTCCACGTGCATCCGCTCCAGGACGCGCTCACGCGCGTCATGAGCAAGCGCGGCTTCAGCTTCGTCGAGGTGCTGTCTCCCTGCCCGACCAACTTCGGGAAGATGAACGCCATCGACGGCGGGCTCGGGGAACTGGAGGCCTATCGCCGGCGCTGCCGCGTCGTCGACGACGTCGGCGACTTCGACGCCCTCGACGTCGACATCGTCGACCACGACTCGCCCATCGCCGTCGGCAACTTCGTCGACCGCGAACGGACGCCCTTCGTGGGCGTCGGTGAAGCGGGGAGCGCCTGAGATGGAGCGGACGGAGGTGCGCTTCGGGGGCTTCGGCGGTCAGGGCATCGTTCTCGCCGGGCGGCTCCTCGGCCACGCCGCCTGCATCCATGGCGGCCACGACGCGGTCCTGACCCAGGCCTACGGGCCGGAGGCGCGCGGCGGTGCCTCGAACACGGACGTGATCATCGCCGACGCGCCCGTGGACTATCCCTTCGTGACGCACCCGGACGTGCTCGTGGTGCTGTTCCAGGAGGCGTGCCAGCGCTTCGAGTCGCTGGTCGCGCCGGGCGGGCTCATGATCGTCGAGGAAGACCTCGTCCGGCCCACGCGCGAGGACGTCCGCATCCTCGCCCTGCCGGCGACACGCATGGCCGAGGCGCTCGGCAATCGCATCGTCATGAACGTGGTGGTCCTCGGCTACATGCTCGCCGTGACGCGTCTCGTCGAACGCGAGGCCATCGAGGCGACACTCAGGACCATGATCGCCGCGAAGGCCCTCGACCTCGACCTCGCCGCCCTGGACGCCGGCTACCGCCTCGCGGCCGAGCAGGGCGTGGCGGCGTCATGAGGACCCTGCTGATCGTCGGCGCCGGCGTCGCCGGGCTCGCGGCGGCCGAGGCGGCCGCGGAGGCCGGCGCGCGGGTGCTGCTGGTGGAGCGGGCGGCCGTGGTCGGCGGAAAACGCGCGGCGCGCCTCGAGACGGAGGCCGGTCCGGACGCCTGGCCGGCGGACGCCGGACCCCGCCCTTCCCTCGAGGGCCTGCGCAATCACGAACGCGTCGAGTGCCTCACGCTCACGGAACTCGTCGCCGTCGAGCGCGAGAAGGCGCGCTTCACGGTCGAGCTGCGCACGGCGCCGCGCTACGTCACCGAGGACTGCACGCGCTGCGGCCAGTGCCTCGCCGTCTGCCCCGAGACCGCGCCGAACGAGGCCGAGGCGGGGCTCACGCTGCGCCGGGCGATCCATGGCCACTATCCGGACAGCCTGCCGCACGCCTTCGCCATCGACGTCGCTACCTGCCTCAACGATCCCCCGAACTACCTGCCCTGCGGCCGCTGCAGCGACGCCTGCGACGACGACGCCATCGACTTCGTCCGCGCCCGGAGCGAGACCCGCCGGGAGACTGTCGACGCCATCGTCCTCGCCACGGGCTACGACGATCGCCGCGAGGCGGCCGCCGGCGAACTCGAGGAGTTCGGCTACGGCCGCCAAGCGGACGTGATCACCATGGTCGAACTCCAGCGCATGCTGGAGGCGCCGGGGCCGTCCGGCGGCTTCGTGGTGCGGCCCTCGGACGAGGAGTACGCGGCCGACCTGCTCCTGGTGCTGCCGCAGGCGACCGCCTTCACGCTCTGGGTGCTCGGGAACCAGCTCCGCGCCCTGGCGGAACAGGACGTCGCCGTCACGGGCGTGCTGCTGCTCGAACCGCCGAGCGCGGAAGAACGCCTCGCGCCCCTGCATGCGCTGCTCGCGCAGCACGGGCTCGAACTCACCTTCGCGAGCTGGCTCGGCGTCGACGGCCGCGACGGCGGCGGACTCGAGGCGACCTTCGTGGACCTCGCGTCCGGACGCACGGCACGGATCGGCGCGGACCTCGTGCTCCTAGGCACGGACGTCGCGCCCCTCTCGCCGCCGCCGGCCCTCGCCGTCGCCACCGATGCGGACGACTGGATCACCGTCGACGACGACGGGCGCACGAGCCTCGAGGGCGTCCGGGCCGTGGGCGGCGCCATCGGCCTGCACGGCATCGCCGACGGCGTCGCACAGGCGCGCCGGGCGGCGGCGGACGCGGCGCGGGAGACCGACCCGCCGCGCACGGAGGCGGTGAGCGGCTGGCAGGCCCTGCCCCGGGACGATCGACGGGCACTGCTCGAGCAGCTGCTCCACGGCCTCCTCGCGAGGGCGGAGCGATGATCGCCCTGACCGCGGTCGGCACCCTCGGCGGTCTCACGCTGCTGCTGACGACGGCGCTGCTCCTCGCGCACCGACGCTTCCACGTCGAGGAGGACCCGCGCATCGACGACGTCGAGGCCATGCTGCCCGGCAACAACTGCGGCGCCTGTGGCCAGCCCGGCTGCCGCGCCTTCGCCGAAGCGTTGGTCAGCGGCGAGGCGGCTCCGGCCGCCTGCACGGTGGCGCTGGACGCGGAACGCGCCGAGATCGCCGCCTTCCTCGGCGTGGACGTCGGCAGCGCCGAACGCCTCGTCGCGCGCCTCGCCTGCGCCGGCGGCAGCAACGTGGCCCGGCTCCGGGCCCGCTACCAGGGTCCACCGACCTGCGCCGAGGCGGCCCTCGTCGCGGGCGGCGGCAAGGCGTGCGCCTGGGGCTGCCTGGGCTTCGGAGACTGCGTCACGGCCTGCGATTTCGAGGCGATCCGCCTCGACGGCCACGACCTGCCCGTCGTCGCCGAGGATCTCTGCACGGCCTGCGGCGACTGCGTCACGGCATGCCCGAAGGATCTCTTCTCCCTGCAGCGGGCGGATGACCACCTGTGGGTCCGCTGCCGCAACGAGAACGCCGTCGACGAACTCCTCGAGGCCTGCACCGTCGCCTGCACGGCCTGCGCCCGCTGCGCCATGGACGCGCCGGCGGGCACCGTGACCATGGCCGGGGGCCTGCCGGTGCTCGACACGGCGGCCCTGCGGCGCGCATCCGAGGCGGCCGCCCGCGCGGCCATCGAACGCTGTCCGACCGGCGCCATCGTCTGGATCACCGACGCCGGCGACGAGATCAGGGGTCGTGCCGCGCGTCCCGTCGTGCGCCGGTCCGTGCGGCCGGCAGCCGCTTCCTGAGGAACGAGTGATGGATCAGCAACACGTCAGGTATCCCGGAATCCGCCAGGTCCTCGACGGCAACACGGCGGTCGTCCAGTGCGAGATCGACGCCTCCGACGGCGCCGGCGCCTATCCGATCACGCCCTCGACGCAGATGGGCGAGGGCTGGTCCGAAGCGGCGGCGCGCGGGCACCTCAACATCGCCGGCCGGCCGCTGATCTTCGTCGAGCCCGAGGGCGAGCACGCCGCCGCCGCGGTGACGGCCGGTCTGTCCATGTCCGGGTTGCGGGCGACGAACTTCTCCTCGGGCCAGGGCATCGCCTACATGCACGAGTCGCTCTACGCGGCCGTGGGCAAGCGCCTGACCTACGTCCTGAACATCGGCGCCCGGGCCATCACCAAGGCGACGCTCAACGTCCACGCCGGCCATGACGACTATCACTGCGCCGACGACACGGGCTTCTTCCAGTTGTTCGCCGCCAGCGCCCAGCAGGCGGCCGATCTGAACCTCATCGCCCACCACGTCGCCGAGCTCGCGCTGACGCCGGGCATCGTCGCCCAGGACGGCTTCCTGACGACGCACCTCATGGAGTCCATGTACGCCCCGGAGCGGGAACTCGTGGCCGAGTTCCTCGGCCGCGCCGAGGACGTCATCGAGACGCCGACGGCCGCCCAGCGCATGCTCTTCGGCGCGACCCGCCGGCGGATCCCGGAACTCTGGAACGTCGACGACCCGATGCTCTCGGGCGCCGTGCAGAACCAGGATTCGTACATGCAGAGCGTCGCCGCCCAGCGGCCGTTCTTCTTCGAGCACGTCCGGCCCATCGCCGAGCAGGCCTTCGCCGACTACGCCGCGCTCACGGGGCGCCACTACGGCCCGGTGATCGGGTACCGCATGCAGGACGCGGACTACGTCATCGTCGGTCAGGGGAGCATGATCCCCGGCGCCGAGGCGGTCGCGGACTACCTGCGCGAGACGCGCCGCCTGAAGGTCGGCGTCGTGAACCTCCTCATGTTCCGCCCCTTCCCGGGCGAGGCCCTCGCACGCCTGCTGCAGGGACGCCGGGGCGTCGCCGTCCTCGAGCGCACGGACCAGCCGCTCGCCGAGGACCTGCCGCTCATGCGCGAGACCCGCGCCGCGCTCTCGAAGTGCCTGGAGAACGGCCGTTCGCCGAAGGCCCCGCCCTTCCCGGACCTGCCGACCTACGGGAAGCTCACGGATCTGCCGGAGCTCTACTCCGGCAGCTACGGCCTCGGCAGTCGCGACCTGCAGCCCCGGGACCTGATCGCCGCGATCGAGAACATGCTCCCGGAGGGGCCGCGCCGGCGACACTTCTATCTCTCCATCGACTTCGTGCATCCGAAGCCGTCGACGCCGACCCAGGCCATCCACCAGGAGGCGATCCTCGAGGCCTATCCGGACGTCGCGGACCTCGCCCTGCACGGGTCCGAGAACCCGGACCTCATGCCCGAGGGCACGACCACCGTGCGCCTTCACTCGGTCGGTGGCTGGGGCATGATCACGACCGGCAAGAACCTCGCCATGACGCTCTTCGACCTGCTCGGCTATCACGTCAAGGCGAACCCGCGCTACGGCTCCGAGAAGAAGGGCCAGCCGACGACCTTCTATCTGGCCGCCTCGCCGGAGCCGATCCGCACGAACTGCGAGTACTACCACGTCGACGTGGTGCTCTCGCCGGATCCGAACGTCTTCGAACACACGAACGCCCTGGCCGGCCTCAAGGAGGGCGGCGTGCTCGTGATCCAGTCCGATCAGGAGACGCCGGAGCGCGTCTGGCGCCGGATCCCGACGCGCTATCAGGAGGAGATCGTCAGGAAGGGCATCCGCGTCTACTACCTGGACGCCTTCGGCATCGCCGCCGAGGAAGCGACGGACGCGGACCTGCGCCTGCGCATGCAGGGCATCGCCTTCCAGGGCGCCTTCTTCGCCACCACGCCGCTCATGGCGAAGGCCGGCTTCACGGAGGAGTCGCTGCTGCGCGCCATCGAGTTGCAGCTGAACAAGAAGTTCGGCCACCGCGGTGCGCGCGTCGTCGCCGACAACCTGCGCACGGTGCAGCGCGGCTACGATCAGGTCCGGGAGATCGTGGACAAGCCGGTCGGCGAACAGGCGCTGAACGCCTCCGGTCTCCAGAGCCCGGAGCCGCCGCTGCAGCGCGTCGTGAAGCAGCTGCCGCAGGGTGAGAGCCGTCTCGGCGACATCCACCGCTTCTGGGCCCAGACCGGCAACTTCTATCTCCGCGGCCAGGGCAACGACACGCTCGCGGATCCCTTCGTGGCGACGGGCACCATGCCGCCGTCGACGTCCCTCTACCGCGACATGACCGGCATCCGCTTCGAGCACCCGCAGTGGATCCCCGAGAATTGCACGGCCTGCGGCGACTGCTACGTGGTGTGCCCGGACACGGCGATCCCGGGGCTCGTCAGCGACCTGCAGGCGGTGCTCGACACGGCCGTCGATCGCGCCGCCGCGGCCGGCGCCGACGGCAGTCTCCTGCGCGGCGCCGTGCGCCGCCTCGAACCGCTGCTGCGCACCCGCCTCGCAGACGTCGGAGAGGGCGCGGACTTCGGTCTCGTGCTCGACGAGGCGATCGAGGCGATGCTCGCCGGTGCGGAGGAGCAGGACGCGCTCGCGGCGGCCTTCGACGCCATGAAGGACGCCATGGCCGGCTTCGCCGGTTCCGTCACGCGGCCCTACTTCACGCTCCGCGAGAAGGACCAGGCCGGCGCCGGCGGCCTCTTCAGCCTCACCACCGACCCGTACCGCTGCAAGGGCTGTGGCGCCTGCGTGGACGTCTGCGGCGACGACGCGCTGCGGAACGTGACCCAGACCCCGGAGACCGTCGAGACGCTGCGCCGGGGCTTCGACTTCTGGCTCGACCTGCCCAACACGCCACAGCGCTACGGGCGCATCGACGATCTCGAGGAAGCCGTGGGCGCCCTGCACACGCTGCTTCTCGACAAGGACGTCTACACCGGTTTCTCGGGCGGCGACGGCGCCTGCCTCGGCTGCAGCGAGAAGACCGTCCTGCACCTGTTCATCGCCACCGTCGAGGCCCTCATGCGCCCCCGCGTCGCGACGCACGTGCAGGAGATCAGCGAACTCGTCGCCGGCCTCGAGGCCAGGCTCCGCGACGCCCTCACGCGCGAACTCGACGTGAGCGACACGCGCGGCCTGCAGGCGGCCCTCGCGGGCGATGCCGATGGCGAACGGGATCTCACGCTCGCGGACCTCGCCGCGCGCATCGAAGCGGCCGGCGAAGCCGATCCCATGGACCGGAACGCGCTCCGGCGCCTCACGGACCTGATCGAGCGGCTCAAGACGCTGCGCGACGCCTACACGACCGGCGCGAACGGCCGCGGCCGCGCCAACCTCGGCATCCTCAACGCCACGGGCTGCAGCAGCGTGTTCGGCTCCACCTATCCCTACAACCCCTATCCAGTGCCCTGGTCGAACCACCTGTTCCAGGACTCGCCGTCCATGGCCATGGGCGTCTACGAGGGGCACATGGCGAAGATGGCCGACGGCTTCCGCGCCGTCCGCGAGGCGCGCGCCCTGCTCCGGGACGAGCCTGCGCCGGACCTCGCCCGCTTCGCCTGGGAGGACTTCACGGACGAGGAGTTCCATCTCTGTCCGCCGGTGGTCGCCGTGGGCGGTGACGGCGCCATGTACGACATCGGCTTCCAGAACCTCTCCCGCGCCATGATGAGCGGCAAGCCGCTCAAGGTGCTGGTCCTCGACACGCAGGTGTACTCGAACACCGGCGGCCAGGCCTGCACCTCCGGCTTCGTCGGCCAGGTCTCGGACATGGCCCCCTTCGGCGCCGCGCAACACGGCAAGACCGAGACCCGCAAGGAGATCGGCCTCATCGCCATGGCGCACCGCACGACCTGGGTCATGCAGAGCTCCATCGCCCACGCGAGCCACATGATCGAGGGCTTCATCGCGGGCCTGCGCAGCCGCCGGCCGGCGCTGTTCAACCTCTACTGCGCCTGCCAGCCGGAGCACGGCATCGGCGACGAGGCCGGCCACGCCCAGGCGAAGCTCGCCGTCGAGTCCCGCGCCTATCCGCTGTTCCGCTACGACCCGGACCGGGGCCGGACCGCCGCCGAGTGCTTCGACCTGGAGGGCAATCCCGACCTCGAGGGGGACTGGACCACCGGGCCCGTCACCTATCTGGAGGGCGGGCGCGAGAAGACCCTGACCGTACCGCTCACCTTCGCCGACTTCGCCGCCACGGAAGGCCGCTTCCGCAAGCACTTCCGCACGGCGCCGCCGGACAGCTGGCACGACGACATGCTCCCCCTCGATCAGTTCCTCGAACTGGACGCGGACGAACGCGAGGGGAAGATCCCCTTCATCTGGACGCGCGATCAGCGCGGCCGGCTCGCGCGCCTGGTCATGGACGAAGCCATGGTCGCCTCCACGGAGGAGCGCCTCGGCTTCTGGACCATGCTCCGGGACCTCGCCGGCGTCGGCCGAGCCGAGGCGGCAGCGGCACCCGCCGTCGACGAGACCACGGTCCGCCGGCGCGTCGTGGGGGACCTCGCGAACGCCCTGCTCGAACTCCTCGGCGAGGGCGAAGGGCTGGCGGCCGGGGCGCTGCCTGCCGCTACCGCCGCGCCCGCATCCGCGACGGCGCCTCCGGCCGGCGCCGGGGCAGCGGCAGCGGC
>JAZBPO010000396.1:0-3763 GCA_036351675.1 Pseudomonadales bacterium
CCCCGATGCCCTGACGGGCCATGATGCGCATCTCCAAAACCACCTCCTCGTTCAGCATCGGGCCTCCTCGTCTCCGGAGGCCCAGTGAAGCAGGGGTGGGTCAGGAATTTTGTCGCAGCTGGGTCAGTTTCTGATGTCGCGCAACACTACTACTACCGCTCCACGAGGGCGGCGCCGAAGGTGAATCCGGAGCTCGAGGCGCCTATGGCGCCTATCAAGGCGCTGATCGAAGAGGAGCCGTCCTTCGCCTACCGCACCGTTGTCTGGCTGCTCGGCATGAACAAGAACACCGTGCAGCGGATCTTCCAGATCCGGGGCTGGCAGGTTCGTAAGCGAGCCATCGGGCACTGACCGCGGAGCGAGGCACTGCCGTCGGTCGCAGAGCTTCCGGATCAGCGCTGGTCGACCGATCTGTGCCGCGTCTGGGGTGGCCGGGACGGCCGGCTGACACTCGCACTGGTGATCGACTGCTGCACACGCGATCTGCTCGGCTGGCAGCTGTCGAGAAGCGGCAAGGCAACGACAGCCGCCTCAGCCCTTGAGCAGGCGCTGGTCGCGCGCTTCGGGAGCCTTGGCCGCGTGCAGCGCCCGATGCAGCTTCGATTGGACAACGGCCTGGTGTTCACCAGCCGGCACTACACGAAGCTCGTGCGCAGCTACGGCCTGAAGCAGGAGTTCATCACGACGCGCTGCCCGCAGCAGAACGGCATGGTCGAGCGACTCATCCGCAGCCTGAAGGAGCAGTGCATCCACCGGCATCGCTTCGAGACACAGCAGTACGCGATGCGCGTGATCGCGGACCGAATCCAGTTCTACAACACCCGGCGCCCTCATCAGGCGCTCGGGATGAAGACACCCGCTGAGGCATACGCATTGGCAGCCTGACCTGGGCGGGAAGCGCTGGGTCGATACATGCGTGCCTTCAGCCCACCTGCAGGATCAGCCAGTAGCTCCCCACTCCGGCCACCACGGTCGCCCCGGGCTGCACGACCCATCGACCGTAGAAGTCCCGCCCGCGCAGCGCCCCGAACAGCAGGAACGCCCCGCCGAGCACGACGAGCTGCCCGATCTCGACGCCGACGTTGAAACTCAGCAGCGAGAACAGGAAGCGCCCGTCCGGCAGGCCGATCTCCCGCAGCACGCTCGCGAAGCCGAGCCCGTGCAGCAGCCCGAAGGCGAACACGATCGCGTAGCGCACCCGCGGATGGTGCCCCCCGAACAGCGCCTCGACGCCCACGTAGACGATGGACGCCGCGATCAGGGGTTCGACGATCGCGGCGGGCAGCGCGATCACCCCGAGCGTAGAGGCCCCGAGCGTCACCGTGTGCGCCACGGTGAAGCAGGACACCAGGACCAGCAGCTCCCGGAACGCCCCACCCACGAGGAACAGTCCGAAGATGAACAGCACGTGGTCCATGCCCTTCGGGACGATGTGCTCGATGCCGAGCCAGCCGTAGACGACGGCGATGTCGCTCAGGCCGCCGGCCGCCGCGTCGCGCGCGCCGCCGTCGCGGAGGTCCACGGCGCCGGAGGCGCGCCGGTCGGCCGTGAGCAGGCGCGAGACGGGCAGGTCGCGGCGCGAGCTGTCCACGCGGACGAGGCAGGGCCAGGGCACGTCGAGCGCGTCCGCGATGTGCACGTCCACGACCTCCGCCGTCGTCGCCGGGACGGTCCAACGCAGCGTCGCCATCTGCGGCGTGAGCGGGTTGCGGATCGCCTCGATGGAATCGGCGACGAAGTCGGCGGAGACGAATCTGCGTGGCAGCGCTTCGCCGTCCGCCGTGACCACCAGGCCTTCGGCCAGCGTCGCCAGGATCGGCCGGAGGCGCTTGTCCCGTACCGACGGTTCCGCCCGGGCGAGGGCGAGGTAGTCGGAAGGGGACAGAAGGGACTGGCCCAGATCGATCTGCACCTCGAACGAGCCCTCGCGCTCGGTGTCGAGCGCGAGGGTCACGCGGGTCATGTTGAGGATGTGCGCCTCGGCGCCGGTCGCCAGCAGCAGCCAGCAGACCGGCAGCCAGAGCAGGCGGCGCAGGTTGCGCTTCATGCGCCGTCGTCGATGAGCGCCACGGTCTGGCCAGCTTCCACGGGCGTTCCGGCGGCAGCGAGCACTCGCTTCACGGTGCCCGCGACCGGGGCCTGCACCTCGATCTCGGTCTTCATGGACTCGACGATGAGCACCACCTCGCCGGCCTCTACGGCCGTGCCGGGTTCGGCCAGCACCTTCCACACGGAACCGGCCACGGGGCTCTCGGCCGGCACGCCGGGTTCGTCCTCGGCGACGGTCTCGGCCTGCGCCGTCGGGGCGCGTGTCGATGCGTTCTGGTCCGCCTCGTCCCAGCGCGCCCGCTCCTCGGCGAAGGCGGTCTGCTGCTTCGTGCGGAATGCGGCGATGGAGTCCGCCTCGCGCTCGAGGAAGGCCTCGTGCTCGTGGAGGCTGAAGGTCGTCTCCTCGATGCGGATCGGCAGGCGCCCGAGGGGGAAGTCGCGGCGCATCTCCATGAGCTCTTCGTTCGACACCTCGAAGAAGCGGAGCTGGTCGAAGCCGCGCAGCAGCCAGGGCTTCTCCCACACGCCGCCGGAGCGCCAGCGGTTCCACACCTGCACGGTGCGGCCGACGAACTGATAGCCGCCCGGGCCTTCCATGCCGTAGATGCACAGATAGGCGCCGCCGATGCCCACGGCGTTCTCCGGCGTCCAGGTCCGGGCGGGGTTGTACTTGGTGGTCACGAGGCGGTGGCGCGGGTCCACGGGCGTGGCGACCGGCGCGCCGAGGTACACGTCGCCGAGGCCGAGGACGAGATAGCTCGCCTCAAAGACGATGCGCTTCACCTCGGCCTCGTCCGCCAGGCCGTTGGCGCGGCGGATGAACTCGATGTTGCGCGGGCACCAGGGCGCGTCGGGGCGGACCGAGCGCATGTAGCGTTCCGTCGCCTCCTGCGTGGCCGGGTCGTCCCAGGCGAGGGGCAGGTGGACGATGCGGCCGGAGATCTCGATGTCGGGCTGGCCGTCGATGGCGTCTAGGCCGTCCTGCATCAGGCGCAGCAGGCGTTCGCGGTCGGCGTTGGGAGGCACGCGGAACTGCAGCGAGCGGACGCCGGGGGTGAGTTCGAGCACGTCGCCATCGTTCTGCGCTTCGAGCCAGCGCTGGAGCGCCTCCACGCGCAGGCGCGCGCGCAGTTCGAGCACGGGCGGGCCGAACTCCAGCAGCAGGAAGCTGTCTCCGGCCGCGCGCAGGACCACGTCGCGCTGATCGTCGCGGGCGAGCACGACTTCGCCGTCGGACTCGCGCCAGCTCTTGCGTGCCGTGGCGATCGCCGGCGCGCTGGGCGCCGCGAGGGCGCGCGAGGTGTCGAGGTCGATGGGCTCGAAGCGCACGGTGTCGCCGGGGCGCAGCTGGCCGAGCTTCCAGCGGTCCGCGGCGGCGATGGCCGCGGGGCAGACGAAGCCGCCGAGGCTCGGGCCGTCCGGGCCGAGGACGATGGGCATGTCGCCGGTGAAGTCGATGGCGCCGAAGGCGTAGGCGTTGTCGTGCACGTTGGAGGGGTGCAGGCCGGCGTCGCCGCCGTCGGCGCGGGTCCAGCCCGGGGCCGGGCCTTCGAGGCGGATGCCCGTGCGCGCGGAGTTGTAGTGCACCTTCCACTCGGTCTCGTAGAAGGTGTCGAGGTACTCGGACGTGAGGAAGTCGGGCGCGAGGAGCGGGCCCTGGACCACGCGCAGGCGCGTGCGGTCCTCGAGGTCCGCCGGCGGATGGGCGCTGGCG
>JAZBPO010000397.1:0-3608 GCA_036351675.1 Pseudomonadales bacterium
CTGGGCGGGCTCAGGAGCCCGCGGGGGACTCCACGGGCGAAGCCCGGACCTCGACGCGCCGGCCTGCCGTGTCGCGGGCGAAGGGCGTCCAATGGCCGGGCACCACGTCGAGCTCCGAAGCGAAGCGCTCGCCCGAGCGTGCGAGCGCGACGCGCAGGCGCAGTGCCCCGTCCTCGAAGGCCAGCAGGGCGACCTCGAACAGATCGGCCGAGCCGGTCCCGCCGCAACGCTCGACGAGGACGCCCCTGCGCGGCACGTAGAAGCAGCCGTCGGCGCCTGCGTCGACCCGACGGATCTCGCCCTCACCGCCGACGGCCAGGTAGAGCATGGGCCGGGTCGGTGCGTTCGTGCCGTAGCGGAAGGCGCTGGTGTCGCCGTCGGGTTCCACGGCGGTGCCGAGACACGGCGCCGAATTCCCTGCGCAGGGCGCGGCGGCGCTCCGCCGCACTTCCACCGCGAAGGTCTGGGCGGCGCCGACCTGTGAGACCAGCAGCAAGAGCAGCGCGAGCACCTGCGCGTATGCTGTGGAGGGTGACGGATGCATGGTCGAGCCTCTCCCGGTCCTGCAGCGGTCATCGGCGCTGCCGGGGCGGTCGCGTCCGCACAGCATGCCGAGCGTAGGCCGGTGGCTCAAACCGACGCGCCCGGCGTCCCGGTCGCCCGGGCAGCGGGGTGCCGGACCGAGTCGGGCGACAGGCAGGAGAGAGAAGCATGCTGACGCGCAAGGATGGCTATCTGCGCCCGCTCGAGGCCGAGGTGCCGGCGGCGAGCCGGTCTCTCGAAGCGCGGGGCTACGCACTGCTCGAGGCGGTGTTCGCTGCGGACGCAGTGGCGGCGCTGGCGGCCGAGATCGAGGCCGTGTACGAAAGGGTCCCGCGCGACGATCGCACGGACGGGCGCCGCGATCCGGGAGAGGACGACGACTTCCGCTACGAGATGTTCAACCGCAGCGCCCTCGCGCAGCAGGCCATCGCGCATCCACGCATCCTCGAGGTGATCGAACCGCTGCTCGGCGAGGACTGCCACGTCATCGCCAACACCTGCTGGCGCAATCCGCCGCGGGCGCAGGCGGAGCACGGCGGCGGCGCCTGGCACGTCGACTCCGGGCCGCACGTACCGCGCCCGCAGGGCGTGCCCTGGGACGACCGCATCCCCTACCCGGTGTTCGCGATCGGCGCTCACCTCTACCTGCAGGACTGCCCGCTCGCGTGCGGCCCCACGGGCGTGATCCCCGGCAGCCACCGCTCCGGCCGGCCGCCGCCGCGGGAGCGGCCCTTCGCCATGGACCTCGAGTACGAGGGTCAGCGCGTGCTGCCGCTCCTCGCCCGCGCCGGCGACGTCGCGCTCTTCGTCTCGGACGTCTGGCACCGCCGCCTGCCGACGGACGAGGGCGACACCGGGCGCTTCTTCCTGCAGGCGCACTACGGGCGCCGCGACATCGCCCAGCGCGTCCGCACGACGGCCGTCGCCAACCACGTCGCGCCGGAGGCCGAGGCGCGCATCGCCTCGAAGCGCGAGCGAACGCTGCTCGGACTGCACAGGCCCTTCTTCTACGACGGCTGACGCCGGCCGCGCTCAGAGCGCCGCGAGATCGGCCTCGATGCGCTCGAGGGCGCGGCGCCGGACGGAGAGCTTGTTGCCTGCGTAGGCGTGCGCCGGCAGTGCCGCGAGTTCCTTCGCGACCGTGAGGGCCCGGTCGATCGCCTGGCCCGTGTCGACGAGCTCGTCGACGTAGCCTGCTTCCAGGGCAGCCTCGGGGTTGCGGAGCTGCGACTGGATGGCGATGGGCGTGAGCAGGTGTGCGGGAATCCGGCTCTCGAGCAGGGCCATGGGCCACTCACCGAGGATCGCGCCCATGACCGTCTCCGTCATGGCGTACTTCCAGTCGCCGCGTTCGCCGATGCGTGTGTCGCAGGCCATGAGCCAGAGTGCGCCGATGGTGAAGGCGTGGCCCGTCGACGCGCCGACCACGGGCTTCGGGCAGGCGAAGAGCGAATGCGCGATGTGTGCGCCGCCGCGGCCCAGCACGCGCTTCGCCGCGGCGTCGTCGCCGGTCATGACGGCGCGGTCGAAGCCCGCACAGAAGGCGCCGGGGCGCCCGGCGAGGACGATGGCTTCGGCCTTCGCCTCGGCCTCGGCGACCGCACGGGCGATGTCCTCGAGGGCGGCCGCGGTGATCGCGTTCATCTTGCCGTCGTCCATGCGCACGAGGCCGATGCCATCGTGCAGCTCCAGGCTCACTTCCATGCTCGTGTTTCCCTGTCTCCGCGTGCGGACGTCAGCTGAGTACGGTCGGTGTGGTGGGAATCTCCCATGCCGGATCGGCCATGGCCGCATGGGGCACGTAGGGCCCCTCCAGCTCGGCGACTTCCTCGGTGCTCAGCTCCACCGACAGGGCCGCGACCGCGTCGGTGAGGTGCGCCGGCTTGCCGACCCCGACGATGGGGGTGGTGACGCCCGGTTGCGCGAGGAGCCAGGCGAGGGCGACCTGCGCGCGCGGCAGGCCACGCGCCGCGGCGATGCGGGCCACGGCTTCGACGATCGCCCGATCCGATTCCGTGTAGAGCGTGCTGCCGTAGGCGTCGGACCTGGAGCGTTCCGTCTCGGCGTCCCAGTCGCGTGTAAGGCGGCCGCGGGCGAGCGGGCTCCAGGGCATGGTGGCGACGTTCTGATCGATGCACAGCGGCATCATCTCGCGCTCCTCCTCGCGGTAGAGGAGGTTGTGGTGGTTCTGCATGGAGACGAACTTCGAGAAACCCTTCCCCTCGGAGAGCGCCAGCGCCTTCATGAACTGCCACGCAGCCATGGTCGAGGCGCCGATGTAGCGGACCTTGCCTGCCTTCACCACGTCCGTGAGTGCTTCGAGCGTCACCTCGATCGGCGTGTGCACGTCGAAACGGTGGATCTGCAGCAGATCCACGTAGTCCATGTCGAGGCGGACGAGGCTGTCGTCCACGGCCTGGAAGATGGCCTTGCGTGACAGGCCCATGGTGTTGGGGGCACGACGCCAGGGCATGAAGCACTTGGTGGCGACCACGACCTCGTCGCGCTTCGCGAAGTCCTTGAGTGCCCGGCCGACGATCTCCTCGGAAGAGCCCGCGGAGTACATGTTCGCCGTATCGAAGAAATTGATGCCCGCTTCGAGCGCCTGGAGGATCAGGGTGCGGCTCTCGGCCTCGGGCAGGGTCCACGGGTGCGGGCCCCGGCCGGGCTCGCCGTAGCTCATGCAGCCGAGGCAGAGCCGCGAGACCTGCAGGCCCGTGTTGCCGAAGAAGACGTAGTCCATCGATGGGCTCCCCCCGTCATCGAGGGGAGCAGTCTAGGCGCGGCGCGCATCGTCTGCGAGACGCCGAACTGCCCTGTTCCTCGGGCGCTGATCGTGTACCTGCCCTCGCCCCCGTCGAGACAGGCCGGTCTTCCTGTGCCGCAGCCCATCGTCGGAGAACGGCGCAGAACGCTCTACGAGCGGGCCGGTACGATGCCGCGTGTTCCGAGGCTGATCAGCGACCTGGCGCGAGTGAAAGCCGAGCGGGTGTCCGCAGTGACGTCCTGTCCGAAGTGCCGTCCAGAGTGTCGCGCTATTCCTCCGGGCAGGTCCGGGCCAACAG
>JAZBPO010000398.1:0-3209 GCA_036351675.1 Pseudomonadales bacterium
GACGCCCTCGCGCAGAGCTGGCAGCGCTGGGCCGCCGAGCAGGGCGGCAACTGGAAGATCTATCTCGACGAGCGCACCGGCGTGCCCACGCTCGCGACCGGCCGCGGCATCGCATGGGTGCCCGGCGCAGGCAACGAGCTCGAGGCCGAGGGCCCGGTCACGCTGGAGCAGCTCGAGGCCCGGGCTCGCGACTTCCTCGAGCGCCACACCTTCCTGCTGGGCGACTGGCAGGGTCAGCTCGAGTTGGACAGCGCCGCCTCGACCGAGCGTCGCCCCGGTTCCTGGATGCTCGTGTTCCGCCAGGCCGTGGACGGCGTGCGCGTCGAGAACGCGCGCTTCGACTTTCACGTCAACGGCGGCAACCTTGTCGCCTTCGGGGCGCACCGCTGGGGCGCACTCTCCTCGGACGGAGTGCCGGAGATCGGCGCCGAGCAGGCTCAAGGCATCCTCGAGAGCTACCTCGAGTACGACGGCTCGGTCCCGCACGTCGAGGCCCACGAGCCGGAGCTCAAGATGCTGGCGCTCGACCCACGCTACGAGCAGGGCATGGAGCGCTGGGAGGGTGCCCGCGGCGAGGGCATCGGGCACCGTCTCGTCTGGGAGATCTCCTTCCGCGTGCCCGACGAGGGGCCGGTGTGGACCGGCGAGGTCGACGCCAAGACCGGCGAAGTGCTCGCCTTCTACGACGCCGCACACTACCTCTCGATCACGGGCGGCGTCTTCCCCAATCGGTCCACGGAAGAGTGCGGCCTCGACGGGTGCGACTTCCCCCACCCCATGCCCTTCACGAACTACGTCGAGCTGAACCAGCCCGAGGCGTTCACGAACGACGCGGGCGTCTACGACTGCGTCAGCCTGTCGAACCCGGTCGAGACCAACCTCTCAGGGCCTTACGTGATCATCGACGAGACCTGCGGCCCCATCACTCAGAGCGCAACCTGCGGCGAGACCTTCGACCTGGGCCTCAAGGTCGGCACCAACTGCGAGGTCGCGCCTGGCGACTCGCCGGGCAACACCGCCGCGGCACGCTCGGCCTTCTTCCACGTGAACCGCGTGGCACAGGCTGCTCGCGCCTACCTGCCCGACAACACCTGGCTGCAGAACCCGGTCGTCACCAACACGAACGTCAACAACACCTGTAATGCGTCCTGGGGCGGCGAGATCAACATGTTCCGCGCCGGCAACGGCTGCGGAAACACCGGTGAAAACCAGGGTGTGCTGGTCCACGAGTGGGGTCACGGCTTCGACCAGAACGATGGTGGAGGCTACGACAACACCTCGGAAGCTTACGCGGACGCGGTCGCGCTCTTCTATCACCGGGACGGCTGCATCGGCTGGGGTTTCTTCGAGAACGGCACCTGCTCTGGCTACGGCGACACCTGCCTCGAGTGCAGCGGCGTTCGCGATCACGACCGCACCCGCCGCCAGGCCAACACGCCCCCGACTCCGACCGGCTTCGTCGACCCGAACTGTCCGAGCGGCGGTGGCCCCTGCGGCCGCTCGGTGCACTGCGAGAGCTACCCGATCGTGGGCTCGCTCCACGAGCTCGCCGTGAATCAGCTGCCGGCCATGGGCTACGACGAGGCCAGCGCGTGGCAGGTTGCCGAGCGTCTCTGGTACAGCTCGCGTGGCGGCTCCGGCGGCGACATCTACACCTGCTCGCTGCCGAGCGCCGACTCCTGCAGCTCGTCGTCCTGGTACCAGCAGATGCGCGTCGCCGACGACGATGATGGAGACCTGAGCAACGGCACGCCGCACGCGGCGGCTCTCTTCGCTGCGTTCAACCTGCACGGCATTGCCTGCGGCACGGAGAGCGACCCCGAGAACCAGAATTCGAGCTCCTGCCCCACTCTCGACGCGCCGACTCTGAGCGCGGTCGCCAACGGTGATGGCGTGGATCTCAGCTGGGGCGAGGTGGCCAACGCCACGAGTTATACGATCTTCCGCGGTGACATGGGCTGCAATCGCCAGCACATCACCATCGATGAGGTTGCGGCGCCCGCGCTGACCTACTTCGACGACGCGGTGGATTCGAACTTCATCTCCTATTACCGCGTCCGTCCCAACGCCGCGAACCCGGCCTGCACCGGACCGGTTTCCAACTGCATCGCGCTGCCGGACGGCGCACAGCTTCTCGGCAACGGCGTGCGCATCGTGGACGACGCGGCTTCGGGCCTTGGCAACGGCAACGGCCGCGTCGAGCCGGGCGAGACGCTCGCGCTGCCCGCCGAGCTCTACAACTACGGCACCCAGGGCGCGACGGCCGTGACGGGCACGCTGCGCTCGCTCAACCCCGAGGTCGTGCGGGTGACGACTCCGAGCGCCGGCTGGCCGGACATCGCCGCGAGCGCGTCGCTCGAGAGCAACGCGCCCCACTTCGGCGTCACGGTGCTGCCCGACGCGGCCTGCGGCGACGTGCTCGAGTTCGAGCTGCTCGCGAACGCGACGGACATTCCGACGCGCCGCGACACCTTCAGCCTCGCGATGGGGACCTTCCTGCGGGACTACGTGCAGGACCAGGACGCGAACATCCCCAATCGCACGACCGATCCGGTCGTCTCGACCCTCGAGGTCACGGACGATCGCACGATCGCCGAGCTGGACGTCTCGATCGACATCAGCGTCTTCCGCTCGTCCGATCTGCGCGTCGAGCTGACCTCGCCCTCGGGAACGACCGTGCGTCTCAAGGAGTCGGGCGTGAGCGGCGGCACCAGCACCCGCTACGACCGCGACCGCCAGCCGGACGGCCCGGGCACGATGGCGGACTTCGCTGGTGAACCGCTTCAGGGCACCTGGACGCTCTCCGTCGAGGACCTCGTCTCCGGCCCCTTCCCCAACGGCAGCACCCTTCGCAGCTGGCGCCTCCATGCCGAGACTGACCAGCCCTTCGACTGCGAGCCGCAGGCCTGCGCGGACGAAACCCCGGGAGCCATCCCGGCCAGCCTGCTCGTGACGAAGAGCGGCGCGGACCTGCAGATCAACTGGGACGCCGCCACCAACGCGGACGGCTACAACGTGCTCGAAGACGCGGCTCCCCAGTACACCGCCCCGGCCGTGGCTGGCACGACGAGCGGCGCGACCGAGCTGACGCTCTCCGGCCAGGCCAGCGGCGAGGCCGGCAGCGTCGTCTACTACCGGGTGCGAGGCACGAACACCTGCAACTGGGAAGGGCCCTGAGCACCGAGCCAAAGACGGGGACAGGCTGAAGC
>JAZBPO010000399.1:0-6302 GCA_036351675.1 Pseudomonadales bacterium
CCGAGGATGCCGATGTTGCCGACGTGGTGATGGCCGCAGGCGTTCATGCAGCCGGAGATGTTCAGATAGAGCTCGCCGAGTGCATCGAGGCGCCCGGCGTCCTCGAAGCGGCGCTGGATGGCTTCGGCGACGGGGATGGACTTGGCGTTGGCCAGCGAGCAGAAGTCCCCGCCCGGGCAGCAGATCAGATCCGTCAGGCGCCCCGCGTTGGCGGTCGCGAGTCCCTGGGCGCGCGCGCGACGATACAGCTCGGGCAGATCGCGCTGGCGGACGTGCGGCAGGATGAGGTTCTGTTCGTGCGTGACGCGCACCTCGGAGTGGCCGAAGGCGTCGGCCCAGTCGGCGACGGCGTCCATCTGCTCGTCGCTGGCATCGCCGGGCGCGACGCCGGTGTGCTTGAGCGACAGCACCACGCTGGCGTAGCCGGTGCGCGCGTGGCCGCGCACGTTGCTCGCATGCCAGCGCGCGAAGTCCGCGTCTCTCGCCAGGGCGGTGGCGAGCGGCTCCGGCGTGTCCTCGAGCGCCTCGAAGTCCGGCACGGTGAAGCGTGCGCGGACCCGCGCCATCTCCTCGCCCGTGAGCGTCTCCGGGCCGTCCGCGAGATGAGCCCATTCCGCGTCGACGCGCTCCGCGAATCCCTCGGCCCCGAAGGCGCGGACGAGGATCTTGATGCGCGCCTTGTACTTGTTGTCGCGGCGCCCATAGCGGTTGTACACGCGCAGGATCGCCGCGAGGTAGGTCAGCAGGTGGCGCGCGGGCAGGTCGCGGCGGATGCACTCGGCGATCACCGGCGTGCGGCCCTGACCGCCGCCTACCCAGACGTCGAAGTGCGCCTCGTCCTCGGCGTCGGGGCGGACTTCGAGGCCGATGTCGTGGAAGCGGATCGCGGCGCGATCCTCGGCGGCGCCGTTGACCGCGATCTTGAACTTGCGGGGCAGCCAGTCGAATTCCGGATGGAAGCTGGACCACTGCCGGATCAGTTCGCACCAGGGCCGTGGATCGATGCGCTCGTCGGGTGCCGCGCCCGCGAACTGATCCGTCGTGACGTTGCGAATGCAGTTGCCGGAGGTCTGGATCGCGTGCATCTGTACGCTGGCCAGGTCTGCGAGGATGTCGGGCACTTCCTCGAGCCGGGGCCAGTTGAACTGGATGTTCTGCCGCGTCGAGAAGTGGCCGTAGCCCTTGTCGTAGTGGCGCGCGACGTGGGCGAGCATGCGCAGCTGCCGCGCCGCGAGGGTGCCGTAGGGGATCGCGACGCGCAGCATCGGCGCGAGGCGCTGCACGTAGAGGCCGTTCTTCAGGCGTAGTGGCAGGAACTCGGCGTCGGAGAGCTCGCCGGCGAGGTAGCGTTCGGTCTGGTCACGGTACTGCGCGACCCGCTCCTCCACCATGCTCTGGTCGTAGTCGTCGTACTGGTACATGGATCCCGTTCCGGCAGGCCGCGTGCGGGGTCCCGGGAGCACGCGAGCGGCGGAAGGTAGCAGAGGACGCGGACGTGCCAGAACGAACCGATCGTGCTTTGGTCAGAAGTCCGCGTTATGAGCTGGCGCCCTCTTATGCCGACGCGCTCATGGGAGGACGGGGCCGTCCACGAGGAAAACGGCCCACGAAGTGGAAGTCGCGTCGACCGGCGAATAGAATCGCGCGCGCTCGCGCCCGAGCCCACCGACCGGAGACCCGTGATGTCCGACGCCGCCGAGAACGCGACCCCCGCCGAGGAGCAGGAGAGCCACTCCGGGTTCTGGCCCGACGAGACCGTGGACATGTTCGCCGCACTCGTCGTCGTGACTGCCGTCGTGCTCGCCTGTCTCTGGTACGTCACCGGCAGCTGAGCGGCCGTCTCCTCAGGGCGCCGCGGACAGCGGCGCCGTCGAATCCGCCCGCCTGATCTCCGCCCCCGGTGCCGGTTCGTCCGGTATCAGCTGTGCGCTCAAGAGCGACACCAGCGCCAGCGTCGAGCCGGTGAGGAACACGAGCGCCGGCGATTCGAGCCACAGCGCTCCGAGCCCGACCGGCAGCACCACTGCCGCGACGTGGTTGATGGTGAAGCTGATGCCCGCGGTGGAGGCGATGTCGCCCGGATCGGCGATCTTCTGGAAGTAGGTCTTGATGGCGATGGCCATCGAGAAGAAGACGTGGTCCACGAGATAGAGGGCGATCGCCAGCCAGATCGTGTCGACGAAGGCATAGGCCGTGAACACGATCACGAGGCCCGTGTACTCGAGCGTGAGCGCGTGCCGCTCTCCGATGCGAGCGATGAGCGCGCCGATGCGTGGCGCGAGCCAGGTGGTCAGGGCCGCGTTGACGAGGAACAGCATCACCATGGTCTCGATCGGCAGGCCGAACTTCTCGACGAGCAGGAAGCCAGCGAACACCACGAAGATCTGCCGCCGGGCGCCGGACAGGAAGGTGAGAAGGTAGTAGAGCCAGTAGCGCCGACGCAGGACCAGCTCCTTGCGCTGCGGCGTGTCCTCGCGGAACAGCGGATAGCGCAGCGCGGCCCAGAGCGCCGCAGCGACGGCGAGCATTCCTGCGCCGGCGTAGAGCCAGGCGTAGTCGATGCCTGCCCCCCAGAGCAGCAGGTAGAGTACGCCCAGACTCCCGAGCGTGACGCCGGAGCGGGTGGCGGTGAGTCGCCCCATCGTCACGGCGGTCTCTGCCTTCGGCACCCACTGGAGCGTGAGCGAGGTGTTGAGCGTCTCCAGGTAGTGGAAGCCGACGGACATGACGACGGTCGTGAACAGGAGCCCCCAGAAACTCGGTAGCAGGCCAGTCACCGCCGTGCCGAGGCCCAGGAGGGCGAGAGACAGCAGCGCGAAGCGCTGCTGACTGAGCACGAGCAGTACCCACACGGCCGTGAAGGCGAGGAAGCCCGGTACTTCGCGCGCCGACTGGAGAACGCCGATCTCGGCGCCGTCGAAGGCAGCGCGCTCGACGGCGAAGTTGTTGAGCAGCGCCTGCCACGCTGCGAAGGCGAGCGCGTTCGCCCCGGCGAGGACGAACAGGAGCTGGATGCGCGGTTCGAGCGCGCGCCAGGCGTTCAGCACCGGTCGTTTCCTACCCTGTGGCCAGGCCGATCACGAGGCGGACGACGACCACCAGTACGACGACGAACAGCGCCGTGAAGATCAGGCCGGCGACGATGAAGGGCGCCACGCGACCGCTGGCGAAATCCCGTTGCTTGTTCGCCTTGCTCTGGACGCCGATAGCGGCCGCGAGCGTCGACAGCACGACGGACCAGAAGCTGATGCCCGCGGGCGCATCGCCGTCCTGTTCGCCGTCTTCCTCCACGCCCGTGTCCATGTGATCGGATCTCCCTCAGGCCGACTTCGCCGCCGTGTCCGCAACATCGGGATCGTAGCCGAGATTCGGTCGCAGCCAGCGCTCGATCTCCGCCAGGGGCATGCCCTTGCGCGCGGCGTAGGACTCGATCTGGTCGCGCTGCACCTTGCCGACCCCGAAGTAGCGGGCATCAGGATGCGCGAAGTACCAGCCGGAGACGGCGGCTGCCGGATCCATGGCGTAGCTCTCCGTGAGCGAGAGGCCGATCCGGTCCGTCGCGTCGAGCAGGTCGAACAGCGTCGCCTTCTCCGTGTGGTCCGGGCAGGCCGGGTAGCCCGGAGCCGGGCGGATGCCACGATAGCGCTCGCGGATCAGATCCTGCTTCTCGAGCGCCTCGTCGGCGGCATAGCCCCAGTGCTCGCGCCGGACCTGCTCGTGCAGGTACTCGGCGAAGGCCTCCGCGAGGCGATCCATGAGCGCCTTGAACATGATCGACTGGTAGTCGTCGTGGGCTGCCTCGAACTCCGCGAGCTTCGCCTCCGAGTCGACGCCCGCGGTGACCGCGAAGGCGCCCAGCCAGTCGTCGACGCCCGCGTCCTCGGGCGCGACGTAGTCGGCGAGGGAGAGATTGGCGCTCTCGTCGGGCTTCACGGCCTGCTGGCGCAGGAAGTGCAGCGTGGCGGCCCGGGCGCGGCGTTCCGGCCCCGTGAACAGCGCGACGTCGTCGCGACCGACCCGGGCGGCCGGCCAGAAGCCGAACACGGCGCGCGCCCGGCACCAGCGCTCGGCGACCATCTTCTCGAGCATCTCGCGTGCGTCCGCGTACACGCTGCGGGCGCTCTCTCCGACGATCTCGTCTTCGAGGATGTCCGGAAACTTGCCGTGCAGTTCCCAGGTCATGAAGAAGGGCGTCCAGTCGATGTAGTCGACGAGCGCCTCGAGGGGCAGATCGTCGATGACCTGCACGCCCTCTGCCTTCGGCGCCACCGTCCCGGTGTGCTGGAAGTCGGGCAGATAGGGCGTGAGCGCCGCGTCCGGATGCCAGCGCTGGTTGCTGCGGCGACCGGCGTTGCGGGCGCGGATCTTCTCGTACTCGGCGACGCGTTCGGCGACGAAGTCTTCCTTCTGGCGCTCGCTCGTGAGCGCCGTCGCCACCCCCACGGAGCGGGACGCGTCGGTGACGTAGACGGCCTGGCCGCGGTGGTAGACGGGGTCGATCTTGACGGCCGTGTGCGCCTTCGAAGTCGTGGCGCCACCGATGAGCAGCGGCACGTCGAAGCCCTGGCGCTCCATCTCGGACGCGACGTGCACCATCTCGTCGAGGGAGGGCGTGATCAGACCGGAGAGGCCGATGATGTCCGCGTTCTTCTCCCGCGCCGTCTGCAGGATCTTCTCCGCCGGCACCATGACGCCGAGGTCGATGACCTCGAAGTTGTTGCACTGGAGCACGACGCCGACGATGTTCTTGCCGATGTCGTGGACATCGCCCTTCACGGTCGCGAGGACGATCCTGCCCTTGCTGCTCGAGGCGCCCGCGCTCTTGCGCGCCTCGATGTAGGGAATCAGGTGCGCGACGGCCTGCTTCATCACGCGGGCACTCTTCACGACCTGCGGCAGGAACATCTTGCCCTCGCCGAAGAGGTCGCCGACGACGTTCATGCCGTCCATGAGCGGCCCCTCGATCACCTCGAGCGGATGGTCGAACTGCTGACGCGCTTCCTCCGTGTCCTCGACGACGAAGCTGTTGATGCCCTTCACGAGCGCATGGCGGATACGTTCGGCCACCGGCGCCTCGCGCCAGGACAGGTCCTCCTCGCGCTTTGCGCCGCCCTGGCCCGAGAACCGATCGGCGATCTCGAGCAGGCGTTCCGTGCCGTCCTCTCGCCGGTTGAGCACGACGTCCTCGACGCGCTCGCGCAACTCGGCCGGAATCTCCTCGTAGATGCCCAGCTGGCCGGCGTTGACGATGCCCATGCGCAGGCCCGCGCGAATCGCGTGGAACAGGAAGACCGCGTGGATCGCCTCGCGCACGGCGTCGTTGCCGCGGAAGGAGAAGGACACGTTGGATACGCCGCCGGAGGTGAGCGCATGGGGCAGTTCCGCCTTGATCCACTCGCAGGCCTCGATGAAATCGACGGCATAGTTCGAATGCTCCTCGATGCCCGTGGCGATGGCGAAGATGTTCGGGTCGAAGATGATGTCCTCGGGCGGGAAGCCGACCCGATCCACGAGCAGGCGATAGGAGCGTTCGCAGATCTCCTTCTTGCGGGCGGCCGTGTCCGCCTGGCCGTCCTCGTCGAAGGCCATGACCACGACGGCGGCGCCGTGGCGTCGGCACAGCTCGGCCTGCTCGAGGAACTGCGCCTCGCCTTCCTTGAGGCTGATCGAATTGACGATGGACTTGCCCTGCAGGCACTTCAGGCCAGCCTCGATGACGGTCCACTTGGAGCTGTCGACCATCACGGGCACGCGCGAGATGTCCGGTTCCGCGGCGAGCAGGTTCAGGAAGCGGACCATGGCCGCCTCCGAGTCGAGCATGCCCTCGTCCATGTTCACGTCGATGATCTGCGCGCCGTTCTCGACCTGCTGGCGCGCGACCTCCAGGGCCTCGTCGTACTTCTCCTCGCGGATCAGGCGCGCGAACTTCCGCGAGCCGGTGACATTGGTGCGCTCGCCGACGTTCACGAACAGCGAGTCCGCGTCGATGGTGTAGGGCTCGAGACCCGAGAGGCGGCAGGCGGGAGCGACCTCCGGGACCTTCCTGGGCGCGTACTGCGCAACCGAGTCGGCGATGGCGCGGATGTGTGCCGGCGTCGTCCCGCAGCAGCCGCCGACGATGTTGAGGAAGCCCGAGGCGGCGAACTCGGCGACGATGGTCGCCATCTCCTCGGGGCCGAGGTCGTACTCGCCGAACTCGTTCGGCAGGCCCGCGTTCGGATGCGCGGAGATGCGCACGTCGGCGATGCGCGAGAGCGTCTCCACGTAGGGACGCAGCTCCGCCGGGCCGAGGGCGCAGTTCA
>JAZBPO010000400.1:0-2551 GCA_036351675.1 Pseudomonadales bacterium
CTTGACCCTCACCGCCGTCCGCCACGACCGGCGCGGGGGTAGAGCCACTAGGGGCCGCCGCATCGTCAGCATCCGAATCGTCGAGTGCTGCGTCGCCATCTCCCGCCGGATCGTCGTCCTCGACCGGAGGCACGGGTTCCGGCGGCACAGGCTCCGGCGTGCTCGCCAGACCCAGGACGATCACCGCGTCGTCCTCGGGTGCCGATTCCTGATCGATCTGATCGAGGAAGGCGATGAGGTCGGCACGATCACCGGCCGAGAGGCCGTCGACGACACGATGCGCATCGGCTCGCGCGAGCAGATCGGGATCACCGATCACGAGCGAGTCCACGACAACCTGACCGGCAGCCACCTCGACCAGAATCTCCGGCGTGGGGTCTGCGGACTCGATGTCCAGGCGGACCTCGGTGAAGTTGACGTCGGCGCCCTCGACGGCCGGCAGCGTGGGCAGCGCGATGGTCTGCGTCTGCCCGTCCACGATCACACGCAGGCGCGTGCCGCTGACGGTCGAGCCCACACGAATCCGCAGATGCGCCACGCCCGCCGCCACTTCGGCGGACGAGACCAGGAGTTCGTCTCCCGCGGACAGGCGCACCGCCGCGCCGCCATGCAGGGGCAGCTGGCCCGCTGCATTTACCCGCTCGCCACCCACCCGAACGAGGTCTTCGGCCTGCACCTCGACGCCACCGACCTGCTTGAACACGGCGGCGAGGTCCACTGCGCTACCGTCGTGCAGATACGGCGGAGTCGAGAAGACGCCGAGCAGGCTGGGCGTCTTGATGCCCTCGAGCTCATCACCGAGGCGGCCGCCCGACGCGGTCGTGAGCGTGCCGACGTCGTGGATCACCCCGTCCGTGTAGGCGGGGGCCCGGTGACAGCTGTTGCACCCCTGCGCCTCGAACACGGCCTCGCCACGGACACCCTGCGGCGTGAGGCTGCCATCGGCCGACCGATGGGGGCTCCGCGGCAGCGAGTCCCGACCGAGGCTTTCGACGTAGGCCGCGAGGGCATCCAGGTCAGCACTCACCAGGGCCTTCTGCGGACCGAGTGGATCCTCACGCTCTGCGAAATCCGCATCGCTCATGAGGCCCGTTCCGCCGAAGCGACCACGGATGTCGCCCTCGAAGTCCTGGATCTCGTCGAAGTTCGCGCTCCAGTGCACGTTGCCGAAGCGCGTACCCCCGCGGCCGGCGAGCGAAATGTTGTTCCGCATGCCCTCGCCAAGCGCGGTGTGGTCCCAGTTTCGGCCGTCCTCGAGGCCGTCCAGGTGGCAGGACGCACAGCTCACGTAGCCCTCCGCGGACAGCCGGCCCAGGAAACCTTCCCCGCCGAGACCGTCGCCCGCGTTGTAGAACAGGCGCTTGCCCTCGAGCACAGTCGGAGAGAGCGCATCGTTCATGACGACCGGGACATCCTCCGACGTCGTGACCAGCGCGCCCGTCTCCAGGAAGTCGGAGACGTCCGCGACGGTGACGGAGCGGCCCGTGAGATTCTTCACGAAGAGCTGACCGCTCGACTCGTCCAGGGCGACGCCCTGAGGCGCGAGTCCCGTCGCGATGCGGTTCCCCGTTCCGCCCAGGGCGCCCGACTCGGGATTCACTTCGAGCACCTGGACGAGATTGACCCCCTGCAGCGAGACGAAGAGCGACCGCCCGTCCCGCGACAGTGCAAGTGAGGAGGGCGAGTCGGCGTTGTCCAGATCGATGCGTGCATCGCGGAGATCTGTCCCACGCTGAAGATCCAGCACGGCGATCATCGGCCGCACCGTGTTGTCCGCATCGAGCGCTGGGCCGTCGTAGATCAGGCCCCGATCGACGTTGTCCTTCTTTGCGGCCACGTAGGCGTAGCGACCCTGCCCATCGACGACGATCGATGCGAGATAGTTCGGGATTCCTCGACCCTCGGCGAGGCTGTCCGGCTCGAGGTGCTTGTCGAGACGATAGGTGCGGACATAGTTCAGCGATGCCGCATCGACTTCGTAGACTTCAGCCCAATGCGCGTCCGAGATGAAGCGCGTCACATACAGGCGATCCGTGAGCGGCGCGAAGGCCAGCGCTCGCGGCGTCGGGCCCACGTAGAGTCGGGCGCTGATCTCGCGCTGGAACACGTCCAGCTGGATCACTTCTCCACTACCGTAGAGCGTCGCCCACAGGCGTTCGCCGGAGGCGTCGGCGACCAGGGCATAGGGCGCGGTCCCATAGCCCGTATCGATCGTCGCGACGGGGACCCCGTCGCCGCTCAGGACGGTGATCGTGTCGTCGCCGTAGTTCGCGACCCAGACCGACCCGTCAGCGGTCTCCGCGATGCCACGCGGATCATCTCCGACGCCAGCAGTGAACTGCAGTGCGCCACTGGCGGCCGACATGCGACCGACGGAGTCATTGTCGGGATTGACGAACCAGACATCGCCGGAGAATCCGCCCACGACGACGGAAGCACTCACGACGGAAGGCACGGAACTCGACGTGTCCTCGACTACGCGGATCGACAGCACCCGGCTCACCGTCAGGCCTTCGGGGTCTCTCGCCTGCACCGTCAGGGAGAAGGTCCC
>JAZBPO010000401.1:0-52560 GCA_036351675.1 Pseudomonadales bacterium
GCCGCGTGTGGTGCGAAGACGATCGTCACGGGTCGGCGCGTGGAACGGCTGGAGGCGCTGGCGGAGGAGATCCGCGAGGACGGCGGAGAGTGCCTGCCGCTGCGCGTCGACATGACGGACCGGGCGTCGATCCGTGCCGCGGTGGACGCGGGCGAGGAGGCCTTCGGGACCATCTCCATCCTCGTGAACAACGCAGGCATCCCCGACGCGCAGCGCGCCCACAAGATGGACGACGACCTCGTCGACGCCGTCTTCGACACCAATCTGAAGGGCCCCTGGGTGCTCTCCTGCGAGATCGCGAAGCGGCTCATCGCGGCGGAGCAGGGCGGCCGCATCGTGAACATCGCCTCCGTCGCGGCGTTCAACTACGGCGGCAACGGTGCGGCGCTCTACTCCGTGACGAAGTCGGCCGTCGTGCGCATGTCCGAGGCGCTGGCGGTGGAATGGGCCCGCTACGGCATCAATGTCAACGCCATCGCGCCGGGCGCCTTCCACTCGGAGATGATGGACGGGATGCTCGAGCGCATGGGCGACATCAGCAAGCATTTCCCCCGCGGCCGGGTCTGCGACCCCGGTCTGATGGACTCGACGCTGCTCTATCTCGTGTCGCCGACCGCGGAGGCGGTGACCGGGACCTGCATCAAGATCGACGACGGTCAGGGACCGCGCTGATGCGGCTACGCCTGCTGCTGCGGGCAGCGCTTCTGGCGACGATCGCGTGCTGCGCGGGCCTCGCCGGCGCCCGGGAAGTGCCCTTCGACGAGCGTGAGCTCGATCTGCGCATCATGGATGCGCGCATCGTCGACGGTACGGGCGCGGCCTCGATCCGGGGCGAGGTCCACGTCAGGGACGGCCGGATCGTGCACGTCGGTCCCCTAGACGGGCGCGCGCCGCCCTCTTCGCTGCGCGTGATCGACGCCATGGGACGTGTCGCTGCGCCGGGCTTCGTCGAGCCACATGCGCACGGCGATCCCTTCGAGACGCCGGCGTTCGAGAACTTCGTCGCCATGGGTGTCACCACGATCACGCTCGGCCAGGATGGATCGAGCCCCGACGTGGACGATCTCGCGGCCTGGCTCGCACGCGTCGAGGCGCAGGGTCTGGTGCCGAACCTCGCCATGTTCGTCGGCCATGGCACGCTCCGACGCCGGTCGGGGATCGGCCGCGCCGACCGCCCGGCCGATGAGGAGATCGAGCTGCTCGCTGAGCTGCTCGACGCGAATCTCGACGTGGCCTTCGGTCTCTCCACGGGCCTCGAGTACACGCCGGGGCTCTATGCCCGGGACGGCGAGATGGAAGCCCTGGCGCGGACGGTCGGCGCGCGGGACCGCATCATCATGAGTCACGTGCGCAACGAGGACGATCCGGTCCTCGAGCGCTCCCTCGAGGAACTGATCCGCCAGGGTGCGCACGCGCGGGTGCACGTCGCGCACATCAAGTCCGTCTACGGCAGGGGCGCCGAACGCGGCCGCGAGATCCTCGCGCTGCTCGAGCGCGCCCGCGGCGAGGGCGTGGAGATCACCGCGGACGTCTATCCCTACACGGCGAGCTACACGGGCCTCTCGCTGCTGTTCCCGGCCTGGGCGAAGACGCGCGAGCAGTTCGACGCCGCCATGCCCGAGCGCAGGGAGGAACTCGCCGACCACCTCCGGCGGCGCGTCGAGGGCCGCAATGGCCCGGGCGCCACGTTGCTCGCATCGAAGCCCTGGACCGGCCGCACGCTCGCGGAGGTCGCAGCGGAACTGGGCAAGCCCTTCGAGGAGGTCCTGATCGACGACCTCGGCCCCGACGGTGGCTTCGCTGCGTACTTCATCATGGACGACGATCTGCAGACCGCCTTCATCGCTGATCCGTCCGTGGCGATCTGCTCCGACGGCAGTCCGACGGGCTTTCACCCGCGCGGCCACGGCACCTTCGCACGCATCATCGAGACCTATGTTCGTGCGCGAGGCGTGCTGACGCTCGAGGAGGCGGTGCGCAAGATGACTTCGCTGCCCGCGGGCATCCTCGGCCTCGAGGACCGCGGCGTGCTGCGCCCCGGCGCCTTCGCGGACCTCGTCCTCTTCGATCCGGAAGAGGTGCACGAAACGGCGACCTGGGCCGAGCCGCTGCAGCTGGCCGAGGGCTTCCAGCTCGTGCTGGTCAACGGCGAAGTCGTGCGCGAGCGAGGCGCGCTCACGGGGGTGCGGCCCGGACAGGTGCTCCGGCCCTGACAGGCGTCACTCGCAGCGCGTGCCGAGACCGGCGAGTGCTTCGTCGAGGGCCGCCGCGATCAGCGCCTCGGCGCGCACATCGTGCAGCTGAACGTCGCCGCTGAGGGCGTGATCGCGGTCCATGCCCGCCTTGTAGATCATCCGGTCGTCGCGCAGATCGAAGACCTCCACGTCCGCGTGGGCCGTGAAGCGGCTGACGGCGGGCGTCGGGATGGAGCCGTCCATGGGGTCGCGCGGCGGCGCCTCGGTGAGGGGCGCGCGGTCGATCCGCGTCACCCGCAGCTTCACCAGCAGGTCCGCATCCTCGCGGGTTGCGCGCTCGAGGCCGCGACGCTCGAGGGCCGCGACGAGCGCATCGCGCATGATCGGCTGCTTGAAGCCCGGTACGTCTGCAAGCTCGATCGCGAAGGTCGAGAAGTCCTCCGTCGCGGCGTGGCAGTCCGCCGGCACCCAGGTGCTGATCGGCGGCGCAGCAGCGCAGCCCGTGAGCAGCAGCGTTGCAGCCAGGAGAACACCAGCGCCTCTCATCCGTGGACCCTCAGGATGCCGGACTGGCTTGCCGTGGCGAGCAGTTCCCCGTCGTCGGCGAAGATGTACATGCGCCCGTGCACGAAGCCGCGGGCGATACCCGTGATCTGCGTATCGCAGAGCAACCATTCGCTCGGCCGGACACGCTGCACGCGGAGCGTGTTGTCGAGGCTGTTCGCGCCCGAGGGGCGGTCGAGGGCGATGTGGATGGCCGCCGGAACGTAGTCGGCCACGACCGCCAGTAGGCTCGAGGTGATCGGGTCGCCATCGACGGGGCGGATCCACATGCGCGAGTGCCCTTCGTCGTAGCCCTTCTCGCGCAGGATCGGTCGCACCTCGAAGCGGCTGTGCAGGTCGTCGGGCCCGGCGAATTCGTGCACGCGTGGATCGCAGTCCTCGGGCCTCGGGCCGCGCGGCATCTCCGCGAACTGGCGGGCGTGCTCGTCCGAGCGGTCGCCGAGCGCACCGTTGACCGTGAAGATCTCCCGTTCCCCGACGTGGCCGACCACGCGCGCCTGCGTGATGTTGTTGCCGCGGACCGGTGCACGCACATCGATGTCGACGATCGATCCGGGCTGCGCATAGGAAAGGTACTGGGCCGTCGCCCAGACGAGGGGCCGCTCCGTCGCGCGCTCCATGGCGTTCACGGAGGCGGCGAGGCCGACGCCGCCGAACAGGAACTTGCGGTCCGGCGGTCCCACGCAGAGACCCTGGTCCACGGGCAGCACGAAGCGCAGCGGGTTGTGCGTCCCGCTCGGTGCGTAGAAGGCGTCCGGATTGGCCATGTCAGGCCCGGATCAGGGCGAGCAGTTCGTCGGTGCGCGCCTTCATCAGCCCGGTGTCGCCGCGCGTCTCGAGATTGAGGCGCACCACGGGTTCGGTGTTGGACTTGCGCAGGTTGAAGCGCCAGTCGCCGAACTCCAGGGAGATGCCGTCGGTCGTGTCCTCGGCGATCGCATCGTTCGCATAGTGGGCGCGCACGCGTTCGATGGCGGCGTCCGCGTCGGCCACGGAGGAATTGATCTCGCCCGGCGAGGGATAGCGTGCCATGCGCTCGGAGACTTCGGCCTTGAGCGTGCTGCCCTTGCGCGAAAGGAGGTCCACCACCAGGAGCCAGGGGATCATGCCCGAGTCGCAGTAGGCGAAGTCCCGGAAGTAGTGGTGTGCGCTCATCTCGCCGCCGTAGATCGCGTCGATGGCGCGCATCTTCTCCTTGATGAAGGCGTGGCCCGACTTCGACTGCACCGCCTCACCGCCATTCGCCTCGACGATCTCGACCGTGTTCCAGGTCAGGCGCGGGTCGTAGATGACGCGCGCGCCCGGATCCACCTTGAGGAAGGCTTCCGCGAGGAGGCCGACGACGTAGTAGCCCTCGATGAAGGTGCCTTCCGAATCCCAGAGGAAGCAGCGGTCGAAGTCGCCGTCCCAGGCGACGCCCAGGTCGGCGCCGTGCTCGCGCACGGCGTTGCCGGTCACCGGCTGCTGGTCGTGCAGCAGCGGATTGGGGATGCCGTTCGGGAAGGTGCCGTCGGGTTCGTTGTGGATCTTCACCAGATCGATGGGCACGCCGTGGGCCGCGAAGGCGGCCTCGAGGCGATCGACGGTCGGGCCCGCGGCGCCGTTGCCGGCGTTCACGACGATCTTCATCGGCTTCACGGTCTCGAGGTCGAGGTAGCCGAGCAGATGCTCGAGATAGGCGGCGCTGTGGTCCTTCTCCGTGACCGTCCCCGTGTGCTCGGACGCCGGGAAGTCGCCGGTCTCGGCGAGGCGCTTGATCTCCGCGAGCCCCGTGTCCGCGGAGATCGGCCGGGAGCCCTCGCGCACGAGCTTCATGCCGTTGTAGTCGATGGGGTTGTGGCTCGCCGTGACCATGCAACCACCGTCGGCGCCGAGATCGGAGGTGGCGAAGTAGACCTCTTCCGTACCGCACAGGCCGATGTCGATCACGTCCGCGCCGGCGTCCGTCACGCCGCGCGTGAAGGCGGCCTTGAGCGTCGGGGATGTCTCGCGCACGTCGTGACCCACGACCACGGTCTTCGGCTGCAGGAAGGCGGCATAGGCGCGGCCGATGCGGTAGCAGACGTCCTCGTCGATCTGCGTGCCGAGCTGGCCGCGGATGTCGTAGGCCTTGAAACAGGTCAGTTCGGTCATGGGGGTCCCGTGTTCTCGCGGCTGGGCGTCGGAATCGGGCGCGATCATACTCGAACGGTCGGGGGGATAGGGGAGACGCCATGAGCATCCGGGGCAAGGCGTTCATCGCCGGCGCCTTCGAGCATCCGCTGCGCGAGGCGCCGGAGCGATAGATCGCCGAACTGCACACCGAGGTCGCGCGCGGGGCGCTGGAAGACGCGGGCCTCTCCTTCGCGGAAGTCGACGGCTACTTCTGCGCCGGCGACGCGCCCGGCCTCGGCGGCCTCGGCATGGCGGACTACTGGAACCTGCGCCTGCGCTGGATGGACACGACGGAGACGGGTGGTTCGTCCTATCTCTGCCACGTCGGCCATGCGGCGGCGGCGATCGCCGCGGGCAAGTGCTCCGTGGCCCTCGTCACGCTGGCCGGCAAGCCGCGCTCGCGGCGCGTGCAGACCGGTACGGGCGACCGCGTGCGCGCTTCGGACGCGCCGGAGACGGCCTTCGAGTCCCTCTGGGGGCAGAACACGGTCAACCTCTACGCCATGGCGGCCATGCGCCACATGCACGAGTTCGGGACGACGGCCGAGCAGCTGGCGTGGATCAAGGTGGCGGCGTCGCACCATGCGCAGCACAACCCCGATGCGCTCCTGAAGGACGTGGTCACGGTGGACGACGTGCTCGCCTCGCCGATGATCGCGGATCCGTTGCATCGCCTGGACTGCTGCGTGATCACCGACGGCGGCGGTGCGGTCGTGGTGGTCGCGCCGGAGATCGCGGCGCGCCTCGAGCGTGATTGCGTGAAGATCCTCGGCCACGGCGAGGCACCGAAGGGCCTCGGCGGCGGTCGCGTGGACCTCACCTTCACCGGTGCGCGCTGGTCCGGCCCCGCCGCCTTCGAGGAAGCCGGCGTCACGCCGGCCGACATCCGCTACGCGTCGATCTACGACAGCTTCACCATCACCGTCCTCGAGACCATCGAGGATCTCGGTTTCTGCGCGAAGGGCGAGGGCGGGGCCTTCGTGGCCGACGGCAACCTCATCGCCGGCACGGGGCGCCTGCCCTTCAACACGGACGGCGGCGGGCTCTGCAACAACCATCCAGCGAACCGCGGGGGCATGACCAAGATCATCGAGGCCGTGCGGCAGGTCCGCGGCGAGGCGCAGCCGGCGGTGCAGGTGCCGGACTGCACGCTCGCCCTGGCGCACGGCACCGGCGGGGCCCTCGGCACCCGCATGGGTTCCGCCACGCTGATCCTCGGGAGTGCAGACGCATGAACCGAACCATCCCCGCACCGATGCTCGGCGAGGAATCCGAAGCCTTCTGGCTGGCTGCGCGCGAGGAGCGCCTGCTGATCGGTCACTGCGACGACTGTGGCGCTGCGCACTACCATCCTCGGCGCATCTGCCCGCACTGCCACTCGGCTGCGGTGACCATGCGCGAGGCCGCAGGCACCGGCGAGATCTACAGCTTCAGCGTCATGCGTCGCAGCGAGACGCCCTACGCCATCGCCTACGTGAAGCTGGACGAGGGCGTGACCATGATGACGAACCTCGTCGACTGTGATCTCGACGCGCTCGCGATCGGCCAGCGCGTGCAGGTGCGTTTCGTGGACACGCGGCCCGATCCGGACGGCGAGATCTGGAAGGCGCCCTGCTTCGCGCCGCTCGACTGAAGCGGCGCCGAGTCAGGCTGCCTGTACGAGGCGGAAGTTCTCGCGCGCGAGGCGGTGCTTCACGGGGCGCGTGAGGGGCTCGAGGCCGCCGATCTCGCGCATCAGTGCCTCGCAGGCGTCGCGATGCGCGCCCGTCAGGCCGGCGAAGAAGTCGCGCGGCCGCTGGAACATCCACAGATCGAAGGTGAAGCAGGCGCGCTCGGACGTCACTTCCTGCGGCGTCCCGCGCCCGAGCGTGAAGGCGTGCATGCCGAGACCGCGCGGCACCGGCTCCTCGGGGTGTTCGTCGGCCCAGGCGTCGAAGGCGCGCAGCGTGGCGTCGAGGACCGGGAACTGTTCGTCGACCATGCGGCGCAGCACGGGCATGAGGGTCTCCGGAATCGCGTCGTCGGGCAGGAAGTCGCCCCCTTCGGAGCCGCGGCGCTCGCCCTCGCGTCGGTCCTCCTGGTCTCGCTCCTCCGCGCGCCGGTCCTCGGTCCCGCGTCGGTCACCGTGCCGTCGCTCGGCGCCCCGCATCTTCCCTTCCATCATGCGCTCGACCCAGGCGACGACGTGCGGGGCGAGGCGATGCATCAGCTCGCCGGAGGCTGGGTCGCGGAACTGATGCGCGTAGAGCGGGCCGATCAGTCCGAAGTCGCCGATGGAGGGGCGGTCGCCGAACAGGTACGAGTGCTGCGCGAAGTGCGCGTCGAGCTCGCCGAGGAGCGCCTCGTAGCTGGCCTCGATGGCGGGCATCGTCGTCTCGTTCACGCCGAGCGGGGGCAGGGAGCCACGGAAGGGCCTGCAGGTCTTCGCGCCGATCTCTCGCGCTTCTTCCGGAGAGGCGTCGGGCTTCGAGAGCAGCCCGAACTGCTCGATGATCCAGTCCGTGTTGTGGTTCCAGCGGTAGTGCATGGCCGGAATCTTCAGCCACTCGTCGCCGTAGACCTCGAGGAGCAGGGCGGCGAGGCGCTGGCGCGGCCCCGCGGGATAGACGGACCGCCCGGGAAAGCGCACCTCCAGCGTGTCGATGATGTCCGTGGTGTCCTGGAGCGTCTCGTCCTCGGGGGTGACGACGACGGGGATCACCGGCCAGCCGACGCGCGGCAGGATGATCTCCCTGTAGATGTCGCGCGTGGCATGGACCTCGTCGAAGGGAATGCCCTTGAAGCGCAGATAGGCGCGAGCCTTGCCCGTGTAGTACGAGATCTCGCCGCCGTAGAGCCGGTAGTGCTCGGCCATGCCCTGTCTCCCCCTGGTCTCGCCCATCGAGCCTGCCACGGGACGCACAGGGCGTCAGCAGGCGGGAGGCGGCATGTCGGCCGGTCGATAGGGTGCCAGCGCGTCGATCATGCGCGCCGTGCGATCCGGATCCGACGTGGCCCGTCGCCAGCGTAGCGTGACCCCGAGGAGGGGCATGCCCAGGTAGCCCCGGATACGCAGCATGCCGTCCTCTCCGAGCCGAGCGCGGGCCGAGAAGCGGCGCCCGCTGCGGGGGTCATACAGGCGGCCGCCCCGCCAGGCGTCGCCGTTCTGGCGCAGGCCCTCGACGACGTAGATGCCCGCGATCGATCGCGCGCGCAGGGACACGTCCGGATTGTTGAGATCGACGATCGGCTCGCCGCGGCGCGGGCCTTCGGTGAACAGCGGTTCCGCGACACCCACGACGCGCCCGCGCAGCGCGCCGTCGTCGCCGGGACGGAATTCGATCACCCCGTCTTCGGCGGCGCTGATCCAGCACCCCTCGAGCGCGGCGGCGGCCTCCGCGCGCGCGTCGAGCACGCCTGCAACGGAGAGCGCGAGCAGGCAGCCGACGAGGGTCCTCGAGGCGAGACTCAGCATTCGGGTCGCGCGGCGCCTGCGGGAAGAAAGGGGCGTGCCTTCTCGAGCATGCGCTCGACGTCCATCGGGCGCGCAGCGGCCGGCGTCCATGCCGTCGTGCGACCGAACAGCGGCGAGCCGACGTAGCCGCGCAGACGCAGCGTGCCGTCGCCGTCGAGTTCGGCGCGAGCCGAGTAGGTGTTGCCGCTCTCCGGGTCGTAGACGCTGCCGCCGGTCCAGCGGCGGCCGTCTGCCGCGAGGTCGGTGACGATGGCGAGGCCGACGATGGGCCGCGCGCGGAGCGCGGCTTCCGGATTCGAGAGGTCCGTGCGCGGTGCGCCGGGCGTGCCGCGCGCCTCCTCGGGCAGGAACACCGGTCGTTCGAGACCGACCACGCGTCCTTCGACGATACCGCCGCGTTCGCGCAGCTCGATCACGGAATCGCCCGCCTCGCTGATCCAGCAGCCGGTGATGTCTGCGCTGGCGCCGGCGTGGGCGAGCAGGCTGACGCCGAGAAGGAGGAGCTTGCGCATGCACATCGATGAAGTCCTGTCGGTTCCGTCGCCGCACATCATGCCCGGGCCGGGCTCTCGCGTGCGTGAAGTGGACCATGACGGCGGGCGACGGGAGGATGAGCCGAGCACCTTCGGAGGACACCATGGCCATACGCCTCAACGGCATCGCGCACGTCTACATCACCGTCGCCGACTTCGCGGTGGCAAGGCCCTTCTACGGGAGACTGCTGCCCTATCTGGACATGGAATGCCTGATCGACACGGAGGTTCTCTACTACTGCGTCGGATCGCGCACGGGCATCGCCATCCGGGCGGCGTCCGCGGAGCACGCCGACACGCCCTTCGATCAGTACCGGGCCGGACTTCACCACCTGTGCCTGCGGGCGCGGACGCGCGAGGACGTGGACGCCGTGGCGGCCTTCGTCCAGGAGATCGGCGGGCGGCTGGTGCACGCGTCGCAGGAGGACGACTGGGCGCCGGGCTACTACTCGGTGCTGTTCGAGGATCCCTGTGGAACGCGGCTCGAGGTCAACTACGTGCCGGGGAAGGGGAATCTCGCGGAGGAGGTCGAGCTGCCGCTGCCGGCGGAGCGCCAGGCGCGGCTTTCCGAGCCCTGACCGGCGCACCGTCGGGCGGGGGCGGCTCGCCGGCGACGGCAGGCGCCCGAAGTGCGGGCCCCGGCCCGTCAGTGCGAGCCGCCGTCCACGCGCAGCAGCGCTCCGGTCGTGTAGCTCGAGGCGTCCGAAGCGAAGTACAGGGCGGCCCCGACGATCTCGTTCGGCTCGCCGCCGCGGCGCAGGGGGATCGTGCTCGCCGCGCGCTGCTCGAAGGCGTCCATGTCCCAGGCCTTCGAGATGTCCGTGAGGAAGGGGCCCGCGAGGATCGCGTTCACGCGCACCCCCGGGCCGAAGGCCCAGGCGAAGGAGCGCGTGAGCGCGTTGAGGCCCGCCTTGGCGGCGCCGTAGGGCTCCGCGTTCGGACTCGGTTGCACCGACGCGATGGAGGAGATGTTGATGATCGAACCGCCGTCGCCGGCGGCCATGCGCGTGCCGACGTCGGCCATGAGGCGGAACGGGCCCTTGAGGTTCACGCCGATCACCTTGTCGAAGAGCGCCTCGCTGACCTGGTCGAGGGAAGGGTAGAGGGGCGACATGCCGGCGTTGTTCACGAGCACGTCGACGCGCCCGAAGTGCGCGTAGACCGCTTCGACCATCGCGCCGCAGGCGTCCCAGTCGGCGACGTGGCAGGGGACCGGCAGGGCGTCGCCACCGGCGGCGCGGATCTCCTCGGCCGTCGCCTCGCAGGCCTCGCGTTTGCGGGACACCACGGCGATGCGCGCACCGCGCCGCGCGAAGGCGAGGCTCATCTCGCGGCCCAGACCGCGGCTGCCGCCAGTGACGAGGGCGACTCGGCCCTCCAGATCGAAGTCGTCGCTCATGGGCCGTCGCCCTCCCTTGTCCAGCGGGTCCGGAGTCCGTCGTCGTGGGGCCTCGGTATGCGTGGCACTAGCGCTGGATGCGGCTGATCTTGGTCCCCGCGAGCGAGGCGTCGTACATGAGCCCCCGGTCGGCGAGTACGAAGGCCACCACCGGGTCCGCGATGTTGGTCGTGTCGAGGGAGCCGCCGGCGCCGATCTTCACGAGCGTGACGCTGGCGTCCACGCCGACCTCCCAGCCGTCGGCGCGCCTGAAGTTGCCGAGACCGTCGTCGGTCATGAAGAGCAGGAACTGGGCCTTGGCCTGGGCGCCGAACTGGAAGCCGATGGAGGCGGAGGCAGTGGAGTAGTACTCGATCGACTCACCGCCCTGACGCAGGACGCCCTCGCCGTACTCGCCGCCGACGCCGATGCCGGCCTTGATCACGCGCGGGAAGATCAGCACGGCTCGCGCGCGGCTCATGAGTTGCCGCGCCTCCGGTGCCGCGGCCACGAGGCGTTCGATCGCCGCGTCGGCGCGCGCCTCGATCTCCTCCGCGGTCGCCGCCTGGGCGCTGGTGACGGCGGCGCCGAGGAACAGGCAGAGGAGGCCGGCGGCGCGTCGGACTGGGCCAGAGCGTGGGTGCATGATGAACTCCGTGGTTCGGGGACGGTGCGATTATCCACCGGTTCGGACGCGGACGCAGCGTCGGAGCGCTGCGTCGCGTTGCCGAGCACCGGAGCCGTGGGCAGACTGGGTCACTCCTGCAGGGAAGTCGGGAGATTCCGGTTCATGTACGAGAACGAACCGCGCACCGTCGGCGGTGTGCTGGATGCGGGGGTCCGTCTGTATCGGGGCGCCTTCACGCGGGTCGTCGTCACGGCTGCCAAGGGCTTCGCGGCGGTGTTCCTCCTCGAGGTGGTCTTCGAGCTGGTCTTCGGCGTCTCCTCCGCGAGCCTCAACGCGGCCGACGTGGACGCCATCGATCCCGCCAACATCGCGGCCTACCTCGTGCTCGTTCCGCTCTCGTTGCTGATCTCGCTGCTGACCACGGCCGCGGTGATCGTTCACCTGCACCGGATCGCGACGAATGCGCCGGAGGGCGATGCGGGCGTCTACGCTGCGGCCCTGCGCCGGGTGCTGCCCTACGTCGGCACCTCCATTCTCTACGGCATCGCGACCGTCCTCGGAGCGATCCTGCTCATCGTCCCGGGGGTCTGGCTCTCCATCGCCTTCCTCCCTGCCATATATCTCGTGTTCACGGAGCAGCTCGGTCCGATCGGCGCGCTGCGACGAAGCTTCTCCATCGTGCGCGGCAACTGGTGGCGGACGGCTACCATCGTGCTCGTCTCGAGCTTCATCGTCCTGGTGATCCAGGCGGGCATCGTGTCGCTGCCGGCCTTCCTGGCGGGCGTGGTCGCGGCGGCCGGCGACGGCCAGATCGCGACCAGCTGGGTGCTCGTGCTCAACTTCCTGAACGCGATCGCCCAGGCGCTGTCGATCCCCCTCGCCATCGCCATGGGCCTCGCGATCGTGCGTGACCTGGTGATCCGCGCCTCGGGCGAGGATCTCGAGGCCCGCCTCGACGCCGCGGCGGGCTGAGCCTCCTTGCGGTCGTCAGCGCTGCTGCTGTTGTGGGGGCTCGCCGCCGGCTGCGGCGCCGAGAGCCTGCCCGAGGCGCTGCGCGCCTGCGCCGATCGCTTCGATGCGGCGCAGCGACTCGACGCGGCGCTGCCGGAGGCGACCGACGACAAGTCCACTGCCAAGGTCGAAGCGCGTCCGGCGGACGCGCCCCTGATGTCCCTCGCGCTCGACTGCCCGGAGGCGATCGGTGCGGTCGAGGGACCTGTTCCAGACGAACTCGGGCTCGCGGAGCGCCGCATGACCACGCTGGACTGGCGAGCGCTCGCCGCGACCGTCGAACGGCGGAGCGAACCACCGGCGCAGAGCGGGACTGGCGACGCGGGCGCGCGCCTCGAGGCCATCCTCGCCGAGCTCGCACCCGCGCCCCTGACCGGACTGGAGGGGCGCGTGCTCTGGCGTGAGCGGCTGCAGGCCTGGGCGCTCCGGCAACTGCGCAGCCTGTTCGGTCCCGAAACGGCCATCGGGCGCTGGCTCGACAGTCTCACGGCGGACGATCTTCGCGCCTTCTCACAGGGAGTGCTGGCTCTGGTGCTCGTGCTCTTCACGCTGCTGATCGCAGCGATCGCCGTCGTGCTGTACCGCTTCCTGGCGAGCCGGCGCGGCCGCGGTGTGGCGCGGCCGCAGGTCGAACTGCCCGAGGGGCTCGCCCGTGTGCCCCTGCTGCCGGCGGCGCGGATCCGCGAACTGCCGGCGGCCGCGCAGGCGCTCGCGCTCATGCGACTCGTGGTCGCGCGTATCGACGAGGACGGCCTCTGCGCCGTACGTGCCTCCATGACCAATTCCGAAGTGGCCGCGTCACTTGCCGCTGCGACGGATCTGCACATCGACCGTATCGCCGGGCTGGCCGACCGTTCCCTGTTCGGTGGCCACGAGGCGTCCGCCGCGGAACTCGCGCCCTGCTGGGCGGAGGTCGAGACCCTGGGCGTACGGCCGACATGAGTGAACGTCTGCGTACGCTGAGCTACGCGCTCCTGGCCCTGACGGCCCTCGCTGCGCTGATGTTCGGTCGGCCCGAGCGGGACGACGGTTATCGGCCCCTCGGGACCGAGTCGAACGTGTCCGGCCTCCTCGCCCTGAAACGCTGGCTGGAGGCCGAGGGCAGCCGCGTGGACACGCTCGCCGACGACTGGAGCACGCTCCCCGAGGGAACAGGGAACGTACTGCTCACGCACTCACCGCCTCGACGCATGGTGTCCCCGGCGGAGCGGCGTGCGCTCCACGCCTGGGTGCGGACCGGGAATCGACTCGTCGTCGCCGACTTCGGCAACGAGGAATTCGCGCCGTCCCGCATCTCCTCGCTCGCCGCGCTGCAGGAGCAGGCGCCCGGTCTGCTGCTGGAGGATCGTGCCGCCCGTGATCCGTTGTTCGCGTCGGACCGGGCGCCGCCCTCGCCCTTCGAGGAGGTGCCGCTCTGGGTGCGCGCCCTCGGGGGACTCGAGGCGCGCACCCTCGAGCCCGCGGGAGTCCATCCGCTCACGGCGCATGTCGAACAGCTGGAAGTGATCGGCGATCTCCACGGCCATCGCTGGCGTCAGCGTCCGGACGGTGGTTTCCCCTGGTTGCCGTTGCTGCGCGACGCGGCATCGTTCGGCGAAGTTGCCTGGGTCCGCAGCTTCGGTGAGGGCGAGATCGTCCTCGTGCTGCATCCTTCGCTGTTCTCGAACGGCGCGCTCGGGCGTGCCGACAACGCGCTGCTGGCGCGCGATCTGCTCGCACCGGCGGGCGCCGGTGCGCTGCTGCTCGACGATCACCATCAGACCGCCGCCGGCCCGGGGGCCGGCGGCCGGCTGCTGACCGATCCGCGTTTCCATGCGACGGTGGCTGCGCTGCTCGTGTTCTGGCTGCTCTGGCTGCTGGCGGACGACGGCGCCTGGGAGCGCCGGGTCCAGCCGCGGCCGGTGCCGGTGCGCCGTCGCGCCGATCTCGTACGCGCCGTCGGCAACTTCCTCGCCCGGCACATGGACCAGGCGCAGGCCGCCGAGCGACTCGTGGCGCCGGTGCGCGCACGGCTCGCCCTGCGCCACGGTGTTCCGGAGTCGGAGGCCTTCGCGAAGCTGGCCGAGGAACCGGCCATCGGTGCCGCGCGGCGACGCGCCTGGGAGCAGACCCTGGGCCGCATGCGCCACGGCCGGCGCGTGCGGTTGACGACGTTGAGGGCCATCGTCCTCGATACGCTGGAGCGACTTGCATGAGTGGAGCCGTAGCGGACTGGATCGAGGCCACCGCACGACACATCGACGAAGTGGTGTTCGGCGTGGGCGAGGCGGCGGAGGCCATCGCCATGGCCCGGCTCGCCGGCGGCCACGTGCTGCTGGAGGGGGTGCCCGGCATGGGCAAGACGCTGCTCGCACGGACGCTCGCCGATTGCTTCGGGGGTGGTTTCGCACGCGTGCAGTGCACGCCCGATCTGATGCCGGCCGACGTCGTCGGCACGACGGTCTACGAGGCGGAGTCGAACCGCTTCCGGTTCCGGCCCGGGCCGGTCTTCACGGATCTGCTGCTCGTCGACGAGATCAACCGGACCGGACCGCGGACCCAGTCCGCGCTGCTCGAAGCCATGGAGGAGCGTGCGGTGACCGTGGACGGCGAGCGCCATGCGCTTCCGGCGGAGTTCATGGTGGTGGCGACGCAGAATCCCATCGAGTTCGAGGGCACCTATCCCCTGCCCGAATCGCAGATCGATCGCTTCCTGATCCGCCTGGCCATCGAGTATCCGGATGCGGAGACGGAACAGCGCATCCTCGCGACCTACGCCATGACCGAGGCGCGCTGGCCGGCGGCCTCTCCCATCGACGTGGATGCCGCACTGCTCGGACGGGCGCGGGAGGCGATCGACCAGGTGACCGTCGAGGACGCGCTCCTCGCCTACGTGGTCGCGATCGCGACGGCCTCGCGCCGGCACGAGGATCTCGCCCTGGGGCTGTCGACGCGCGGGGCCCGCGCGCTGCTGCTCATGGCACGCGTGGCCGCCTGCGCGGCGGGCGAAGCCTTCGTCCGCCCCGACGACGTCAAGCGTGTCGCGCCCTGGGTCCTGCCGCATCGCCTGCTGCTGTCGCCGGACGCGCAGCTCGACGGTCGCAGCGGCGTGGACGTGACCGACGCGCTGCTCGCCGCCGTGCCCGTACCGCGCTGATCGCTTCGTCGTGCGCCTGTCGCTCCGGTTTCTCGCGCTCGCGGGCATCGTGGTCCTGCTCGCGGTGGCCGCCTTCTGGGGGGCGGAGCCGCTGGGCCTCTGGCGCTGGAGCGTGCTGCTGCTCGCGGCGGCGCTCGCCTGGGAGTGGTGGGAGGCGCGCAATCTGCCCCTTCGCCTCGGGCTCTCGGCAGAGCGCACGCCGCGCCTCGGGGTACCGACGCGCGTGCGCGTCGAGCTCGATGCCGAGCGCCCGGTGCGAGCGCGTCACCGGCTCGTCGGCAGCGAGGGTCTGCACGCAACTTCGGGTGACGGACGATTCGATCTCGCGATCCGGGGCGGGCAGCCGCCGGTCGACGGGCCCGCGAGCTACGACGCCGAGGTACTGCCCGTGCGCCTCGGCCCGACCACGCTCGGTGCCCAGTGGCTCGAACTGGCGGGGGCGCTCGGCCTCGGCTACTGGCAGCGTCGCCTGCCAGTGGAAGAGGCCCTGCGCGTCGCGCCGGCGCGACTTGCCGACCGCATCGGCACGCCCGGCAGCGCGCCACTCGGCGGGCGCAGGCGACCGCGCGCAGGGCACGGCGCCGAGGTGTTCGCCCTGCGCGAGCAGCGCCCCGGTGACAGCGCGGCGCGCATCGACTGGAAGGCCACGGCGCGGCGCGCCCGGCCCGTGATCCGCGAGACGGAAGCCGAGGAGCAACTCGAGCTGGTGCTGGTGCTCGATGCGGGGCTCGGCGCCGGCATCGTTCAGGGGCCGCTCACGCGCTTCGGCCACGCGGCGAACGTCGCGGCGCGCCTCGCCGAGTACGCTGAACTCCACGGTGACCGCTCGGGCCTGCTCGTCTACGCCGATCGTGTCCTCGTTCGCGTGCCGGTGGGGCGCGGACGTGCGCAGCTCGAACGCATCCGCGGTGCGCTCGGCGGTGCGGATGCCCGGTCGCGTGAGTCGAACCCGCTCGCGGCCATGCTCGAGGTGCGGGCCATGGTGCGCCATCGTGCCCTCGTCGTCGTGTTCGCGGACCTCGACGACGCGGACGCGGCGGGACAGCTGGTCGCCGCCACGCGCCTGCTGCGCCCCGTGCACCTGCCGCTCGTTGCGGCGATCCGTGACGAGGAGTCGGAGGCGCTCGCGCAGCGGCGTCCCGAGGGCTGGCGCGACCCCTGGTACGCGCTCGCCGTGGAGGAACTCGATCGTGTGGCGGAGGGGACGCGGCTGCGCCTGCAGCGCCTCGGCGCCGAGGTCGTGCACACACACGCCGACGAACTGGACGGGGCGCTACGGCGCCGCTATGCGCGGCTCCGGCGCGAGCACCGGGTCTGAGGCGAAGGCCGGATCCTCACGTCGATCGAGCAGGCGCACGCCGCGCAGACCCGCGAGCACCGCGAGGAACAGCATCATCCAGCCCAGGCCGATGAGCAGCCGGGGCAGCCAGCCGATGTCCGGGTCGGGGGAGACGTAGCCCTCGATGACGCCGCAGCCCACGAGGGCCGGGACCGCCACGGCGAGCAAGGGCAGCAGGGCGGCGGCTTCGGCGCGCAGCGACTCGGCGCGCCCGAGCAGCCCGGGGCGGGCGAGGGCGAGGCCGAGGCGCATGCCCATGGCGCCGCCGAGCAGGATCACGGAGATCTCGACGATGCCGTGTGCGAGCACGAAGCGCGCGAGTTCGTCCGCGACACCGTGGCGGCCGGTGAAGGCGAACACCGCGCCGAGCATCACGCCATTGAGGGTGATGATCCAGAGCGTGCCGAAGCCGAAGAACAGGCCCAGCAGTACGGCCCAGATCGTCACCATGATGTTGTTCGTCATGATCGAGGTGGACAGCTGCGAGGCCGGAACGACGCCGTGCAGGTCATCGGTCCAGAGGCCGCCGCCCTCGACGCGCGCGATGGCCGCGTCGCCGAGCACGAGTTCCACCGTCTCGGGGGCGAGGTTCACGCAGATCCAGCCGGCGAGGGCTGCGACGAAGAACAGCGTGGTGACCAGGACCAGTTCCGTGCGCAGGCGCGTCATCGCCGCGGGGATCCTCGTGCGGTAGAGCTCGGCGACGCCGTCGCGCCAGGAGCTCGCCGGCGCGCTGATCTCCGCGTGAAGGCGCCCGAAGAGTGCGCCGAGCGCGGCGGTGGTGCGGGCCTCCGGCATCTCGCGGCGAGCCAGCGCAAGGTCACGGCCGAGACTGCGATAGGCGGCGAGGAGCCGGCGCGCTTCCTCCAGCGTTCGCTGCCTCGGCCTCTTCGCCAGCAGCCGGTCGATCTCGCGCCAGGCCTCGAGCCTGCCGTCGAGCCAGCGCGCGAGCGTCTGCTCCGTCGTGATCGTCAAGACGGCGCTCCGACGAGTGCTGCGAGGCGTGCGCGCAGCGCCTCGTCGTCGCCCGGCGGGGATTCGACGCCGGCCCGTGCGAGCACGCGCCGGCCGAGTTCGGCGCGGCGATCGCGGGCGAGCGTCTTCCAGCGTCCGAGCAGATCGGTGATCAGCTCCGCGAGCTGTGGATCGAGATCGTTCGGCCCTCGTGCACCGAGCGCATCGAGGACCTCGTCGACGCGCTCCTCGACTCGCACCAGCAGCGTGCCGGCCGCCATGTCGCCCAGGCGTCGGGCGCGACCGTCGACGATCGCCACGCTCAGGCCGATGACGTAGAGGGTCGGCAGGGAGTCGACCACGCGGAGCAGGTTGCGCACGAGGACCGCGCCGAGGGAGGGCCGCAGGCCCTGGTCCGTGACGATCCGTACCCCGGCATAGCGCTTGCCCGGCGTCGTGCCCGTCAGGGCCTCGATCACCGGATGGTAGAGGAAGTAGATCGCGGCCGGTGGCGCGAAGGTCAGCCAGGCGATCCAGCTGATGCTGCCTTCGAAGATCGCGCCCGGGCCGACGTAGCGGCCCACGAGAAAGCCTGCGCCGCCGAACCAGACGACGGCCGCGAGCAGGCGTATGTGCCAGTCGATGATGAAGGCGAAGCTGCGGGCGCCGACGCCGGCGATCTCGAGGCGCGCCTCCGTGCCGGCGACACTGGTGAGCACGAGTTCTTCACGGGCGGGGCCTGGCGTCGCGTCCATGGATAGCGGGTTCTCGCGCGGCGGGGCCGACGATGATCATCGGAGAGGCGAGGCATGGGCAAGGCGTGCGAGGCGATCGACCACGGTCCGGACGAGTGGGTGGCGGCGTGGAGGTGGCCCCTCCTGATGGCGACGGCGACGAGGACACGGACGGCGAACTGATCGTCACGATGCCCGACGCAGGGCCCTGCGGCCGTGCTGCTGTGTGCTTCGTCGTCGGCCCGGCGCCGTCCGTGCCTGCGGAGGACGGCGTCGATCCCTTCCAGCCGGCCGGGCAGCGCCTCGGAACTCCGGCCTTCGACGCTGACGATGTCCCGGGCGCGCTACTGCGCCGCGAACTCCGACTCCTTGCCCTCGTCGTTCATCGTCACGAGCGTGGCGCCGAGTTCCATGACCGTCACGTCGTGTCTCCTGCGCATCGGGCGTACGAGGAGCGGGCGGATGGCAGCGGCAGAGCACCGGAGCGCCGGGACCGATGAGTGCGAGGTGCCCGCGTACGCGGTTGCGTGCGAAGCGTAGCCAGATGCCGGCGAGCGATCCGAGCGCGACCTCGAGACCCCTAGGGGTACTCGAAGCGTCGGCGCGACGCCTGATCGCCAGTGAACGACAGCTGCCCCGGGACCTGTCCATGAGCCGTTCCTCCCGTGCGCGCGGGGCCGGGACCGGTCGGTCCCCCTCGTCCGCCGCGCTGACGCCATGTTGCGCCTCCCCTCCTGACACCGTGGTGTCAGTACGTAGGAAGACAGCGGGCTCGAGCGGCGATTCTCCTGACAACGGTCTGTCAGGAAGTGTGTCGCGGGTGGGGTCGCTTCGCCTACCATGGCGTCATGCGACCCGCCGATCGCCTGTTCCAGATCGTGCTCCAGCTCGGGCGAGGGCGGGTGGTCACCGCGCGCGCCCTCGCGGAACGGCTGGAGGTGTCCGAGCGCACCGTCTATCGCGACATCCGCGCCTTGGTGGAATCCGGCGTGCCGATCGAGGGCGAAGCGGGGGTGGGGTACTGCCTGCGTCGGGGTTTCCAGCTGCCGCCGCTCATGTTCGACGAGGAGGAACTGGAGGCGCTGCTGTTCGGTGTCGACGTGGCGCGGACCTACGGCGATGCCCGCCTCGCGAGCGCGGCGGAGTCGATCCTCGCCAAGGTGGAAGCCGTGCTCCCGGAGCGGCTGCGGCCACGGCTGGACGGCAGACGTCTGTTCGTGCCCGAGTTCCAGACCTACCCTGACGTCGCGGAGACCCTCGGCGTCGTGCGCGGGGCCATCAACGACCGCGTGCGCCTGTTTCTCGACTACCGCGATGTCGAGGGCCGGGCCACGGAGCGTATCGTGCGTCCGCTGCTGCTCAACTACTGGGGTGCAACCTGGGCCCTCGGCGCCTGGTGCGAGCTGCGGCAGGACTTCCGCAACTTCCGCATCGATCGCATCCACCGGGCCGACCTGCTCGGTTCAGGCTTCGAGGACGAACCCGGCCGCACGCTCGCCGATTTCCTACGCCATATGTCCGAGTACCCCGCCGATCCTCCCTAGCAAGGGGTCGGAGTGGTTTTTTCCTGACCACCCTGGCCCCCGAACCCTCGTAACTCACTGATCCTGTTGAATCCGCCGCCTTCTCAGGGTCGACGATGTCCTCGCGAAACGGGGCGATCTCGCACAGCGCCGATCGCAAGTCATCGAAGCGCTGCCTGCTTGCACGGGATGGGTGCCGGAGTGGTCAGGAAAAAACCACTCCGACCCCTCTGGTCACTCCGACCCCTCTGGTCAGGAGCGGTCGAGGGGTTCGGCGCCGTGGACGACGATGAGGGTCCGCAGTTCCTCGAGGACGGCCTCGAGGCGGGCTTCGTCGGTGCCGCGGACCACGAGGGTGGTGCCGTAGCGGCCGTCCTCGCTGAAGGGGTAGCTGCCGATGTCGACGTCGGGATTGGCGTCCTGGATCGCGCCCAGGCGTTCCGCGACCATCGACTCGCCGAGGAAGGCACCGACGCTGCGGGCGCGCACCGGGCGCGCACCCTCGAGCTTCGGCAGCAGCAGCGTGAGCATGGACTGCATGACGCTCGGAATACCGGCCATCACGTAGACGTTGCCGATGGTGAACCCCGGCGCGCCGACCTTCGTCTCGATGAGATCACCGCCCTGCGGTACGCGCGCCATGCGCAGGCTCGCCTGCATGACGTCCTCCGAGAGGCCGCGCTGGGCCGAGAAGGCGCGGATCTGCGCCTCGATCACGGGGTGCATCTCGAGACCGACGCCGAAGGCCTTCGCGACGCAGTCGGCGGTGATGTCGTCGTGCGTGGGGCCGATGCCGCCCGTCGTGAAGACGTAGTCGAACTTCGCGCGCACCTCGTTGAGCGTGGCGACGATCACGGACTCCACGTCGGGGACCGTGCGCGCCTCGCGCACCTGGATGCCGTGCTCGTTCAGGTTGCGCGCGATGAAGGACAGGTTCGCGTCCTGGGTCCGGCCCGAGAGGATCTCGTTGCCGATGATGAGCACGCAGGCCGTGACCAGGTTCTCTGTCATGAAGTCCGGAGCCTCCGAGCAATGGTGCCGCGAGTGCCCGCCCTGCGGGGCGTGCCGTCGGGGCACGCCACCGCGGTGCGTCCGCTCGACGTGGCCCCCACGCCTCCGGGAACGCGCCCTGCTGCGAGCGACGACAGAATGCCAGAGGGCCGGCCGCATTGCTCAGCGGCGCCCCTGGCGAAGGAGAGCGGCAGAGCGCCGCGGCGTGAGCTGGCGACGGAAGCGGGCGGCGCCATGACCAGAGCCGCGACGGCCGGCCCGGTGGTGCGCGCTCGGCGATCCCGGGCAGATGGACCGCTTCGCGAGGGCTCGCACCGGCCCGGTGCGGCCCTCGCGCCTTCCCGCCCGGGGGCGCTCAGGCCGTTGCGCTGCGCCAGTTGCCGTGGAAGCCGTAGGGCACGCGCACGGGGATCTCGATACGGGCGAGGGGCTCCGCGTCGATGGCCTGTGCATCGAGGATCAGCAGGTCGCTGCGGTTCTCGGCGGCGCGGTAGACGAGCGTCAGCAGGAAGCCGTCTCCCTCCGGTGCGTCCGGTCTGCGGGGTACGAAGATCGGCTCGGAGACGCCGTCACCGGCATCGAAGCGTCGGAACCTGCGGGCCCCGGTCGCGTGGTCGACGTGGCCGATGGTGTCGAAGGCCGGCAGGCGCCTGCCGGGCTCCGCGCAGCCATAGTAGCCATGCCGATAGGACAGGCCGGTCCGACGTTCGTCGAGGCGCGGGAACTCGCCCGACATGTCGTCGAGCTGGGTTTCCTTCACCGCGCTGCTGTCGGCGGCGAGATCGAACTCCCAGCGCACGAGCTTCGCCTCGCTCTTGTCCGGATCGCCGGGGCTGCCGTCAGGATTCGGGAACAGCGGCGCCTGCTCGTACTTCATGACGTCCGCGAAGACCTTCGCGCCTTCGGTCCAGGCGTTCATGGGGTGGAACACGTAGCAGGGGTCGTGCTCGAACCAGCGCAGGGCGGAGCAGTCCTCGTCGCGTCCCATGATGCCGATGTGCGTACCCTTCTCGGGCTCCCAGGCGAAGGGAGGCGCCCCGACCATCGCGCGCTCCAGCGAACCCGTCAGCGGAAAGATCGGGAAGAGCACGTGCTCGGCCGTGGTCACGAAATCGTGGACCATGCTCGCGTAGGGCGCCTCGAAGTGGTCCGAGCGCGTGAGCTTCCCGTCGGCGCCGACCACGTGATAGCGGATACCGGGCGTGAAGGGCCCGTCCGCCATGTAGCCGAAGAACAGCATCTCGCCGGTCTCCGGATCGAGCTTCGGGTGCGCCGTCATGGGCCCCACGAGGGCGTCGTCGAAGGTCCATTCGCCCTTCGATGCCAGCGTCACGGGGTCGAGTTCGAAGGGCGCGTGGCCCTCCTCGAGCGCCAGCAGGCGGCCGCCGTGCCAGACGATGTTGGTGTTCGCGAGGGTGGAATCCACACCCGCGACGGAGGGGTCCGCACTCGCGGGATCGAAGGGTGCGAACAGCGATTCGTGCGCGGCGTGTTCGAGTTCCCACTTCTTCGTGCGTACCCAGCGGTTCAGGTAGGCGCAGCGGCCATCTTCGATGTGGAAGGCGTGGATCATCCCGTCGCCTGCGAACCAGTGATGCTGGCCTCGCGGGGCGAACTGCGGATCCGGGCCATTGCGGTAGTAGGTGCCGCGCAGTTCGGCGGGAATCTGCCCGTGGACGATGAGGTCAGGGGCGTCGCATTCCATGCCGATGGGGGCGAAGTTGCCCTTCAGATTCGGATGCTTCGGCATCGGTTTCGCCATGCGCGTTCCCTCCCCTGGGCGCTCGGGCCGAGGTGGCCCGCTGCGCTCGACTATACGCTTCCGCGACGTTTCACGAGGGCCGTGGCCCGAGCGCGGTCCAGCCCGGCGGCCAGCGCCGCGATCTGGTCGGGGCGCGTTCCGCAGCAGCCGCCGACGGCGGCCAGATCGGCGACCGGCCAGCCGGCGAGTGCATCCGCGAGGATGCCCGGCGCCGTCGGCTCCGTGCTCGTGCCGTCCTCCGGATAGGGGAGTTCGGGGCGCACGGCGAGCGGGCCGTCCCAGTGGGCGCGGATCGCCGCGAGCGCCGGCAGGACGGCGTCGAGCGGCGTGTGCATCAGTACCACCGCGTCGGGTCGCTGTCGTGCGAGCAGCTCGGCGAGCACGCGCGAGAAGTCCCGCTCGGGGAAATCGAAGCAGCCGAGTCCCTTCGACGTGCGCCGGGCGCAGACACCGAGCCAGAGCGGGATGCCCGCGGCCCGGGTCCCGGCGGCGGCTGCCTCGAGTGCCGCGCCGCCGTGCTCGCTGTCCTGGATCATCTCCAGGGCGAGCGCGTCGATACCGGCCGCCAGCAGGGCCGCCACCAGCTCGTCGAAGGCTGCCCGCTCCACGTCGCCGCCCGGCCAGCGGCCGGCATCGAAGGATGGCGGGACCGTGCTGAGGGCGCCGGCGACGCGGCCAGGCCCGCCTCGCCGTGCAGCGCCCACGGCCAGGTCGACGCAGCGGCGCCAGCTGGCGTCGTTCGACAGGCGCAGCGGCGTGGCGGAGAAGGTGGCCGCCGTGGCCCAGGTCGAGCCCGCTGCCGTGTAGTCGGCGTGCACGGCCTCGAGCAGTTCCGGTGCGGCCACGATGGCGTGGCCGAGCCAGCTCTCCGGGTCGGCGCCGGCACCGCGACGGCGCAGTTCCGAGCCGACGCCGCCGTCGAGGAGCACCGGTCGCCCGCTGGCGAACGGGTCCTGTCCCTCTCCTTCGCTCATGGCGTCGAGTATGCTCGCCCACCGTACGGGAAGGGGACCTCGATCGTGTCCGATACCTCCTGGCTGCCCGGCGATGCGCTGCCCGATGCACCCGCACTCGCCCGCCGCGGCCCGCATCGCGTCGGCGTCACGACCCGGGCGGTCGTGCTTCCGGACGCGCTCGATCTCGGCGCCTCGAGCGGCGTGGCGACGGTGCGCAGCGACCGCGGGCTCACGCTCGAGATCTGGTACCCGGCCGTCGACGACGCGGTCGAGGTCTGCGAGTACGGGGACCGCCTCGGGCGTACGCCGGACGATCCGACCCGTCCCGCGACGCCCTTCACCTTCGCCGGCCGAGCGGCGCGCGACGCGGCCGCCGCTGCCCTGCGTTCACCCCTGACGATCGTCTCGCACGGCTATCCCGGTTCGCGGGTGCTGCTCTCCTGGCTCTGCGAGCACCTTGCGTCCTGCGGACACGTGGTCGTGGCCATCGACCACCCGGCATCGACGCACGGGGCCGTCGGCGATTTCGCCGAGACGCTCCTGCACCGGCCGACGGACATCCTCGGGACGCTCGACGTGGCGGAGCGCCTCGATCGGGAGGACGCGCTGCTCGAGGGCCGCATCGACGCCGGCCGCACACTCCTCGTCGGCTACTCCATGGGTGGCTATGGCGTGCTGAACGCGGCCGGCGCGGGTTTCTCGGAGGCCTTCGTGCAGAACGAGCGTGCCGTGCCGCACGGGCTGCTGGCCCCCCGCGGCGCCGCTGCGCTCGGCGCGCCGGATCCGCGTATCCGCGGTGTGGTGGCCTTCGCGCCCTGGGGCGGCCAGCACCGGGTCTGGGACGAGGACGGCTTGCGCAGCCTCGTCGTGCCGACGCTCTTCGTCGCCGGGCGTGAGGACGACGTCGTCGGTTGGCAGCCGGGCGTGCTGTCCCTGTTCGCCGGGACCACGGGTGCGGAGCGCTTCCTCCTGGTCTACGAACAGGGGCGGCACAACGTCGCGCCGAATCCGCCGCCCCTCGCGGCCGCCTCCCATCCCGCCGACTGGGGGCACTACGCGGAACCGGTCTGGGACCCACGGCGCCTGAACAACGTCGGCCAGCACTTCGTCCGCGCCTTCGCGCGGTACGTGCTCGAGGAGGCGGCGGACCTGCCTGCGGCGCTCGATCTGATCCCCGTGGCAGCGGACGGCGCCTGGACGGTGGACGCGGACGGCATCCCTCAGCCGGGGGAAGGGCACTGGTGGGGTTTCGTCCCGCGTACGGCCCTGGCCATGCAGTTCCATCGCCTGCCGCGGGGCCACCGAGATGCCGCGCCGCGTGCCGCACGGCCCGCGCGTGCGTAGCATGACGCGCCCGGAAGCGACGCAGACCCGACGGCCATGAAGGGACGCTCGATCCATCTCCTCCTGCTCCTCCTGCTGGTCGCGGGTTGCGCCGGCCGCGACGCAGCCGAGGACCCTGTGCAGGAGAGCGAAGAGGACGTCACGCAGCGCTACGAGGATTTTCCGCCGGCGGAGCCCCAGCGCTGCGTCAGCGCGCGACGGATCCGCAAGGTGCAACCGGTCGGCAACCACTCGCTGCTCTTCTACTATCAGAACGGCGAGGTCTGGCGCTCGCGCCTTCGCTCGCGCTGCATCGCCCTGCGTTCGGACGTCGTGATCTCCTACGACGTGCGTTCTGCGAGCCTGTGTGCCGGTGACATCGTAGATCTGCTCGACCGGCTCGGCATCGGCAACCAGTTCTCGCGCGTCGGCGCCTGCACGCTCGGCGAATTCGACTACCTGACCGAAGAACAGGCGGAAGCCTTCAGTGCCTATCAATGACGGGGGATACACCATGGCCCTGACCACGATCGTGGCGATGCTCGCACTGCTCGAGTTCATCGCCTTTGCCCTCATGGTCGGTCGAGCGCGCGGCGCCTACGGCGTCGATGCGCCGGCCACGAGCGGCCATCCGGAGTTCGACAAGCGCTATCGCGTGCAGATGAACACGCAGGAACAGCTGGTGGTGTTCCTGCCGGCGCTGTTCGCCTTCGGCTGGTTCGTCAGCGACCTCTGGGCCGCCGGTCTCGGCGTGCTGTTCGTGGTCGGGCGGGCGCTCTACGCGCGCCAGTACATCGCCGATCCCGCCAGCCGGGGACCGGGCATGATGCTCAGCTTCCTGCCGAACATCCTGCTCGTGCTGGGATCGATCGTCGGTGCGGTACTCGCGCTGGCCTGATCGCAGGGCCCGGGGTCACCCCGCTTCGGCGGCGCTCGCGCAGCGTATGCACAGCGTCGCGGCGGGCAGGGCAGCGAGTCGAGCGGGGTTGATGTCTTCGCCGCAGCGCGCGCATTCGCCGTAGCTTCCGTCGTCGATGCGCTCGAGCGCACGCTGGATCTGACGGAGATCGGCGCGGGCATCGTCGTCTAGGGCCTCGAGCACCTCCTGGTTCTCGAGTTCCACCGCCTGCTCCGCGAAATCCTGGGGCAGCGGTTCTTCGCGGTGATGGACGTTGTCGTCGAGGCGCTGCACGCGCTCGAGCATGCGGGCACGCTCGGCGAGCAGCTTTTCCCGGATGGCGGCGATGTCCGTCATGGCGACTCCTCCCTCGATCCTCCTCCGAGTCTACTCCCGCGGCAGGAGACGCACGCGACCTGCGTCAAGGCACGATCGAATCGACGAATCGTGCCAGCTCCGCGTCGAGGATCGACAGGCCGCCCACATCGTGGGTGGAGAGGCGGATCTCGACGGTCGCGTAGACGTTCGACCACTCCGGGTGATGGTTCATGGTCTCCGCCTTCATGGCCACGCGCGTCATGAAGCCGAACGCTTCGGAGAAGTCGGCGAAGCGGAGGCGGCGGCGAATGCCGCTGCGATCCTCGTCGAGGGTCCAGTCGGAGAGTTCACGGGCGAGGGCGTCGATGGCGGTGGCGTCGAGGGCGACAGCGGACATGGTGGCTCCTGGGGTGACGGTCGTGACTGCCACCCTAGGGAACCTACGAACGACTCGTCCAGCCCGCTGCGGCTGCATGCTGCACGGGCTCGCTGCGCGTCGTCGTCGACTGCAACGCAGCATCATCGTAGGAGCGCCCGAAGGAGCTTGCAGGCCAGTGAGCGCAGCGTCGGAAGCGTGTCCTCAGGCTGTCCAGGTCGGCTCCTGGGCGAGGGGCGGCGCGGGATCGACGCGATCGCCGAGGCTCTCGCGTACGGCGCTGGCGAATTCGCGCATGCCGAAGGGTTTGGTCAGCACCCGGTCCTGCTCGCCCAGCTGCTGCGGGTTCCAGTCCGGGTTGCCGGAGATGAACAGCACCGGGGTGCCGGCGCGCGCCTCCCGGAGTGCCCGTGCGAGCTCCGGTCCCGAACGCGGGCCGGGCAGGTTGATGTCGGACACGAGCAGATCGACGCCTGTGCCGGACTCGAGCAGCGCCCGGAACGCGGCCTCGTCTCGCGCCTCGAGCGGTTCGTAGCCGAGTCGCTTCAGCTGGCGCGAGAGCAGTCTGCGCAGCGAATCGTTGTCCTCGAGCACGAGGACGGATTCGGACCCGGCGGCCCGCGCCACGGGCGCGCCGTGCTCCGATCGTGCCTCGACGGCCTCGCTGCTGCGCGGCAGGCAGAGTTCCACGGTCGTGCCGCGTCCGGGTTCGCTGTCGATCGTCACGGCGCCGCCACTCTGGTGCGCGAAGCCGAACACCATGGAGAGGCCGAGGCCCGTGCCCGCGCCGATCTCCTTGGTCGTGAAGAAGGGTTCGAAGACGTGTCGGAGGTGATCGGGCTCGATGCCCCGACCCGTGTCGCGGACCGCGAGCGCGACGTAGTCCCCCGGAGCGAGGTCTCCGTCGGAGCCGGCTTCCCCGGCCGGTACCCGGCGATTGCGCGCCTCGATGCGGATCGAGCCCCCGTCGGGCATGGCGTCCCGCGCATTGAGGACGAGGTTCAGGAGCGCGCTGTCCAGCTGACCGGGATCGGCGTGGCAGTTCCAGAGGCCGGGCGCGCCGACGATCTCGAACTCGACGCTGTCCCTGAGGCTGGCCTCCAGCATGGTGCGAAGGCCCTCGAGGTGTTCGTCCACGCGGATGGTCTTCGGGGCCAGGGGTTGGCGGCGGGCGAAGGCGAGGAGCTGGCGCGTGAGCGATGCGGCGCGTTCGCAGGCCTGCATGAGCGGTTCCAGGTGCTGGCGGTCTCCGGGGTCCGCGGCGTGCAGGTCGGCCAGCATCTCCGCATGGCCCATGATCACCCCGAGCAGGTTGTTGAAGTCGTGGGCGACGCCGCCGGTCAGCTGGCCCAGCGCCTCCAGCTTCTGCGACTGCCGGAGCTGCTCCTGCGCACGCAGTTCGTCCGTGAGGTCGATGCCGGAGAAGAGGAGGCAGCGCTCACCGTCGAGGTCGACGATCTCCCCATCGAGACGCACGATCCTCGGTTCGCCGTCCCGCGCCCGGAAATGCACGATCTCGGAGGTCACCTTCTCGCCGTTCAACAGGCGGGCGAGGAGCCGGGCTCGCTGTTCCGAACTCGTGCCCCACAGACCGAGATCCGTGGCGCTGCGTCCGATCGCCTCCTCGCGCGGGATGCCGAAAGTCTTCGTCCAGGCGTCGTTGACGTCCACGAGGTGGCCGTCGCCGACGGAGGACACGGACTTCAGGCTGCAGGAGGAGGCGAAGGTCTTGGCGAAGAGGTCGCGCTGACGCTCGATCTGGCGCAGCTGTTCGTTGCGCTCCGTGACGTCGCGGCTGTTGACCACCAGCAGTCGCCGGCCCGCGTGCTCGATCGAGCGGCCATAACCTTCGAGGCGCCGCCAGTCGCCCTGCTTGTGGCGAAAGCGGAATTCGGTGGCGCGGACGTCGTCCGTCTCGAAGATGCGGCCGATGGATCCGACCATGCGTGCCCGATCTTCCGGATGCAGATAGTCGGCGACCTGCTGCCCCAGGAGTTCGTCCGGCGTGTAGCCGAGCACCGCCTGCACGGACGGGCTCTCGTAGAGCACGATCCCCTCGGCCGTGGTCAGCGTGATCACGTCCAGGCTCTGATCGATCAGCAGGCGGAACAGCTCCGCGTCGATCTCGAGCGCTTGCGCGTCGTTCATCCATCGCTCCCCGGGGCACGCCGGACGGCGTCACCCTGACCCCGCACAGCCTCCTGCGCTCCTGCCTTGGAGCCGCCTGGACAGCGCCTACTCTAGGTCAAGGGATGATGCAGGGACAGTCGGCGTCCGTCAGGAAGCGGGCGCTGCGAAGCCGGCGAAATCCGGCAGACGCTCGAGGCGGGCAGGGTCGTAGGGCGGGTCCTCGAACAGCAGCGGGTAGTAGAACTCGCGGAGGGCGCGGTGGAATGCGCGAATCCGCGCCTCGTAGCGGAGCGTCGCCGCCGTGTCCGTGCGCGCGAGACCCTGCAGCCATCGCTGCACCGCGACCGCCGGTGACAGCCAGGACAGGCGGGCCGCGAGCGCGTCGCGTTGCTCGAGGGCGGAGCGATAGCGCGCCGCCAGAGGGGCCGCCGCCTCGTCACCCACCTGCTGGAACGCGTAGTACCAATGCCACTGGAAGCCCTCTTCCGACCGGGGCGCGTCGGCCCACTCCGGGTGGCTCGCTAAGAAGCGATCGTAGGTCGCCGACTTCGGCAGATCCCAGGCGTCGTTGACGGCCTCACGCTGCAGCAGCGAGATGTCCGCACCTTCCACCGCGTCCACCCGGGCGTCGATGAACAGGCGGCCCGCGGTCGGCACGATCAGCGCCAGGCACACCCAGAGCAGGAGCGGTCCGACGTGCGCGAGGGCCGCCCTGGAACGCTCGGCCGCGGGCGCGATGCGGAACTCGAAGCGCGGTATCTGCCGCCAGTTCTCGGCGGCGACCCGGGCCCGTCGTCCCGCCTCGGGATCGGCGTTTCGGTTGACGTCGTCCGCATAGGTCATGGCCTCGGCCTGCAGACGGTTCAGGCGCTGCACGACCTCGAAGCGATGGGCCTCGGCCGCGCGCAGGAAGCGGTGATGCTGCGCCAGATCCGTTCCGGCGGCGGCCGTCGAGACCTCTCGGATCGCCAGCAGCGGGCTCGCCCACGCGAAGCGCGCGAGCCGTTCGGACTGCGCGGCCTCCCGTTCGAGTCGCGCTTCCGCGAAGCGGTCGAGCACGCGTTTGCCGTCCGCTTCGCCGCGCTCGGCGACGAGGCCGCGCCAGTTCACCGGCAGATCCTCGATGCGCGTGGCGCCGTAGCGGTCGAGGATCTCCTGACGGAAGCGCGCGAAGGCCGGGTCCGCCTCGTTGTGCGCATCGCCGACTTCCCGCAGCGCCACCGCCGTCTCGATCTGCACTTCGGCGCGGGAGGGCAGCGCGAGGCTCGTCGCCGTCAGCTCCGTCGCGAGCCTGGGGGCGACGATCACCAGCAGACCCCAGAGCACGAAGAGGCCGACGAGCGCGTCGCTGCGCCGTCGACACCGGGCGGAGACGGCGACGACGAGCGCGCACCAGCCGAGCAGATAGAGCAGGTGGCTCAGCGTCAGCAGCGCCACCGGTGCCGGCGTTTCGGCACCACCGAGCACCAGCGAGACTCCGACCAGGCCAGGGGGCAGGAGCGCCAGCAGCGCGACCATGCCGAGGGCGACGGCCTTGCCCTGGAGCAGCGTCGCGGGCTTCAGGCCCTGCGCGAGCAGGATCAGGGCCGTGCCGCGTTCGCGCTCGCCGGCGACGGCGCCGGCTCCGAGCAGCACGAGCACGAGCGGCACCAGCACCTGCAGCACGAAGGCCGGCGACAGGTCACCGAAGCGTGCGAGCACGCTCGCTTCCCGCGCCTCCGAGAAGGTCGGCGTGTTGCGGCGGTGGCCCTCGAGGAAGATGGAACGGCCCGTGAAGGCGTCGACGCCGGGCTCGAGGACTGCGAGGGGCGCGGCCGTGCGGAACACGTAGTGGCCGTAGTGGACCATGCGGTGCGGATGGCGGTCCGGTTGCTCGGCGAAGGCGGCGTCCGCCTCCTGCTGGTGCGTGGCGCGATGCCCGGCCTCCGTCGTGGCGGCGGCGAACTGCAGCGCTGCGCTCGCGACGATCAGCACCGCGAGCAGCAGCAGCACGGACTGGGCCAGCGCGTCACGCCACCAGGCGCGCCAGGTCCCCGCGACGATCACGGACAGCGGGCCGCGTCCGCGCGGTGCGACGCGGCCTTCGACTGGTCCGCGGGTGCTGAGGGTCGTCATGCGGCTCTTCCCGCCGTGCCGTCCGCGTCACGCGGCGCGTCCATGCTGTTCCCCGAGGCATAGGCGCTGCGCACGGCTTCGGCGTCGATGCCGTTCTCGTCGCGCTCGAAGATCCTGCTCAGGCGGCCCTCGCGGAGCAGGCCGAGGCGCGAGGCGACGCGGGTCGCACCGTAGAGATCGTGGGTGACCATGAGGACCGCGATGCCGGCGTCGCCGAGGCGGTGGACGAGGGCGTCGAACTCGTCGACGGCGAGCGGATCGAGGCCGGACGTGGGCTCGTCGAGCAGCAGCAGCGGCGTGCCGCGCAGCAGGGCGAGGGCGATGGCCACCTTCTGCCGCATGCCCTTCGAGTAGGTCTCGAGGCGCTGGGTGCGTGCATCCGCCTGCAGGGACACGGTGTCGAGGGCTTCGTCGAGCGCGCGACGATCGAAGGGCACCGCTGCGAGTTCGAGGAAGTAGCCGAGGTTCTCGTAGGCGTCGAGTTCCGGATAGAGCTGAGCCTGCTCCGGGAGGTAGGCGAGGGACCGGCGGATGCGTTCGCCGTCGGTCCTCGGCGACGCGCCGAGCACTTCCACGGTGCCCCGGTCCGCGTCGATGAGACCGAGACAGGTCAGCAGCGTCGTCGATTTACCGGCGCCGTTGCCGCCGAGGAGGGCGAAGACCTCACCGGGCGCGACCTCGAAGTCGAGGCCACGGAGCACGCTCCGGCCCCCGCGCGTGACGTGCACGTCCGTGAGACGGACGACGGGTTCGCTGCTCATGGCTCGATCCCTGCCTCCAGGAAGCGCGGATTGTTTCGGTCGCGTCGCGGCGTGCGCAAGCACCTCAGAAAGTCCAGGCGGCGGTCACCCGATAGCGCCGCGGCGCGCCGGGTTCGACCCAGACGTCGGCGAAGGAGTTGGTGTAGAAGGTCTCGTCGAAGACGTTGTCGACGTCGAGGCGCAGGGTGAGGCCGGGAATCGGCTCGAGCTGGCCGAAGAGGCGCACCGTCGTGTAGTCGGGGAGCTGGAAATCGAAGCCCGTCCAGCCGGCACGCTCGTCGGTGTAGAGGAGGCCGGCGCCGATCTGCGCTTCCATGTTCGCCACCGTCAGGCGCTGGCTCGCCTGCAGGTTGAGCTGGTGCTCGGGCGAGTTGATCAACGGGTCACCCTCCTCGATGAGGGCACCGAAGTCCGGATCGGGATTGCTGTTCGTGAATTCCGCGTCGACGTAGGCGTAGGACAGCCAGAGACCGAAGCCGCTGTCGAAGTCGACGTTGGCATCGAGTTCGAGACCGCGGCTGCGGGCCTCGCCGGCGGGCAGGGAGAAGAAGCCGGCCGCCACTGCCTCCGGGCGGTCGTCATTGACGAGGATGTTGTCCTGGTCGACCTGGAAGAGGGCGGCGGTGACGGCGCCGGACACACCGTCGACGAAGGTCCCGACGTCGAGCTTGAAGCCGATCTCCGCGGACTCGGTGACGTTCGGGTCGAACTGGTTGCCCTGGAAGTCGGAGCCGGTCTGCTGCCGGAAGCCCTCGCCATAGGAAGCGTAGAGGCTGAGGCCGTCGTTCACGAGGTACACGGCACCGATCTGCGGCGACAGCCGCGTGTCGGAAGAGCGCGTCGTCGTCGCCGGCACTGCCCGCAGGTTCGTCAGATCCTGCTCGAAGTCGTCCCAGCGCGCGCCGATGCGGAGCTGGAGGCGTTCCGTGACGTCGATCTGGTCCTGGACGTAGACGCCGAAGCCGTCGAGCTGTTCCTCGCGGTCCGTGTTGGGGCCGGGGTCGGGCTGCGGGAACTGCCCGTAGACCGGCGCGAAGGCATCCAGGAAGAGGTACGCGGCGGGATCGAGGGTGGCGATGTCGGTGCCCGCCGGGATGAACCCGGGACGGAAGCGGAGAATGAAGAGGCTGTTGTCGAACTGGTCGTGATCGGCGCCCACGAGCAGGCGATGGCGGAGCGATCCCGTCTCGAACTCGCCGGCGATCTCGGCGCGCAGCACCAGGTACTCCGAATCGAAATCGCGGAAGCGGAAGAAGCGCGACAGGGTGCGGTCGTCGAGGAACAGCGTCTGGCGGCCGCCGAAGTTCGGCTCCGAGGCGTTCCCCTTCAGCGAGGTCTCGCGATAGCCGAGGCCGGCGAGCAGGCTCCAGCGCTCGGAGAAGTTGTGCTGGAGTTCGAGCTGATGGCCGACGACCTCGGTCTCGATCGGGCCGTCTCCGGGCTCGCCGACGAAGGTCTCACGCGGTGTGAAGCCGATGGTCGGGGAGAAGACGACGCCGCGGTCGAAGGGGATCTCCTGCTCCGTGTACTCGAGTTCGTAGGTGAGGCTCGTGTCGGTGGAGACGTCCCAGGTGATCGACGGATAGAAACCGAGGCGCTCCGTCTCGACCGTGTCGCGGAAGCTCTCGGCGTCCTCGTAGAAACCCACCAGGCGCACCGCGACGCGCTCGTCGGCGCCGAGCGTCGTCTGCGCGTCGCCCTCGAGGCGGCGCTGGTCCCAGCGCCCGAGCGTGGCGCGCAGCTCGCCACCGCTGCGGAACTGCGGGCGCTTGGTGACGAGGTTCACGGTGCCGCCGGGCTCGCCGCGGCCGAACAGCGCGCCGCGGGGACCTCGCAGGACCTCGACGGACTCGATGCCGACGATGTCGCGGGGACCGCCGAAGCCGCGCCCTGCATTGAAGCCGTTGACGAGGTAGCCGCTCGGCAGATTGATGTCGCCGGAGAAGCCGCGTACGGAGAAGCTGTTCCAGAGCCCACCGAAGTTGTTCTGGCGGGCGACGGAGGACGACAGGTCGAGCGCTGCGTTCAGGTCGAGCGCGCCGGTCTCCCGGAGCAGCTCGCCGTCGATGGTCTGCGTCGCCGTCGGGTCCTCCAGCGCATCGAAGTTGCCCTGATAGGCGCGGCGCTTGCCGACGACGAACATCACCTCCTCGATCCCTGCCGCGCCTTCGTCCTGAGCAGCCGCGGGCAGGCCGCCCAGCGCGATGCAGCTCATGGACGTGGCGATGACTGTCTTCAGTGCTCCTTCGACGCGCTTCATGTCCGTCGATCCTGATCCGGCCCCGTGGCGGCGCGATTCGACCAGAATTGTTATCTAGTAACAATACGCTCGTCGTGCGCCGTGCCGTCGTGCGGACGCGCGTCATGCAGGAACCGCCTGCCGCCACGCACCCTTCGCGACCCTGCGTTCCGGCCCGAGGTCCCTTGCGGGCGCGTCCCCCGCGCTGACCCCCACGCAGGCCGCTGAACTGGACACCTGTCAGGGCCGACGCTACGGTCCTGCGATCGGCGCGCCGGCCAGTACCCGGCCCGGGGTGCCTTCGGGGACGGGTTCCTGTCATGTCGGATCAGGCGGTGGGGGCGCTGGTCGCCTGCCACGAATGCGATCGTCTGCATCGGCGTGAACCGATCCCGCCGCGGGCGCGCGCGGACTGTCGGCGCTGTGGCGCCGAGCTCTACCGGCACGTTCCCGACTCCCTCGACCGGACCCTCGCCTGTCACCTCTCGGCGCTCCTGCTGCTGCTGATCGCCGTCAGCCATCCCTTCCTCGGCATGAAGATCGGCGGCCTGGTGCAGGAGAACCACGTCTATACCGGCGCGCTCACGCTCTGGCGTCTGGGCATGGGCGAACTCGGCCTCGTGGTGGCGGCGACGAGCATCGTCTTCCCTGCGCTCACGGTGCTCGGGATGATCTACGTGCTGCTGCCCGTGCGCTTCGGCTTCGTGCCGACGGGGATCGGTCCGGCCTACCGCGTCGTCCGCGAGCTCGAGCCCTGGTCCATGGTGGGCGTGTTCCTGATCGGCACGCTCATCTCCGTGGTGAAGCTGAAGTCCATGGCCGCGGTGCTGCCCGGCATCGGCCTGTACGCCTTCGCCGGCGCGCTGGTCATGCTGTCCGCGGCGCGCGCCAACTTCGAGCCGTCGGCGCTCTGGGCGCGCGTGCCGCCGCACTCCCTGCGCGAGCAGGACCTGCGCCCGGGCGTCCGCGTACTCGCCTGCCACACCTGTTCGTTCCTCGCGCACGACGACGGACGCGACGACGCCTGCCCGCGCTGCGGTACGCCGCTGCACCATCGTCGCGGGAACAGCATCACGCGCACCTGGGCGCTGGTGCTGTCCGCGACGATGCTCATGATCCCGGCGCAGCTGTATCCGGTCATGACGGTGAGCCAGCTCGGCCGTGGGTCGCCGGACACGATCCTCTCGGGCGTGGTGAAGCTCCTCTCGAACGGCTATCTCGGCCTCGCCGCGATCGTGTTCGTCGCGTCGGTCGTCGTACCCGTGGCGAAGCTCGCCGCGCTCGTCTTCCTGCTGCGCAGCGTCGAGAAGCGCTCGGCCTGGCGACCACGGGACCGGACCTTCCTCTACCGTGTCACGGAGGTCGTCGGCGCCTGGTCCATGGTCGACGTCTTCCTCGTCGGCCTGCTCTCGGGGCTCGTCAGTCTCGACCTGCTCGCCAGCGTCGAGCCCGGCATCGGCGCGACCTTCTTCGGTGGCGTCGTGGTGCTCACCATGCTCGCGGCGCGCAGCTTCGATCCGCGCCTGATCTGGGACGAGGCGGGCCACAATCCCGCGCCGTCTGCGCCTTCCGTCGCCCGCGACGATCCCGACGAACGGCCGGAGGCGGCGCACCCGTGAGTACCGATCTCGCTCCGGAGTCGCCCTCGGTCCGCGAGCGCACGGGGCCGTCCGTGGTCTGGCTGATCCCCCTGATCACGGCCCTCGTCGGCGCCTGGCTCGTGGTCACCACGCTCCGGGAACAGGGCCCGGTGGCGGAGCTGCAGTTCCGGACCGCCGAAGGCATCGAGATCGGCAAGACCAAGATCAAGTACAAGAGCGTCGACATCGGCGTCGTCGAGAACGTGCGCTTCGCGCAGGACTTCGAGAGCGTGCTCCTGACGGTGCAGTTCAACCCCGGAACGGACCACTTCCTGCGCCGCAACACGCGCTTCTGGGTGGTCAGGCCGCAGCTCAGCGTGCGCGGCGTCTCGGGCCTCTCCACACTCGTCTCCGGTTCCTACATCGAGATCGATCCGGGTCCCGGTGCGCCGCAGAGCTTCTACGTCGGCCTCGAGGAGCAACCGGTGGTCAACGCCGACGACGAGGGTTCGCGGATCACGCTCGTGACCGACGACCTCGGCTCCGTCGACACGGGCTCACCGATCTACTATCGCGGCATCCTCGCCGGCGAGGTCCTGGGCCGGGAACTCGGCAGTGACCGCCAGAGCGTCTTCGTCCAGGCCTTCGTCCGTGACCCCTTCGATCAGCTGGTCCGCGGCAACACGCGCTTCTGGAACGTCTCGGGCATGGACGTGTCCGTGGGCGCCGACGGTTTCCGGCTGCGCACGGCGTCCGTGACGTCGCTCATGTTCGGCGGCATCGCCTTCGATACGCCGGCGGGCATGGAACCCGGTACGGACGAGGTCTCCGATCTGGTCTTCACGCTCCATCCCTCGCGGGAGGACATCGACGAGAACGCCTTCACCAAGAAGCTCCGCTTCGTCATGTACTTCGACGGCTCCGTACGCGGCCTCAACGCGGGCGCGCCGGTCGAGTTCCGCGGCATCCGCATCGGCGAGGTGATCGACGTGCACCTCGAGGTCGACATGGCGGACCAGGCGTTCCGCATCCCGGTCACGGTCGAGATCGAACCGGAACGCCTCGTCGACCGCGATCCGGACACGGCGGTGCCCAGCGAGGAGCTGCTGACTCGCCTCGTGGAGCGCGGCCTGCGCGCACGGCTCGCGACGGGGAGCCTGCTCACGGGTCAGCTCTTCGTCGAGCTGAACATCTATCCCGACGCGCCGCTCACGCTCGTCGGTGCCCAGGGTGGCGTACCGGAGCTGCCGACGATCCCGAACACGGTGGAAGCGATCACCGCGACGCTCGAGAACGTCGTCGCGCGCATCGATCAGGTGCGCATCGACGAGATCGCGGATGCGCTGCAGGGCACGCTCGAGGGAACGGAGGCGCTCGCGAACGCACCGGAGCTGCAGGCGGCGCTCGCGGATCTCGGGCCGGCCATGGGTTCCCTGCGCGGCATCCTCGGTGACGTCGACGACGCGGAGCTCGACGAGACGCTCGGTGCGGCGCGGCAGGTGGCCGTGAACCTCGAACGGACCGTGCGTCTCGTCAATCGTGCGCTGCAGCCGAGCGCGCCGCTCCAGTACAACGTGATCCAGCTGACCGGGGAGCTCGAGGAGACGGCGCGCGCGATCCGCGCGCTCGTCGAGCAGCTGGAGCGCCAGCCCCAGTCCGTGCTGTTCGGGCGATCGGGAGCCGACTGATGCATCGTTGCCTCGTAGGGGTCGGAGTCATGCTCGCCTTCGCACTGGCCGCCCTCGGCGGCTGCGGCGGTGGCGCGACGGTGCACTACTACCTGATCGACCCGGAGCCCGGTCCGGTACTCCGCAGCGACGGACCGCTGGCGATCGAGATCCTCGACCTGGAGGTGCCCCAGTACCTCGAGCGTGTCCAGCTCGCCTCGCGCGGGTCCGGCAACGAGATCGACTACGCGACGTCCCATCAGTGGAGCGAGCCACTGCGCAAGACGCTCGCCCGGGTCCTCGCGGAGCACCTGATCGTGGTCCTCGCGACCCCCGAGGTGGCGACGCCGCATGCGCGGCTCGCGTCGACGCCGCAGCTGCGGCTGCAGGTGCACGTCGATCGCTTCGAGCGCGGGAGCGACGGCCGGGTCGAGCTGCGCGGGCGCTGGCAACTGACGGACGCGGAGGACGGTCGGGTGCTCGCGACCGAGGCGGCTCGCATCACGGGCGACGATCGGGTCGGCCGCGGCGACTACGCGGCGCTGGTGGCGAGCATGCAGCGCAGTTTCGCGGAGTTCGCGCAGCGCATCGCGCGCAGCGTCGCGGAGCGCGCCGCCGGGGCGCCGCCGGAGGCACCCGGATGAAGGCGCGTCCGCGGCTCCACGATCTGCTCCGGGCGCTGATTCTCGCCGTCGCAGGGGAGGCGAGTGCACTGGCGGCGGAAGAGGCGCCCGACGTCGAGGGGCTTTCGGGCCGTGCACTCATGGAGGAGGTCTACGCGCGTCATCAGCAGTACCCCTTCGTGTACGAGGAGCAGTCCATGGTGCTCATCGACCACCGGGGTGACCGCATGGCGCGCCGCCTGCAGCGCTACAGCCGTGTCGAAGCGGACGGTACGGCCCGCCTCATGCTCCTGTTCACGTCCCCCCCGGAAGTCGACGGTGTGGCGCTCCTCGCCACGCGCCACCCCGAGCGCACGGGACCGGAAGAGATGGACCTGGCGGTCTATCTCCCGGCCCTCGGTGCGCGCCTCGTCGAGAGTGATGGCGCCGGGAGTACGGTGGGCTTTCTCGGAACGGACTTCACCATCGAGAACCTGACCGGTGAGGATCTCGATGCCTACCGCTACGCGCGGCGCCGCTCGCGCCAGGTCGACGGCGTCCTCCATCACGTGGTCGACGTCTTCGACGCCCGCGACGATCCAGCGACGGCGCGCCCGGTCCGGCGCCATTTCGTGCGGGCGCGCAATCTCTACGTGACCCGCACCGATCACTACGACGAACTCGGCCGCGTCGAGAAGCGGCAGACGACGCACGACCTGCGTCCGGTCGACGGCACCCTCTGGCGTGGCGACATGATCCTCATGGAGGACTACCGCAGCGGTCATCGCTCGCTGTTGAAGATCGACCGGCGCGTGTTCTCCCGTGACTACGTGCCCGAGGAGATCTTCGCCCTCGAATGGCTCGTCGCGAACCGGCCACCGCGCGTCGCGCCCGAGCCGGACGTGGACGGGCCGCCGGACTCCGCCCTGCCGGACGTGCTCGTGCGTGTGGAGGACGGGCGATGATCGCGCGTCTGTTCCTGCTCGGTGTCCGCCACCCGCTGCCCGTCTCGGCGGTACTGGTGCTCCTGACCGCGTTCCTCGCGGCCGGCATGGGGCGCCTCGAACTCGACACGAGCTTCGATTCCCTCATCCCGACCGACGATCCGGACCGGCTGATCTATCAGCGCGTCATGGGCGAGTTCGGTTCCGACAACAAGACCATCGTCTACGTGCGCGACGACGAGCTGTGGTCACCGGACAAGCTGGCGCGTCTCGACGGCCTGCGCACGAAGCTCGCCGGCATCGCCGGTGTCCTGCGCGTGGACAGCCTGTTCGATCTGCGGGTGATCCAGGGTGAGAACGGGCGTGTCACCAGCCGCCCCGTGCTCGAGCGCATCCCCGAGACCCTCGACCAGGCGCTCATCGCGCGCGAGCGGGCGCTGGAGAATCCGCTCTATCTCGGCAACTTCTTCTCGGATGACGGTGCCGTCACCGCGATCGTCGTCTCGGCCCTCGATGAAGAGGACCGCGCGGGCTTCAGCCGTGACCTCTATCTCGCGATCGACGCGGCGCTCGCGGAGTACACGGGCGACTTCGATGCACTGTTCCAGGTCGGGCCGCCGCGCATCAACCAGGAGCTGCGCGAGAGTCTGGCCCGGGACTTCATGGTGCTCGGCCCGCTGTCGGCCTTCGTGCTGATCGCCGCGATCCTGTTCTTCATGCGTTCCGGGCTCGCCGCCCTGGCGCCGCTCGCGACCTCGGCGCTGAGCATCGTCTGGACCTTCGGCCTCCTCGGCTGGCTCGGCATGCCGCTCACGATCCTCTCGGCCATGATCCCCTCGCTCATCATCGTCATCGGTTCCACCGAGGACACGCACATCATGGCGGCCTTCTTCCGGGGACTCGACGCGAGCGCCTGCGCGGAAGAGGAGGACGAGGATCTACCCGAGGACATGCGTCGCGCGGCCGTCGGCTACGCCGGCCGCCACGTCGGTCTGCCCCTCCTGTTGACGGTGCTGACCACGGGCCTCGGCTTCGCGAGCAACCTCGCGAGCGAGATCGGCCTGATCCGCTCCTTCGCCATCGCGAGCACCTTCGCCATGGTCGCCAACGGCATCGTCACGCTGCTCGTGGTGCCAATGCTGCTCGACCGCTTCGGTCCCACCCAGCGGCCGGCCGTGTTCGAGCGCAACGAGGCCGCTGGCCTGCCGGCGCGCGTCATCGAGGTCTTCCGGGTCCCGCAGGACCGCTTCCCGATGCGCACGCTCGCGATCACCGCGCTGCTGTGCGCCTTCTTCATCTGGGAAGCGTCGACGCTCCACGCCACCAACGATCCCCTGTCGTACTTTCCCGAGGACCGCCCCCTCGTCCAGGAGACGCGCCGGATCAATGCCGATCTGGCCGGCGTGAAGGTCTTCTTCGTCACGCTCGAGGCCGATGCGGACCGGGCGTTCCTGGAACCGCGCAATCTGCGCCGCCTCGAGGAGGTGCAGGACTTCCTCGACCGCCAGGGCGTGTTCGACACGTCGGTCTCGCTCGCGGACCAGCTCCGCTACGTGAACACGGCCTTCCGCGGCGACTTCGCCGAAGGCGCGCTTCCGGAGTCGCGCGAGCTGGTGGCGCAGTACCTGCTGTTCTTCCACCGCGGCGACCTCGACAGCTACGTCTCCGCCGACTACCGGCGCGCGAACATCGTCGTCCGCCACAGCATCGACGACTCCCACCTGCTGAACCGCTACGTCTTCGAGCTGGAGGAGGTGCTCGACGAGATCTCCGGGCCGGGCATCGACGCCATGGTCATCGGTGAGAATCTCATGGTGAACCGCGCCGCGGATTCGCTGATGGGCGCGCAGATCCAGGGCCTCGCGCTGCTCCTCGCCCTGATCTTCGTGATCATGTCCGCCATGTTCACGTCCCTGAAGGGCGGCGCCATCGCCATGATCCCGTCGGTGATTCCCGTGGCGATCATGTTCGGGACCATGGGCCTGCTGGAGATTCCCCTCAATCCGGGCACGGCGATCGTCGCGGTCATCGCCATCGGCATCTCCGTCGACGGCACGATCCATCTGCTCGCGCGCTACAACGAACTCTGCCGGCGCACCTCGGACTATGTCGGCGCCGTACGCCAGGCGGTGGCGGAAGAGGCGACGCCGCTCGTGGTCTCCTCCGTGGCGCTCGCCTTCGGCTTCGGCATCCTGCTGTTCTCGGCGTTCACGGTGGTCGCCCAGTTCGGCGCGCTGGCCGCGGCGACCATGCTCATCTCCATCGTCGCGAACCTGCTCGTCACGCCGATCATCATGGCGCGCATCCGCCTCGTCGGCCTGTACCAGATCCTCTCCATGTCCGTGGACCGCGAAGTCCTCGACACCTCACCGCTGTTCCGCGGCATGACCGACTATCAGCGGCGCAAGGCGATCCTCATCTCGGAGCTCAACGAGTTCGAGGCCGGGGAGTGCCTCGTGCAGCAGGGCGACGTGGGTCGGAGCATGTATCTGATCCTCGACGGCGAGGCCGAGGTCGTGCGCGTGGACGGTGAGGAGCGGCGCCGCCTCGCGGTCCTGAAGCCCGGGCAGGTGTTCGGGGAGATCGGCTACATCCGCGCCATCGAGCGGACCGCGAACGTGCAGGCGGCGACGCCGGTCTCCGCGCTCCGCTTCGACTACGAGAAGCTGCAGCAGGACCTCAAGTTCTTCCCGAACATCGTCGCGAAGCTGAACTTCAACATCTCGGGCATCCTCGGCGAGCGTGTCGCCGAGCTGCTCGACGCATCGTCGAGTGCGCCTGCGGTCGGCGATGCCGCAGTGGTGGACGAGGATGCGGCCGAACCGGGCGGCGGCGCGGAGCCGACGCCGGTCTGAGGGCGTCGGCGCCACGGTCCGGGCGCGGGGCCGGCAGGCGGGACTCTCCGCGAGATCCTTCCTCTCGTGCATCGCTGCGGGTCCGTGCGAGAGGGGCGGGGCGCCGCATCCGTCAGCGACGACGTTCGAGCACTGGATCCGAGATCGGAATCCGGCGTGCGCGCCGCACTTCGCTGCGCCATCATCGGCGGCCGCCGGGTCGCGCGATGCGCGGCGCCGCCACCGAACCCGACCGGAGTCTCGTCCATGCCGTGCCCGCGGGCGCTCGGCGCAGCCCTGATCCTCTCCTCGTCGCTGCTCCCGCTCGGCGCCGCGGCGGAGCTGCCGCAGCGCGTGGAGCAGATCGCCCGCGCCCTGAAGGTCGGTACGGACGAGATCAGCGTCTGGGTCCAGGCCGTCGACGCCGAGACGCCGATGCTCGTGCACCTGCCGGACGTCGCGCGCACGCCGGCCTCCACGCTCAAGCTCGTGACGACCTTCGCCGCCCTGCAGGGCCTCACGCCCGCCTACCGCTGGCGCACGGAGGCCTGGGCACTCGGCCCGGTCGAGAACCGGGTGCTGAAGGGTGATCTGCTGCTCCGCGGTGCCGGCGATCCCTATCTCGTGGAGGAGGAGTACTGGAAGCTCGTCGGCGGCATCCACGACGCGGGCATCGATCGCATCGAGGGCGATCTGGTTCTCGACACGTCCTACTTCGAGGTGCCGGAGGAGGATCTCGCGGCCTTCGACGGCGAGCCGGACCGCGTCTACAACCTGACGCCCCATCCGCTGCTGGTGAACTTCAACGCCGCGCGCTTCGAGTTCGCGCCGGCCCGGGACGGGCGTCACGTGGACGTCTTCGTCGATCCGCCGCTGGCCGAGCTGGAAGTGGACAACCGGCTGAGCCTCGCCGAGCAGGGCTGCTACGGCTATCAGCGAGGCGTGGCGCTGAACGTGGTGGACGGCGTGGCGAAGCGCGACCGGGTGATGCTCGAGGGCCGCTTCCCGAAGGGCTGTGATCTCTATGCCATGACGCGCACCGTACTGCGCCCGGAGAGCTACGCCTTCGGCCTCTTCGACGTCTACTGGCGGCAGTTCGGCGGCGACCTCGGCGGCCGCTGGCGCCTCGGCACGTTGCCCGAAGGCCTGATCCCCGAGGACGAGGAGACGGGCATCGCGCTCCCGGCCGAGAGCGACGCGCTGCTGCACGTGCACGAATCGCCGCCCCTCGGCGACGTGGTGCGCCTGATCAACAAGTACTCCAACAACGTCATGACGCGGCACCTGCATCTCACGCTCGGCGCCGAACGCTTCGGGGTGCCGGCCACGGCCGCGAAGGGCGACGAGGCGATCCTCGAACTGCTCGCGCGCAGTGGCGTGGACACCGAGGGCCTGGTGATCGACAACGCGTCCGGACTGACCCGCGAGGCGCGCATCACGGCGCGCCAGCTCGGCCAGTTGCTCCTGGCGGGCTGGAACGCGCCCTACATGCCCGAGTTCGTGTCCTCGCTCTCCCTCGTCGGCCTCGACGGCACGGCGAGCGGTCGACTCCGCGGGCGCCGGGCCGTGGGGCGCATGCACGTCAAGACCGGCACGCTCGACGAGGTGTCGGCGATCGCGGGCTACGTGCAGGCGCGGAGCGGCGAGCGCTACGTGGTCGCGGTGCTGGTGAACGGCCCGCTCGCCGATCGCGGGCCGGGCCGGGAGATCCAGGATGCACTGCTCTACTGGGTCTACGACCGGGATGGCTGATCTGAAAGGAAGGGTGGCCGTGGTGACCGGTGCGAGCCGCGGCGTCGGGCGGGGCATCGCCCAGGGGCTCGCGGAGGCTGGCTGCACGGTCTACGTCACGGGCCGTAGCCGCTCGGAGGCCGAGCCTCCGGCGGCGCTGACGGTCGACGCGACGGCGGCGGAGGTGAGTGCCCTGGGAGGTGTCGGCATCCCGGTCACCGTGGACCACGGTGACGATGCGCAGATCGCGGCGCTCTTCGAGCGCGTGCGGGCGGAGCAGGGCCGCCTCGACGTGCTCGTCAACAACGTCTTCCGCATTCCCGAGCCGCCGGTGTTCGGCGGCGGCTTCTGGACCCATCCCGTGGCGATCTGGGACGACATGGTCGGTATCGGTTGCCGCGCGCACTACGTGGCGTCGGTGCACGCCGCCCCCCTGATGGTGGCGCAGCGCTCGGGACTGATCGTGAACATCTCCTCCGCCGGTGGCGGCGAGTACCTGTTCAGCGTCGCCTACGGCACCGGCAAGGCCGCCGTCGACCGCATGGCACAGGACATGGCCCACGAACTGCGCCCGTTCGGCGTCGCGGCGGTCTCGCTCTGGCCCGGCGTCGTGAAGACCGAGTTCCTGCTCGCAGCGGTGGACGCGGGCGATGTGCGCTTCGATCTCTCGGGGGCCGAGACGCCGCGCTTCAGCGGCCGCGCGGTGGCGGCGCTGGCCCGCGATCCGGACCTGATGGAGAAGACGGGGCAGATCCTGCGCGTCGCGGACCTCGCCCGGGAGTATCGTTTCCCCGATCTCGAGGACTGACCGGCGAGGTCGGATCGGGGCCTCAGAGCCTCTGGTACATGATCAGCGTGTCGACGAAACCGTCTCGCGGATGGCGGAAGCCCTCGGGTACGCGGCCGATGATCTCGAAACCGAGGCGCTGCCAGAGCTGCACGGCCGATTCGTTCGTGGACACCACCGCATTGAGCTGCATGGCCCGGTAGCCGAGCCTGCGCGCGAGTTCACGGGAGTGCTCGCACATGCGCGTGGCGACGCCGCGGCCGCGCGCCGCGGCCGCGACCATGTAGCCGCAGTTGCAGACGTGACCACCGGGGCCGGCGCCGTTCGGCTTCAGGTAGTAGCTGCCGACCACGACGTCGCCGTCCGCGCTGCGGTCGATCGCCACGAAGGTCCGCTCCGGTATCTCGCACCAGAGCTGGCGGGCCGCCTCCCGGTCGAGATCGGGCGCGTAGGCGTAGGTCTCCTGCGCGCGGACCACGTCGCGGAAGGTGGGCCAGAAGGCGTCGAAGGTCAGCTCGGAGATCGCTTCGATGATCATCGCGACTGCGCAGCGTAGTGTTCGCGGACTCGTCGGACGAGCATGCCGCATCGGCTACAGGAGGAGCGAGTGGTGGAGGAGTTCCACATACCCACGGAGGAAGAGATCGAGGGCCGCGGTGAGGCGCTGCCGTTGCTGGAGGGTATCCGCACGACGCGAGCGATCCGCCGTCTGCGGCCGGACCCGGTGCCGCCGGCGCTGATCCGCAAGGTCTGCGAAGCGGGCACCTTCGCACCGAGCGGCGGCAACCGGCAGCCCTGGTTCTTCGTCGCCGTCACGGAGCCGGAGCGACGGGCCTTCATCGCGGAGCGCTATCGGGAGACCTTTCGCGACTACATCGCCCCGGCCGTCGAGGCGGCGAAGTCTCCGGACTATCCGGACGCCAAGCGCCGCAACATGAAAGCGGCGATCCATCTCGCCGAGCACCTGCACGAGGCGCCGGTGCTGCTGTTCGTGGCGGGCTGGACGCGGCGCGGTGAACCGCAGCTGCAGGCGCTGTTCCCCGCCGTCCAGAACGTGCTGCTGGCCTGCCGCGCCGTAGGTCTCGGCGCGTCTCTCACGACCGCGCATCGCGCGCACGGTGAGGAGATCGATCGCTTCCTCGGACTGTCGGAGCACACGCCGAGCTGCGTGATGATCCCCATCGGCTGGCCCCTCGGCCGCTATGGTCGTCCGCCGAGGCGGTCCGTGGACGAGGTGCTGTTCTTCGAGCGCGTGGACGGCGTGGAGCTGCAGCGCAGCGAAGAACGGTCGAGCTGAGGGGCGCTGACGTGCCGCGATCGGGACACCGACCGCGGCCCTTTCAGCCTCCGGCCTCGCTGCCGAGCTGACGGCGCGCGCGGAGCAGTTCCTGGCGCAGGCGGGCGTTCTCTTCGCGATAGCGACGGTTCGCGTCCTCGAGAAGGCGGAGCTTCGCGGCGCCCTCGGGATGCTGCTCGCCGGCGCGCTGTTGCGCGGCGACCACGCGTCGACCGTGTTCGAGTTGCTCCGGGGTCAGGGCGTCCTGGTCGGGAAGCTGCCAGGCGATGCGTGCCCCGGTCTGGTCGCGCTCCGGCGTTGCGGGCCCATCGCCACGACGCAGGCGCTCGAGCAGAGCGCCCTGAGCCGCCAGCAGCGGCGCGAGGATCTGCTTGCTCGAAAGGCCCCAGAGATCCTGCTCGAAGGCGGGATCCGGACACTGGGCGGCGCAGGCGACGGGGATCGGGCCCCAGCCCAGATCCGGGCCCTCGGGCGCCGACATCGCGAGCCGTCTGAGTGGTATGGCGGGGAAGCGCAGGCGCCCCTGTTCGTCGCCCGTGAGCGTGAAGGCGCAGGCCGCGCGGATGACGCCGTCCGGTTCGGCGAGGGCGAAGATCGCCCGGCGCGGCCGGATGCGCGGTCGTGTCAGCGGTTGGTCCTTGCGGATGGCTTCGAGGAAGGCGTCCAGACGCACGACGGAGGCGATCTGATCGTCGCGCACCATCATCACCCAGTCACGCCGGGCGACCGCCGTGTCACGCAGTTCTTCCGATGAATCGCTCACGTTCCGTACGTTCTGCATGCCTGACCCGACGCTGCGGACGGTGGCGCGACCACGGTCGCGACCCCGCCAAACGTATCGGCTTTCAGAATCGTGGCGCCGGCCAGCCGCGTCAAGGCGCGATGTGCGACGCAGCGCGCAAAACGAGCGATCGGCGCGCGGCCCGGGGCGTCAGGATGCCGGCACGAACTTCATGGAGATCGAGTTGACGCAGTGCCGCGTGTTCTTCGCCGTGAGCCGTTCACCCTCGAAGACGTGGCCGAGGTGGCCGCCGCAGTTCGCGCAGAGGATCTCCGTGCGCATGCCGTCCGCATCGGGCTCGCGGCGCACGGCGCCGGGGATCTCGTCGTCGAAGGCGGGCCAGCCGCAGTGGGCCTGGAACTTGTCCTCGGAACGATAGAGCGGCGCCTCGCAATGGCGGCAGACATAGGTGCCGCCTTCGAAATGGTCGTCGTACTCGCCGGAGAAAGGCATCTCCGTGCCCTTGTGGAGGATGACGCGCTGCTCCTCGGGCGTCAGCGGGTTCAGCTTCGGTTTCTCTGCGGGGTCGTTCATCGCTGTGCTCCTGGGCGTCTGGTCCGACGGGCGCCGATCATGCCTGCTCGGTCGGCGTCTGTCCCGACGCGTTGCCCTGCAGGCCCCGGAAGGCCTCGGCGAGGTCCATGGGCAGCGGGAAGACGATGGTGTTGCTCTTGTCGCCGGCGATGTCGATGAGCGTCTGCAGATAGCGCAACTGCAGCGCCTGGGGCTGCGTGGAGAGGATGTTGGCGGCCTGCAGCAGCCGTTCCGCGGCCTGCTCCTCGCCCTCGGCGTGGATGATCTTCGCGCGTCGGGTCCGTTCCGCCTCCGCCTGCTTGGCGATGGCGCGGATCATCGACTCGTCGAGATCCACGTGCTTGATCTCCACGTTCGCGACCTTGATGCCCCAGGCATCGGTCTGCTGATCGAGGATCGCCTGGATGTCGTCGTTGAGCTTCTCCCGTTCCGCGAGCAGCTCGTCGAGTTCGTGCTGGCCGAGAACGGAGCGCAGCGTCGTCTGCGCGAGCTGCCCCGTGGCCTCCATGTAGTTCTCGACGTTGATGATGGCGTGCTGCGGGTCCACCACGCGGAAGTAGATGACGGCGTTCACCTTCACGGTGACGTTGTCGTGGGTGATCAGGTCCTGGGAGGGCACGTCCATGACGATGACCCGCAGGTCGACCCGTTCCATGGTCTGCAGGAGCGGAATCACGACGATCAGTCCCGGCCCCTTCACCTTGTAGAACTTGCCGAGCAGGAAGATCACGCCGCGCTCGTACTCGCGCAGGACCCGGAAGGTCGAGACCACCAGGGCGAGGAGGATCGCCAACAAGGCGCCGGTGAACATGCCCATCGCTTCGCTCCTTCAGTCGTTCGTGTCCGCCCGCGCCGGTGCGGGCTCCACTTCCACCACGAGGCCGTCGAGCGCGCGCACGCGCAGGGTCTGGCCCGCCGTGACCGGTCCGGTGCTGCGCGCCTGCCAGTGCTCGCCCGCCAGGCGCACCTTGCCCGTGCCGTCGAAGTCCTCGAGGGCCACGGCGGCGCCGCCGATGATCGCTTCGCGCCCGCTCACGGCCCGCGAGTCGCGCGCGCGCAGGGCGAGGTAGACCGTACCGATGCTGATCAGCGCAGAGGCCGCCGCGAAGGCGGCGATGATCGGGATCGAGAGCTGATAGGCGGGCAGGTCCGTGTCCAGGAGCAGCACCGAGCCGACGACGAAGGCGACGGCGCCGCCGATGCCGAACACGCCGAAGCTCGGTGAGAAGGCCTCGGCGATCATCAGGCCGATGCCGACGACGATGAGGCCGAGGCCGGCGAAGCTGATGGGCAGCATCTGCAGGGCGTAGGCGCCGATCAGCAGACAGATGACGCCCGTGATGCCGGGAATGCCGAGGCCCGGGTTGTAGAACTCGAGGATCAGGCCGTAGATGCCGACCATGAGCAGGATGTAGGCGATGTTCGGATCGGTGATGAGGGCGAGGAAACGGCTGCGCCAGTCGGGCTCCATGCGCGTGACCGTGCGCTCCGACGTCGCCAGCACGACGGTCCCGGTTGCGAGCTCGATCTCGCGGCCGTCGAGAGCGTCCAGCAGTTCGTCGACGTCGCGGGCGATGAGGTCGACGACGCCCCGTTCCACGGCTTCCGAGGCCGACAGGCTCTCGGCGCGGCGCACCGCAGCCTCGGCCCAGTCCGCGTTGCGGCCGCGCAGCTCCGCGAGGCTGCGGATGTAGGCCACGGCGTCGTTGATGACCTTGCGTTCCATGGCCGTGGCCGGCGGGGGCACGCGGTCGTCGTCCTCGGCGCGCGCATCGTCGTCATCGGGCGCTTCCGGCGCGGGCTGCCGGGCGGGTTCCGAGCCTGGCATGGGCAGGGGGCTGCTGCCGCCGATGGACACGGGCGTGGCGGCGCCGAGGTTGGTCGCGGGAGCCATGGCCGCGATGTGGCTCGCGTACAGGATGTAGGTGCCTGCGGAGGCGGCGCGGGAGCCGTTCGGGCCCACCCAGGTCGCCACGGGGACCTCCGAGTCGAGGATGGCCTTGATGATGTCGCGCATGGCGGCGTCGAGGCCGCCGGGCGTGTCCATGCGGATCACGAAGAGATCCGCGCCGGCGGCCTCGGCCGCCGCGAGATGACGCGTCACGTGGTCGCTGCTCGCGGGACCGATGGCGCCCTCGAGGTCGATGAGATGCACCTCCGCTGCCTGCAGCGGCGCAGCGAGGGCGAGTAGTGCGAGCAGCACCGCCGCCAGGGCGCCGGTCCGGCGCCGTGTGGACCTTCGATCCATGCGTCGCGAGTCCTGTTCCGGTCCCGAAGCGCCCGACTTCGACAGGCTACCGCGATCCTCGTCCAGTCGCACGGTGAGAGTTCTGCATGGCGGTCTTGTCGCGGCCGGAGCGGGGCGTATCTTCACCCTCGATGTGACGGTCGGTCGTGGAGGGGCCCATGAGGCCGAGGGGCGCCACGCTCCGCTGCGTGTTCGCTGCGTCGTTGCTGGCGCTCGCCGGCGTCGCGCACGCCGCTGCGGGCGGCGCAGCGGTCTCCGAGACGGATCGGTGGATTCGTGCCGACGAGGGCGAGGTGTGCGTCGCGCTGCACTTCTTCTGGACGCGCAGCTGCCCGCACTGTCGGGCCGCACGGCCCTTCGTGCTCGAACTCGCGCGCGAACTGCCCTGGCTCGAGCTGCACGATCAGGAACTCACGCGCGACCCCGAGACCGCGCGCCGCTACGTTGACCTCGCGGCCACGCTCGGCCGCGAAGCGCGCAGCGTCCCCGCGTTCCTCTTCTGTGGCCGCATGCTCGTCGGTTTCGATGACGCGGCCGGCGTGGGCGCCGAACTGCGCCGTGGCCTCGAGCAGTGCCGGGCGACGGCGCTGGCACCGGCCGCCGCGGCCATGGCCCCCCGGGAAGCGGTCGATACGGTGGCGCGGCTGCCCCTGCTCGGCGAAACGGACCTCGCAGCCTGGTCCCTGCCGCTCGTGACGGTCGTCCTCGGCGCGCTCGACTCCTTCAACCCCTGCGCCTTCTTCGTGCTGCTGTTCCTGCTCAGTCTGCTCGTGAACGCGCGCAGCCGGGCGCGCATGCTGCTCGTGGGCGGAGTGTTCGTGGCGGTCAGCGGCGCGGTGTACTTCCTGTTCATGGCGGCCTGGCTGAACCTCTTCCTCCTGGTCGGCCAGCTCGCCTGGGTGACCGCCGTCGCCGGCCTGCTGGCCCTGACGATCGGCGCGCTCAACGTCGGTGACTTCTTCCGCCCCGGCGCCGGACCGACGCTCGCCATCCCGGCAGCGGCGAAGCCCGGCCTGTTCCGGCGCATGCGTGCCCTCGTCGGCGCCGAGCGGGTCGGCGCGGTGCTCGCTGGCACCGTGGCGCTGGCGGTCGTCGCCAACAGCTACGAGCTGCTGTGCACGGCGGGTTTCCCGATGGTGTTCACGCGCCTGCTGACGCTCGAGGGGCTCTCGACGGCCGGCTACTACGGGTATCTCGCACTGTACTGTGCCGTCTACGTCGTTCCGCTGCTGACCATCGTCGCCGCGTTCGTGTTCACGCTGGGCCGGCGCAAGCTGTCGGAACGGGAGGGCCGGGTGCTGAGGCTCCTGTCCGGCTGCATGATGCTCGGACTCGGGGGCGTGCTGCTCGTCGATCCGGCGCTGCTCTCGAACGTGATGGTGGCGGTGGTACTGCTGCTGGCGGCGATGGTCCTGAGTGGCGTGGCGCTGCGTTTCGACGCACTCCGGAGTCCCTGAGGGTCCGGGTTCGCAGTGCCGGTCGAGGTGAGCAGGCGAGCGTCGTCGCCCCGTCCGCTCGCGAACAGCATGCGGCTGCCGATCCCCCCTCCCGCGCCGCCCCGGCGCCGGAACTTCAGGTACGCCTGCGCGTCCCATGACCGGGAAGTGAAGGGAACCGCATGCCGGAAGTCGCAGCGATCGGAGACGAGATGCGAGTGGTCGATGCCGCGCCGCTGCGCATCGCCCTCGCGGTCTCGGTGATTCTCCACACGGGCGTCCTCTACTGGGGGGTCTGGCGAGACGGGAGCGCCCCGGTGGTGCACGAGGCCCGGTCCTTCGAGATCACGCTCGCGCAGAGGCGCGCCTCCCGGGACGAGAGCGGCATGCCGGCGGCGGCGTCCGATCCGACGCGGGCCTCCGAACCCGCACCGGTCGAGGCGGACGCCCGAGCGGAGTCGCCTGGTGCCCGAAGGAGCGAAGCAGCGGCTCCTGCGCCTGCTGCGGCGCCCTCTGGTCCACGCACCCGGCTCGATCTGTCGCTGCCCGCCGAGGCGATCGCACCGGCAACGGAATCGCGGCCCGACGCCGGTGTCTTCGATCCGGCGCTCCGGGCGCGCATCGGCGAGGCCCGGGCGGCACGACGCAGCGCGCCGTCCACGGCCGAGGTCCGCAGCTGGTCGAGCGGCGCGGGGCGCACCCGCATCGAATCGGATCGCGGCTGCTTCGAGCGTGTGGACGATCCGTTCCCGGATCAGCCCGGCCAGCAGTGGTCGTTCGTGAAGTGCAGTCCCGGCGAGGTGATCGACTGGGGGCGACGCTTTCGCGCGCGACCCTGATTGCGCCTCTTCGTCGCCATCGGTCGACCGCAGCCGGTCGACCCGGCTCCTCAGGCTCGGCACCCGGACGGTGATCCGAGCATATGCCGCGGCCGCACTCGCGCGTCTCCGGCGTCGGTGTTAGCGTCGCGCGACTTCGCGGAGGACGGGTGCCACCATGTTCGTGATCGTCAATCTCGCGGTCTTCGCGGCCGTGCTCGTGCTGCTCTTCAACCTGCGTGGCTGGGGCCTGTCCCTGTCGAGGCAGATCCTCGCCGGCCTCGTCGCCGGCGTCGTCTACGGCCTGGGTCTGCAACTCGGCTACGGCAGCGATCACGCAGCGGTGCAGGGCACGCTCGAGTGGACCAACGTGATCGGCACGAGCTACGTGAACCTGCTGAAGATGATCATCATGCCGCTCGTGCTGGTGATGATGATCGCGGCCGTGGTGAAGATGCGCGAGGTCGCGGCGCTCGGGCGCATCGGCGGCTCGGTGATCGGCATTCTCGTCGTCACCACCATGATCGCGGCGCTCGTCGGCATCCTGGTGACCAATCTCTTCGGACTCACGGCCGACGCCATCACCCAGGGGGCGCGCGAACTCGAGCGCGCGGCCGCCCTCGAGCGCCGCTACGAGGGGATCTCCGAACTCGGCCTCGCTGACATGCTCGTGCGCTTCATCCCGCAGAACGTCTTCGAGGACCTCACCGGCGCCCGCGCGACTTCGATCATCGCCGTGGTGGTGTTCGGCATCCTCTTCGGCATCGCGGCGCTCGGCGTCATGAAGGAGCATCCGGAGCGCGCCGAGAAGATCTTCGAGTTCACGGAGACCGTGCGCCTGATCATCATGAAGCTCGTGCACATGGTCATGGCGCTGACGCCCTACGGCATCCTCGCGCTCATCACCAAGGTCGTCGCGGGTTCCGATGCCGCGGACATCGCGAACCTGATCATGTTCATCGTCGCCTCCTACGTCGCCATCGCCATCATGTTCGGGGTGCATGCGCTGCTGCTGGTGACGCTGGGGGGCGTGAACGTGCGGGCCTACTTCGCGAAGGTCTGGCCCGTACTCACCTTCGCCTTCACCTCGCGCTCCTCGGCTGCGACGATCCCGCTCAACGTCGAAACGCAGGTCGAGGAACTGAACGTGCCGACGCCGATCGCGAATCTATCGGCGACCTTCGGCGCGACCATCGGGCAGAACGGCTGTGCCGGCATCTATCCGGCCATGCTCGCGGTGATGATCGCGCCGTCCATGGGCGTCGATCCGCTGGCCCTCGACTTCATCGCGGGACTCGTGCTGATCGTCGCGATCAGCTCCTTCGGCATCGCCGGCGTGGGCGGCGGCGCCACCTTCGCCGCGCTGGTGGTGCTGCCCGCGCTGGGCTTTCCGGTCACGGTGGCCGCCGTGCTGATCTCCATCGAGCCGCTCATCGACATGGCGCGTACGGCGCTGAACGTGAACGGGGCGATGACGGCGGGTGTGATCACCGGGCGCTGGCTCGGTGACGCGGCGGAGCCGGAGGCCGAAGCGCAGCCGGCCTGACGACAGGCGCGTCCAGCGGTCGGAGCGGAGGCGGTCACCTGCAGGGAAATCGACTCCGATGCGAGTGGTCGTCGCTTCGTTGCTACGGGCGGGAGGCCTCAGGCTCTGCCGTTGCTGCCGGACGGGGACGGAGCGGAACCTGCCGGCTTCGCCGGCAGAACCCGGTCCATCCCCACTCGTCGCCGCGGCCATGCTGACGAACGATCCTCGTCGCGCCGGCTTCGCTTAGAGGTCGAGAGGTCGCAGGGTCGGAGTCGTTTTCC
>JAZBPO010000402.1:0-2284 GCA_036351675.1 Pseudomonadales bacterium
ACGGCTACCAGATCGAGACCGACGCGGTGCAGCGCCTGCTGAGGCTCGCCGAGTTCTACGTTCCTAAGGAGTACGGCGAGATCGTCCTCACGGCGTCGGAGTCGGGGGCCTACACCCACGCGACCCACTACCGCCGGCGCGACGCGAACGGCTTCGCGGAGGCGCGCTTCGGCGATCCGATCGCACCCGTCGATCCACCCTTCGAAACGGCGTATCAGTACCCGAACCTGATCCTCTCCGCGAACCTCGGCGTTCGGCCCTACATCTTCGACCCCGACGATCCTCTGCGCCTCGGCGTCTTCGCACGCTTCTCGGCCGATCTTCAGCTCGAGGACGAATGGCTGCTGCGTGGGTCCTGGATCCAGAACATCTACAACGACTTCGACGGGATCACGCGCGAGTCGAATTCCGTCCTGCCGCGCGTGCGATCCGATCTCGCCGAGTACCTGAAGCAAGGCGAAACGGGCATCGACTACCTGTTCGCCGAGAAGCGCGGCACGGTTCGCGACGGGGTCTTCTATCATGCCTTCGCGGGCTATCTGGAGGAGATGTACGCAGGGGCCGGCGCAGAGGTGCTCTGGAGGCCCTTCGGGAGCCGCTTCGCGGTCGGCGCCAATGCCATCGCCGTCCGCCAGCGCGACTTCGACCGCGGTTTCGGTTTCCGCGACTACGACACGGTGATCGGCCACCTCAGCGCCTACTGGGCCAGCCCGATCTACGAGATGGACGTCATCGTGCATGCGGGGCGCTACCTTGCGCGCGACTGGGGCACCACGATCGAGGTGCAGCGGACCTTCCCGAATGGCTGGTCCGTCGGTGCCTTCGCCACCTTCACGGACGTCTCGGCGCGGGAGTTCGGCGAGGGCAGCTTCGACAAGGGCATCACGCTCCGCATCCCGGTCGCTTCCTTCCTGGAGCTGAATACCGGGAGCCGCTTCGACACGAGGATCCGCCCGATCCAGCGCGACGGCGGTCAGCGCCTAGGGTTCGGTTCGACGCTCTGGGAGATGCATCGCAGCACGCACGTCGACGACCTCACCGCGACGCGGGCGCGGCTCTGGCCATGAATTCGTCGCGACTGCTGGCGATGACGCTCGGGGCGTTGCTGCTGACCGCCTGCAGCTTCAGGGCGCCTCAGTACGACGCCGCGCGCGGACTCGTGCGCGCACTTCTCGACCGCGAGCCGCCCCAGCTCGCGGCAGATCCCGAATCGGCGTGGGTCTACCGTCTGAACGGCTTCGAGGCGGTGTTCTATGCGTTCGAGGATGAGCAGGGGCTCGGCTTCGTGAGCGAGGAGGGTGCTCGCCTGCGCTTCGACGGCTTCGATCTGGGGCGCGGTTCGCGGCTGCCGAACGCCGTGCGGGGCTTCACCGTGCGGAAGGAGCCGGACGGTCGGCGCATCCACGACGTCGACGGCTTCGCGCGCTACGAGATGGTGTGCGGCGCGCCGCTGGCGACCGAAGCGGGCTGGGAGACGCGCTGCGACTACGCATCGCCCGCGGACGGCCTTCCCCGGCGCATCGTGCATCGATTGCAGACCAACGAAGCGGGTCTGGCTCGACGCATCGAGCTCACGCTCGTGCCCGGTGCCGAACCGCTGGTCCTGGAGCGCTTGCAGGATCTCATGGACGAGGCGAGCTTCCGTTCCCTGTCTGCGCGTGTGGTTCCCGAAGGCTGAAGTGCTATACTCGCGCGAACTCGTGCCCTGGAGGTGCCACCCATGAAGCTGTCCCCGATCGTCCTAGGTTCATTGCTCGCGCTGTCCTCGGGGGCGTTCGCCCAACCGGCGAACACGACCGCTGGCGGTGTGACGACCGGAGTCGGAGTCGCCGGGGCGGTAATCGCCGGAACCATCGTGGCCGTGACCTTCGGTGTCGTCGCCGAGGACGATGACGACGTCCAGGTCGTGACGCCCACGCCGCTGCCGCCGGTTGTCCCGCCGGAGCCGCCCACCACGACGACGACCACCACGGCGACGACCGGCACGAACTGACGCCGGATCAGCGGCCGTTCGGGGTTGACTCGCACCGGCCGCTGCGTATGATCCTCGCCTCCCGACGCAGGGTGTTTAGCTCAGTCGGGAGAGCGTCGGCCTTACAAGCCGAAGGTCGCAGGTTCGAACCCTGCAACACCCACCAGGTTCGAGTGCTTCGGAGCGGTAGTTCAGCTGGTTAGAATACCGGCCTGTCACGCCGGGGGTCGCGGGTTCGAGTCCCGTCCGCTCCGCCACCTTTTTGTATTGTAGTGAAACATTGCGCAACACGCTGAAATAGCGCAATTACCT
>JAZBPO010000403.1:0-23255 GCA_036351675.1 Pseudomonadales bacterium
ACCGGTCTCGCGACCGGTGCGGGCGCGCGCGTGTGCGCTTCGCGCGGCCGGAGGCAGGACCGACGACTCGCGGAAGCCTCGTGCTTCCGGTGGGTCCGTCGGTCGATGGATGCGCCGGTGCGTGTCCATCGACGGACGGATCGCGGCCTGAAACTCCTGTTCGCCGCCCTGCTGCTGTTCGCACTCGGCAGCGGTGCAGCGGCGGCGCCGGCCGGTACGGTGATCAGCAACACGGCCTTCGCCGACTTCCTGCTCGGCGGTACGCCGGTGCGGGTGGCCGATGGGGTCGATTTCACGGTCGAGGAGGCCCCGGGTGGGGGCGTGCCTCCGGTGGCGATCGGCCTCGACGGTACCGTCGTGCCGGCCGGCGTCGCCGGCGCGACCATCGGTCTCGTCACGCTCGATGGCGATGCGCCGGAACGCTTCACTCTCCGGGTCGACGACGCGCGCTTCGAGATCGTCGACGGGATACTGCGCCTCGGGCCGGGTGTGAGCCTCGCTGCCACCGACGGCGATGCGCTGGCCGTCACGATCACCGCCGTCGATTCCGAGGGCCGGGAAACTTCCCGGATCTTCGTGCTCACCGTCGAGGCGCGCATCGTCCCCTCCGCGCCGCTCGCCTGCGTGGCGCCGGATCTCCGCAACGGCGCTGCAATCGCCGTCGCGGAATTCAGCCTCTGCGAGAACGCCGGCGGCGCCGCCGTCGCTCAGCTCGTGTCGCCGCCCGAGGGCACGATCCTGACCGTCGACGACGCGCGTTTCACGATCGATGCGGGTGGCCTGCTCCGCCTTCGTGCGGAGGCCGCCGTCGACTTCGAGGCGGAGCCGGTGATCGCGCTGACGCTGACGGTCACGGAGGGGGGGGAGGTCGTCGACGTGCGCACCCTCGCCGTGACCATCGGTGACCGCAACGAGGCGCCCGCGCTGCAGGTCGCGCCGATCTTCCGCGTCATGGAAGGCGTCGCCGCCGGTGCACTGGGTCCCGTGGGCGTCAGCGATCCGGACGTCGGCGATGCCTTCGAGCTCACCGTCGAGGATGCGCGTTTCGAGATCGTCGCCGGTGAGCTGCGCCTGCGCGACGGCGCGACGCTCACCCGGGAGGATGGCCCCGAGATCCGGCTCGTCCTCAAGGCGGCCGATGCGGGCGGACTGGTCGCGACCGAGACCGTCGTGCTGCAGATCGTCGCGCTGAATCGTGCGCCGTCCGCCGAGGACGACGCCGTGGGCGTCGCGCTCGCCTCGCCTCCCGGCGCCTTCGTCACCCGCGTGCGCGCCAGCGACGAGGACCCGGGCGACACGCTCGGCTACACGCTCCTCGGCGGCAACGAGGCCGGTGCCTTCGCTCTGGATGCGGAGGGCGCGATCACCGTCGCAGATCCTTCGGCCCTCGGCGCCGACGGTGAGGTCTTCGAGCTGAGGATCCGGGTCACGGACGACAACAGTGCCGCGGACCCGGTGGGTGAACTCGCGACGGATGTGACGATCCGCATCACGGTCACGGACGCCAACACGCCGCCCGTCGTCGAGGATGGCAGCTTCGCGCAACTCGACGAGCACAGCCCCGCCGGAACGATCGTCGGCCGCGTCGAGGCCATCGACGTGCACGACGATCCGCTGACCTGGCGCATCACGGCCGGTGATCCGGCCGGCGTCTTCGAGATCGACCCGGTCCTGGGAGACGTGCGCGTCGCGCGCCCCGAGCTCCTCGACTTCGAGACGCGCCAGTCCTTCGCTCTCGAGGTCTCCGTGACCGACAGCTTCGAGGTACCGCTGACGTCCGTCGCCAGCGTCGAGGTGCCGCTGCGGGACGTGAACGAGGCGCCGGTGATCGAGCCCGCGAGCTTCACGCTGCCGCGGAACGTGCCGCTCGGCGCCTTCGTCGGTGACGTGCGCTTCTCGGATCCGGACGTGATCGCCGGCGACCGCGCCCGGATCTCGATCGTCGCCGGCAACGAGGCGGGCGCCTTCGAGATCGACCCGATCACCGGCACCATCAAGGTCACGAACCTGGAGCGTCTCGGCGACCGCGAGACCGTGTCGCTGAGGGTGCGGGCGACGGACGGGAACGCGCCCGACAGCCCATCGGGACCGCTGTCCTCGGAGGGTGTCGTGACGATCACGCTGGGGCGGACGAACCGTGCACCCACCGCGATCGATCTCGACGATCTGCTCGTGGATGCAGACAGCCCCGGAGCCGAGGTCGGGAGGCTCAGCACCACCGATCCGGACGTCGACGACGCGCACCGCTACTCCCTCTCGGATCCGCGTTTCGTGGTCGAGAGCGGCGTCCTGCGGCTCGCCGATGGTGTCGCGCTGGCGCCGGGGGAGACCGTGCGGCTGCAGATCACGGCGATCGATCCGCTGGGTCTCTCCGTGACGCGCACCTTCCAGGTCGGGACGGTCCCGATCGTGCGCAATCCGGCGGTCATCGACTTCCTCAAGTCGCCCCTCGGTCTCCAGCGCGAGCAGGGCATCTCCCTGTCCCCCACGAGCACGCCGGGTCTCTCCGCCTTCGATCTGCGCCAGCCGCAGTGCTCCACGACCGCGTCCTTCAGCGGGCCCTTCGTCGACACGCCCACGCCGCGTTCCCTCGGCAACTTCGCGCTGCCCGTACCGGGCAGCGTCTCGCTGCAGGAAGCGTCGCTCTACAAGGTCGGCGAACCGCTCTTCGTCCGGGTCCGGGACATCGATCCGAACAGGGACCCGCTGGTGCGCGACGAAGTGGTGATCACGCTGTCGGTCGATGCCTCTCAGGACGTGGAGATCCTGAGGCTCGTCGAAACGGGGCCGGACACGTCGGAGTTCATGGGCTACGTGCAGTCCACGAGCCGGGCGAACGAGGACTTCGACTGCGCGCTCTGGGTCTCCGATGCGGTCACCATCATCGCGTCCTACTTCGATCCGGAGGACGGCACGGACACGGCGGCTGCCGCGGCGTTCGTGGACCCCTTCGGCGTCGTCTTCGATTCGGCGACGGGCCGGCGCATCGACGACGCGCTGGTGCGTCTCGTCGACGTCGACAGCGGCGCGCCGGCGGAGGTGTTCGGCGACGAACCCTTCGCGGTCTATCCCTCGGAGCTGCGCTCGGGCGGCACGGTCCGCGACGAAGCGGGGGTCGTGTACGACTTCGGGCCGGGCGAGTACCGCTTCCCGCTCGTGAATCCCGGGAACTACCGCCTGGAGGTCGTTCCCCCGAACCGCTTCCGCTTCCCGAGTGCAGCGACGGACGCGGCGCTCGCGGCGCTGCCGGACGGCCCCTACGTGATCGACGTCGGCTCCCGTGGCGAGGCCTTCCCGGTGCCCATCGGGCCTGCGGTGCGCATCGACCTGCCGCTCGACCTCGCGCCCCTGGAGCCGACGCCGGCCAGCGTCGAGCTGTTCGCACTGGCGCCGGCGGGGCAGGGCGAGGCGCTGACGATCAGCGCGACCCAGTGCGCGGACGGAACATCGGCCGCGCTGCCCCGGGATGCGGCCGGCGGGGTCCTCGCACTGCCGGCAGCGCTCGCGCTCGTGCCGGCGGAGGTGATCGGCTCGGGCGACGACGTGTATCTGCGCCTCACCGATCCGGACGAGGATCGTGATCCCTTCGCCGCCGACGTGCTCGAGGTCGAGCTCTCCGTGGACGGAGCGGGCGAGGTCGAACGCATCCGGCTCACCGAGACCGGCGCGAGTACGGGCGTGTTCAGCGGCCACTTCCCGACCTTCGCCGGCGCAGCGAGCCCCGGCGACTGCCGCCTCGACGTCGGCACGAATGCCCGCGTGCGGGCCCGCTACGTGGATGTGGACGACGTCGACGACGTGGCCGTCGACGCGCTCGTGGTGGACCCGGCGTCCGTCGTGTTCGATGCGGGGACGGGCGCCGCCGTCGATGGCGTCGTCGTCACGCTCCTCGAGGCCGGCTCCGGTGCGCCGGCATCGCCCTTGTTCCCGGACGGTGTGACGCCGTTCCCGGCGACCGTCGTCAGCGGTGAGACCGTCCTCGGGCCGGGTGGGCTCGAGATCGATCCCGGTCCGGGCGGATTCCGATTCCCTCTCGTGCCTCCGGGCGAGTACCGGCTCTCCCTCGAGCCGGTGGAGGGTCTCGTGTTCCCGTCGCTGGCCGCCGACGACGCGCTGCAGGGGCTGCCCGGCGCGCCCTTCCTGCTCGGGCCGGGCAGCCGGGGCGAGGTCTTCGTCGTCGGTGCGGACGAGGAGCTGATCGTCGACGTACCGCTGGACCCGGCGGCGGCGGAGCTGTTCCTCTCCAAGCAGGCCCGGTCCGACATCGTGGCGATCGGCGACTTCCTGCAGTACGCGATCACGCTGCAGAACGCCGTCGGCGCCGCGGCCGGTGACGTGACCCTCCTCGACACGCTCCCTGTGGGCTTCCGCTACCAGCCCGGCTCCCTGCGCCTCGATGGGGAGCCGCTCGAGACGGTGCGCGTGGACGGCGACGGCCGCACGCTGCGCATCGACATCACGGACGTCGGCGTCGGCGCTTCCCTGGCGCTTCGCTACGTCGTGGAAGTGACGGCCGGTGCGGAGCTCGGCGAGGCGATCAACCGGGTCACCGCGGTCGGGCCGCGGGTGGCGTCGGCGAACACGGCCGAGGCGAGCGTCGTGGTGCGCGAGGATCTCCTGCGCTCCGAGGCGATCCTCGTCGGTCGCGTCTACGAGGGGGGCTGCGAGGTGCCGGCCGCGGAGCGTCGCGGCATGGCCGGGGTGCGCATCTTCCTCGAGGACGGCACCAACGTCGTCACCGACGCGAGCGGGCGCTGGCATCTCGAGGGAGTCGAGCCGGGCACGCACGTGGTGCAACTCGATCTCGAGAGCCTGCCCGCCTCGCATCGTGTGCTGAACTGCGAGGACAACACGCGTTTCGCGGGTACGCCCTTCAGCAAGTTCGTCGACGTGCAGGGTGGTTCGCTCTGGCGCGCGGACTTCCACGTCGCGCTGAACGCGCCGGTGGAGGAGGAGATCACGACGCGTCTGCAGGCCAGCCTGGAGGGCGACCGCGCCGTCTTCTCCCTCGAGGCCGAGGGTCGTGCCGTGCCGCTCTCCGATCTGGTCCTGGTCGCGATGCTGCCAGCGGGCCTGGAGTTCGTGCCCGGCAGCGTGCGTCGCGGCGATCGCGCGGCAGAGGACCCGCCGGGCGCGGGGAGCGCGGCGCTCACCTTCCGCCTCGGCGATCAGAGCGGCGAGTGGCGCGAACAGCTGACCTTCCATGCACGCGTCACCGACGCCCTGCCCGAGGGCCCTTCGGAGGTGAAGGCCGTCGCGATGTTCGGCACGCCCTCGGAGCGTCGGGTCCGGTCGGCGCTCGCCACCGCCGAGCTCGACGTGGCGCGCCCGCCGATGCTGCCCGCCGGGAAGGGCGTGCCGGTGATGCTGGACGCCCCCGGCGCCCGTGAGCGCTTCGAGCGCATGCTGGCCTATGCGGCCGCCGGCGAGGTCGGTTTCTCGGTCGAGGTCGACGGCGAGCCGCCGGCCTGGCTGGTGTCCCTCGCCCTCGAGCGCGACGTCGAACTGCGCGTGGCGAGCGGCGCGACGTCGGTGGATGGAACCACGCCTGCATCGACGCCCACGGCGGCGATCCACCTGGTGCCTTCGGAGGCGATGGCCCGGCGGCGCCAGGTGGCGCCCAGCCGTGCCGATTCGGGCGTGGTCAGGACCCGAGCCGTGGGCGAGGTCGCCGGCCTGCAGGACGACCGCGAACCCTATCGGGGCCGTGAGCTGCCGAGCCAGCTCCCACCGGACTACACGGCCGACGACGTGGGCACGGCGGCGGACGGACCGGCGGTGCTCTTTCCGGCGCCCGGACAGCTGCCACGCATCACCTCCACCTGGTTCGTGCTCCGCCACGGTCTGAACGACAAGGTCGATCTGCGCCTGAACGGGGAGCCGGTGTCGCCGCTGAACTTCGATGGTCGTCGGAAGTTCGAGGCCGGGGGCGTGGCGCTCTCGACCTGGCGCGGCGTCGACATCGAGGAAGGGCGCAATGTCTTCCTGGCCACGGTCACGCAGGCCGACGGCGTCGTCCGGACGCTGGTCCACGACGTCTATTTCTCCGGGCCCCCGGTCCACGGTGAATACGTGCCGGAGGCATCACGGCTGGTCGCCGACGGCGTGAATCCTCCGGAGATCGCCATCCGCCTCTTCGACAGCACCGGCTCGCCGGTGCGCCCGGGCATGACCGGCGAGTTCACGGTCGACGCGCCCTACGCGCCCTTCGATCAGCGCCGCGAGGAAGTCAACATCTCGGAGAACCTGCCCGCGCAGCGCACGAGCTACGTGGTCTACGAGGACGGCATCGCCTACATCCCGCTCGAGCCGACGACGCGTTCCGGCGAGGTGCGCCTGACCTTCGACTTCGGTCCGCGGCGCGGTACGGAGGAGTTCTTCGCGCGGCTGCTTCCGGCCCAGCGCGACTGGATCGTGGTCGGCTTCGGCGAGGGGACGGTCGGCTACGGCACGCTCTCGGACAACATGATCGCCGCGCGCGAAGCGGGCAACGATTCCGGTACGCGCACGGACGGGCGCGTCTCGCTGTTCGCCAAGGGCATGATCCAGGGCAAGTACCTGCTCACGCTCGCCTACGACACGGACAAGCGCGATACGGGCCGCTTCGGTCAGCAGGTCGATCCGAATCGCTTCTACACGCTCTACGGGGACGGTTCGCAGCAGCAGTTCGAGGCCGCCAGCCAGGAGAAGCTCTATCTGCGCATCGAGCGGGATGCGTTCAGCGCACTCTTCGGTGACGTGGACACGCGCCTCGGCGAGGGCGAGCTGACGCGCTTCTCCCGACGCCTCACCGGCGTGCGCACGGAATGGGCGGACCAGGACTGGGAGCTGGCGCTGTTCGGCGCGGAGACCGAGACGGCCTTCGTGCGCGACGAGATCCGCGGTGACGGCACCTCCGGCCTCTATCGTCTCTCCGGGGAGCGCATCCTGCAGAACAGTGAGCGGCTGCGGATCGAGACGCGTGATCGCTTCGACGACGCCGTCATCGTCGAGACGCGGAGCCTCACCCGCTTCGTGGACTACAACATCGACTACGACGCAGGCACGGTGCTGTTCAGGGCCCCGGTGCAGGCGCAGGACTTCGACCTGAATCCGACCTTCATCGTCGCCGAGTACGAGACCGAAGGTGATGGGGACGGCCGCACCGACGTCGTCGCCGGCGGCCGCGTCGCGCGACGGCTGGAGCAGGCGGAGCTCGGTGCGTCCTTCGTGCACGACGGCACCCGCGGCGCCGAGGCGTCGCTCGGGGGCTTCGACGCCCGCTGGCGTCCGGACGCCGTCACGGACGTGCGTGCGGAAGCCGCCTGGTCGCGGGGCAAGGGTGGAGAGGGGAGCGCGAAGAAGGGCGGCGCCTGGCTGATCGAGGCCGAGCGCCGTGGCGAGGTGCTCACGGGCCGTGGCTACTACCGCGAGCAGCAGCAGGATTTCGGCGTGGGCCAGCAGTCCGTATCGCAGGGCGGCACGCGTCGCTTCGGCGTCGAGATGGAGCTCCGCATGGGCAACGCCAGCACGATCCAGAGCGAGGCCTACCAGCAGAAGAACCTCGAGAGCGGGGCGCTGCGCAAGGTGCTGGAGCTGGAGAGCCGCTGGCAGCGTGAGGCGCTGCAGTTCGGTGTCGGCCTCCGGAGTGCCGCCGAAGAGTCCGCGGACGGCGAGGAGCGGCGCACGGACCAGCTCACGGCCCGCGCCCAGCAGGCGCTCCTCGACGGTCGCCTGCGCCTCGGGGCCACTGGCGAGCAGGCGATCCAGAACAACGACTCACGGGACTTCCCGGCACGCGTGGGCCTCTCCGCGGAGTTCCAGGCGCTCTCGCGTCTGACGCTCGTGGGCACGCAGGAACTCAGCTTCGCCGAGGACCGCGACACGCAGGACACCTTCTTCGGCGCCCGAGCCGAGCCCTGGAACGGCGCGCAGGTGGACACGGGCGTCACGCAGCGCCTCGGCGAGAACGCCGAGCGCACCTTCGCGACGGTCGGTCTGACGCAGGCCTTCCAGCTCAGCGAGTCGCTCTCCGTGGACTTCGGCTTCAACCGGGAGCAGACGCTCGAGGACGCGGTCCTGCCGCCGTCGGGGCAGAGCCTGCCGAGTGATCGCGACAGCGACGGGGACGACGCGGACCTGCTCGTGCAGGACCCGAACGGTGCCTTCCCGGCGCGCCCGCCGGCTTCCGGCGCAGCGCCGGGCTCGGACTTCACGTCGGGCTTCCTCGGCGCGGCCTGGCGCCGGGAGCGCTGGGAAGCGACGGGGCGTCTCGAGCACCGGGAAGGGGACGAAGGCGATCGCTCCAACCTGCGTCTCGGCTTCGCACGTCAGCTCGACGAGGGCCGGATCTACTCGGTCGTCGCGAACCTGCTCGTGGACGACGGAGCGAACGAGGACAGCTACGGCGGCGATCTCCGCTTCGCGCTCGCCTGGCGTCCGCACGCTGGTGCCTGGACCTTCCTCGACCGTCTCGATCTCGTGGCGTCGGAGCGGACCGGTGCGGGCCTCGAGATCGCCGAGCGCAAGCTCGTCAACAACTTCGCGGCCAACTACAAGCCGAATGCCCGCAATCAGCTCGCGCTGCTGTTCGGCGCCAAGTACGTGCTCACGGAGATCGACGGCCAGAGCTACTCCTCCGTCAACACACTCCTGGGAAGCGAGTACCGCCACGACGTGACGAATCGCTGGGACCTCGGTCTCCACGGCAGCGTGCTCAGCACCTGGGCGGCCACGGTGCACGACGTGCACGCAGGCGTTTCCGTGGGCCACACCCCCTTCGACAATTTCTGGGTCAGCGTCGGCTACAACTTCGTGGGCTTCCGTGACGACGACTTCACCGCCGCGGACTACACGGCGCGGGGCCCGTTCCTGAAGTTCCGTTTCAAGCTCGATCAGCACTCGCTCTCCGAATACCTCGGCGAGCTGCCCTTCGGACTGGACTGAGACGATGCAGCACTTCGAGACGAGACCGCTTCGCCTCGGGCTGCCCCTCTGGGGGCAGGCCGACTGGAAGGGAAGTCTCTATCCGGTCGACGCTGCGCCGCGCGAGTACCTCACGCACTACGCACGCGTGATGGATGCGGTCGAGGGCAACACGACCTTCTACAGCGTACCGCCCGCCGCCACGGTCGCTCGTTGGCTGGAGCAGACGCCGGAGCAGTTCCGCTTCAGCTTCAAGTTCCCGCGCCTGGTCACGCACGATCGGGCGCTGCGTCACGTCGAACGCGAGACGGCGGACTTCCTCGGCCGCCTCGCTCCGCTCGGCCCACGCCTCGGTCGCTTCCTGCTGCAGTTCCCCAGGGGCTTCGGGCCGCTGGAGCTGCCGGAACTCGGCCGCTACCTGCGGCGACTGCCGACGGACTTCCGCTACGCGGTGGAGGTACGGCATCCGGCCTTCTTCGGACGGGCGGGGCGTGAGCAGCTCGATGCCGTGCTGTTCGCCCACGGCGCGGAACGTGTGGTGATGGACACGCGCGGCATGCGCGCAGGCGACGCGACGCACCCGGACGTGGCGGCGGCGGCGCACGAGAAACCCGACGTGCCGGTCGCCGTGCGTGCCCTCACCGATGAGCCGATCATCCGCTTCGTGGCGCATCCGCGCGTGTCCACCAACGCGCCCTTCATGGCGCGCTGGGCCGAGGTGCTCGTCGACTGGATCCTCGCCGGTCGACGGCCGACCTTCTTCATGCACTGTCCCAACAACGCGCACTCCCCGGGACTCGCGCTGCGCCTCGATCGTCTCGTACGTGCGCGCATCGACATGCCGGTCCTGCCGCTGGCGGCGGCGGAGAGCGTCGCGAGGACGGCGGCGCGGGCCGCGGAGCAGGCGTCGGGCGCGCAGCTGAGCCTGCTGTAGAAGCCCTGGCGTGGCCGGGTCGCCACGTTGCCCGGCGACGGGCCCCGGAGTATCGTCTCGCGCCCCCACGCACTGCCGTTGCTCCGGAGTTCTGTCTTGTTCCGTATCGTGCTCTCGCCCGTCGCGCGCTCGTCCCTGCTCTTCCTGTCCCTGGCGGCGCTGGCGCTGCCGCTGCCGGCGGCCACGGCCGGAATCGAGGAGCTGCGCGTCGTAGGCGACGCCTCCCTGGCAGCCCCTTTCGAGGACGTCGGCAACTACGCGCTCATCGACGAGGAGACGCTCGAGACCATCGCGCTCGTGCATCCCAACGAGGCCTTCGTGCGCGTGCCCGGCGTATGGATCTCGCGGGGTTCCGGTCAGGAGCATCTGACGGCGATCCGCTCCGCCGTGCTCAGCGGACCGGGTGCCTGCGGTGCCTTCCAGTTGCTCGAGAACGGCGTGCCGGTGCGGCCCAACGGTTTCTGCAACGTCAACGGCCTGTTCGAACTGCACACGGAGCTCGCGGCCGGTCTGGAGGTCGTGCGCGGTCCGGCGAGCGCGCTCTACGGCGGCAATGCGCTGCGTGGCGTGATCAACGTGCTCGCGCCGAGCACGCGCGCGGGCACCAGCATCACCCTCGAAGCCGGCCCCTGGGACTACGGTCGTGCGAGCCTGCGTACCGGTTCGGAAACGGAATCAGGTCGAGTCGGTATCGCCTTCACGGGCGTCAGCGCCAATGGCTGGCGCGACGCCACGGGCCACGATCAGCAGAAGCTGAGCCTGTCCTGGGAGACGGGCGTCGGCGATTGGGACGTCTCCTCGCTGGTCTCGGCCGTGAACCTCAACCAGGAGACCGGCGGCTTCGTGGTCGGCTTCGAGGCCTACGAGGACGACGCGCTCCGTGACAGCAACCCCAATCCCGAGGCCTATCGTGACCTCAAGGCGGTGCGCGCCTCGAGCGAGTGGACGCGCGTTCTCGACGACGGCCGTCGCCTGGTGCTGACGCCCTACGCACGCGTCTCGGACATGGACTTCCTCCAGCACTTCCTGCCCGGCCAGCCGCTGGAGGAGAACGGCCACTGGAGCGGTGGCGGCATCGGGCGCCTGCACGGTTCGAACGGCGCGCTCGACTGGACGCTCGGCGGCCAGATCGAGTACGCGGACAGCTGGCTCGAGGAGACCCAGGACGGCCCCACGATCGGTTCTCCCTTCCTCGTCGAGACCCGTCCTCCCGGCACGCACTACGACTACGAGGTGGCGAGCGTCATGGGCGCGCTCTTCTACGACCTGCGCTGGCAGGTCGACGACCGCCTCGCCTTCGTCCACAGCCTGCGCGCCGAGACCATCGAGTACGACTACGACAATCGTTTCCTCGACGGCAACACCCGTGACGACGGCTCGAGCTGCGGCTTCGGCGGCTGTCTCTACACGCGTCCGGCCGATCGTGACGACCGCTTCTCCGATCTCGCCGGCCGCCTCGGGCTCGAGTACGCGCCCGCCGACGATCTCCGCGCCTGGCTGACGGCGGGCATCGGCTTCCGTGCACCGCAGATGACCGAGCTCTACCGCCTGCAGCGCGGCCAGCTCGTCGCCGATCTCGACAGTGAGTCGCTGCGGTCCCTCGAGGCCGGCTTCGAGCACAGCGGCGCACCGGGCAGCGTCTCGCTGGTGGCCTTCGTGCAGCGCGGCGAGGACGAGATCCTCCGCGACGCGGACGGCTTCAACGTCAGCGCCGGCAAGACGAAAGGCTGGGGCCTCGAGTGGAGTGCCCTCGCGCGCCTCGGTGAGGACCACGAGTTCGACGTCGTCGGCACCTACGCGCGGCACGAGTACGACTTCTCGCGCACCATCAGTGGCGGCAGCACGATCTCCCGGGGCGACGACGTCGACACGGCGCCGCGCTGGATCGGTTCCGCGCACTGGCGCTGGCGCCCCGTCGATGCCCTGCTGGTCGAACTCGAGGGTGTCCATGTCGGCGCCTACGAACTCGATCCGGCCAATACCGACGACTACCGGGGCCACACGATATTCAACCTGCGGACCGACTGGCAGGTCACGGAGGACGTCCGCGTCGCGGCGCGCGTGCTCAATCTGAGCGACGAGCGCTACGCCGACCGCGCCGATCTCGCCTTCGGCAACTACCGTTACTTCCCGGGCCTGCCGCGCCGCCTGCACGTCGCGGTCACCTGGGATCTCTGAGCCCCGGTGCCCTTCGAGCCGGATCGCATCCTGGCGCTGTGCCGACCGGGCTTCGAGGGTGATGCGGCGGCGGAGCTGACGGAACGGACGGCGCGTTCGGACGCCTGGGGTCACGCGAGGACGCGCGACGGAGCGGGGCTGCTCGAGTTCTTTCCCGCCGACGATCCGCTCGCGCTCCTCGCCGAGCCTGCCTTCGCGGAACGGGTGTTCCCGCGCCAGCTCTGTGCGGTGGCCGAAGCCGTCGACGGCCTGCCGCCCGGCGACCGCCTCGCGCCGCTCCTCGACGGCTTCGCGACCCGCGTGAGCGACGTGGTCGTGGAGACCGCGGACGGGGATGCGCACCGTCCCCTCGGTCGCCTCACCCGACAACTCGCCGGGCCGGTCCGGGGTGCGCTGCAGGCGCGCGGACTCCTCGTCGCCGATCCCGGGGCGCCGCGCTGTCACGTCGTGCTCGACAGCGGCAGCCGCGCCTGGCTGGGTCTGTCGCCGCCTGCCGTGTCCAGCCCGGTCCCGGGTGGGCTCGTGCGCCTGCGACAGGTGAAGGACGCACCCTCGCGCAGCGCCCTGAAGCTCGAGGAGGCGCTCACGCAGTTCCTCTCTCCGACGGACGCCCATCTGCTGTTCGGTCCGCGAACCACGGCCGTCGACCTCGGTGCCGCGCCGGGTGGCTGGACCTTCGTGCTGCGACGCCGCGGCGCGCGTGTGCTGGCGGTGGACAACGGTCCCCTGGCACCGTCCCTCGAGGCGGATGCCGAGGTGGAGCACGTCCGGGCCGACGCCTTCACCTTCCAGCCACCTGCCATGGTCGATTGGCTCGTCTGCGACGTCGTCGACAAGCCGGCACGCGTGGTGGAGCTCATGGCGCGCTGGCTGCGGCGTGGCTGGGCCAGGCGCGCGCTCTTCAACCTGAAGCTGCCCATGCGCCGACGCTGGGCGGCGGTCGTCGATGCGCGCACGCGCTTCGAGCGCATGCTCGGTCCGGGAGCCGACGACTTCTCGCTGGTGGTCCGTCAGCTCTGCCACGATCGCGAGGAGGTGACCTGCCTCGCGGAGCCGCTGCGCTAGACTGACGCTCGGGTCGAAGGGGGAGGGAACCGATGCGTATCTCCACGCTGCTCAGCTATGCCGGCGGCTTCCGTGAAGCCGTCGACGAAGTGGTCGAGCTGGAGAAGGCCGGCCTCGACCTGGTCTGGGTGCCGGAGGCCTATTCCTTCGACGCGCCGAGCGCCATGGGCTATCTCGCCGCGCGCACGGAGCGTGTCACCATCGCCTCCGGCATCCTGCCCATCTACAGCCGCACGCCGACGCTGCTCGCCATGACCGCGGCCGGCGTCGACTATCTCTCCGACGGGCGCTGCATGCTCGGGATCGGCGCCTCCGGTCCGCAGGTGATCGAGGGCTTCCACGGCGTGCCCTACCAGGCGCCGGTCGGTCGGATCCGCGAGATCATCGAGATCTGTCGTAGGGTCTGGCGCCGCGAGAAGATCGAGTACCAGGGGAAGTACTACGAGCTGCCCCTGCCGGCGGACAAGGGCACGGGCCTAGGCAAGGCGCTCAAGCTCATCAACCATCCGGTGCGGGCGGAGATCCCGATCACCGTCGCGGCACTCGGACCGAAGAGCGTCGAGATGACGGCGGAGCTCGCCGACGGCTGGCTGCCGGCCTTCTACCTCCCCGAGGGTGCCGATGCGATCTGGGGCGATGCGCTCCGGGCGGGCGCCGCGAAGCGCGATCCGTCGCGCGCGCCGCTCGAGGTGTTCAGCGGCGGTGCGGTGGGCATCGGGGAGGGCCTCGAGCCGCTGCGCGATCGCGCACGGCCGCAGATCGCCCTCTACGTCGGCGGCATGGGTGCGAAGGAGAAGAACTTCTACAACCAGGTCTTCCGCCGGTACGGCTACGAGGAGGAGGCGGACCGGATCCAGGCGCTCTATCTCGAGGGCCGCAAGGACGAGGCGCAGGCCGCGATTCCCGCGGACTATCTAGCGAAGGCGTCCCTGATCGGCCCCGAGGGCTTCGTGCGCGATCGGCTTCACGCGCTCCGGGACGCGGGCGTCACCGGCCTGAACATCTCGCTCGTGGGCGAGACGCGGGCAGAGCGGGTCCGGCAGTGCGAGCGCCTGCGCGAGCTGGTGGAGACGCTCTGATGGGCGAACGCGTCGCGGTCCTCGGCGCGAGCCCGAAGCCCGAGCGCTACGCGAACCGGGCGCAGCGCATGCTCCGCTCGCACGGGCATGTGGTCATACCCGTGAATCCGGCCTTCGCTGCCGTCGAGGGTCTGGCCACCGTCCCCCTCGAGGCACTCCCCGTGGGGCTCGACACGGTCACCGTGTACCTCGGTGCCCGCCGCATGCTGCCCCTCGTGGAACAGCTCGCCGGCCGCGCACCCGGGCGGATCATCCTCAACCCCGGCGCGGACGATCCCGAGGTGGTTCGGGCACTCGAGGCGGCGGGGATGCGCGTGCAGCTCGCCTGTACGCTCGTGCTGCTGGAGAGCGGCCGCTACGAGGCGGCCTGAGCGCGCGCCGTGGGCGCGCGCAGGTGGCCGCTGTCAGCCCGATGCGACGAAGAACTGTCGCAGCTGATTCGCCATGCCGTCGCAGGCCTGGGCCTGCACGCGGGCGATGAACGGAACGGGAACGATGACCGCAGGCATGTAGGAGGTTCCCGACGCATCCGTGGAGATGCGCCCGATGTTCTCGAGGGTTCTGAGGTCCCAGATCGACGCCTCGTAGGACGAGTCGCGGGCCCAGGACACGAAGCCGAAGCAGCCGCCCCCGCCCGGACTGATCGTGCAGGTCATGGAACCCGCCTGGTCCGTCGTGTTCGTGGAACCGTCGAGCCAGACGAGATAGCGCAGACCCTGGCGTTCGATGCGGTCGGTGACCAGCGGATTGGCCAGCAGATCGGGCAGGTCTTCCGTGCGCAGCGGGGCCGTACGGGGCTCGAACCAGGGGAAGAGTTCGTCCACGAACTCCGTCTCGGGGATCACGTTCATGCCGCTGGCGCCGCGGGCGAGGGCGCTGCCGACACAGTCCACGAAGTTCATCTCCGTGTCGTAGCCGGTCTGATGGTGGCGACCCAGCACCACGATACGGTCGTCGTTCCCGAGCACGGCCTGGCTCTGCTGGAACTGTTCGATGGTCGCATCGACGCAGCCCGCGGTCATGAGCGTCGCGGCGATCAGGGCAGCGCTTCGAGCATGTCTCATGGGGTCTTCTCCGTCGTGATCCGGGGGCAGGTGCGCCTGCTCAGGATCCTTCCTCGAGCGCAACCTCTTCCGGTGGCGGCGCGAGCTTCTCGGCGAGCCAGGGTTCGAGCTCGCGGGTGCCCGTGAAGTCGATGGCGAGGAAGGCCGCGGCGTCCCGCAGGGCGATCACGGCGGCCTGCTTCAGCGCCGCTTCCGCGCTCTCCAGCATGGCGTCGCGGGTGCGGCCGTAGGCGGTCAGCGGCCAGCTCGCGATGATGCGGCCCGTGCCGGGTTCGGTGAGCGTGAGCTGGTAGCGGATCCAGACCTCGAAGAAGTTGCTCTTCGTCTGAAAGGGGATGGCGAACTGCATGTCGTCGACGCGGGGAACGAGCACCGCATCGACGTTCGCGGCGGTCGCCGGACCCTCTACCTCGACGACACGGTCGAACATGGCCGGCAGCACGGAGCGGAACATGGCGACCTGAGCGGTGCCGATGGCGATGTTCCAGTCGCCGCGCTGCGGTACCGGTTCCTCGAGCGTGAAACTGCTGAACGACTCGTCGAAGTAGACGCCCATGGCCAGAGGCAGGCGCTCGATGACGGCCTCGCTCGGGAAGCGGCCCTCGACCTCGACGGCGGTGGTGGTACAACCGGCCATGGTCAGGGCGAGGAGCAGCGCGACGATGCGCGTGGGGCGAACGAGGTAGGGCTGCATGCTGGATGCGTGGCCTCGATCACGACGGGCCGACGACTCTAGCACGGGCCCGAGTCCCTCCCAATGCGAGCGTCGATGGCGTGCAGCGCGGTTCACAGGGCCTCCTCGACGCCCACGAAGGTGCCCCCGTTGCGCCGCGCGAGTTCACGCATGAGCGTCGCGAAACGATTCGCCGAAGGTGTGCGGTTGCGCGGTTCGCGCATGTACACGGGGAAGGCGATGGTGTGGATACGCACCCGGCGCTGACCCTCCGCGTCGGCGCGATTGAGACGGTCCACGGTGTCGATGACGCTCTCGACGGACCCCTGCGTGCCGAAGTCGTCGCCGAGCACGTAGATGGAGATCTTCTTGTCCGGAGCCCAGTAGGTGCGGATCGCCTCCGTGATGCCCTCGACAGGCGAGGAATTGGAGCTGCCGGCCCAGCCGGAGAGCGTCGAGAGGATGCTGCGGCGGCGCTCCGGTGTGTCCGGGATCCATTGGCCGCGGTACTGCGGAAACATGTACAGCCCGTTGTCGTTCATGACCTGGATGCCCTTCACTTCCGGGTAGAGATCTAGGGCCTCCTGCATGCGTTCTGCCACGGTGCGCCAGGCACCCTGGCGCATGGACGGTGAGCTGTCGATCACGAAGATGATGTACTCGCTGTCCACGGGGATGCCGCCGGCGAGCTGATTGCGCGGCGAGAAGTCCTCGCCGAGCAGGCGCTCCATCTCCTCCGTGAGGCTCTGGCGCGCATCCGCGTAGCGCGCGAGTTCGGTCTCGAGCGTGTCCGCGCGCCGACGCAGCGTGTCGTACTCCGCCGTCAGGGTGGAGAAGTCGCTCTCGAGGACCGCGATGCGATTCAGGGCTTCCTCGAGCTGACGACGCTTGTCCGTCAGTTCGCGATTCACGACGCGTGTCTCGCCGCGGATGTCGAAGAGCTCCTCCTGGAGCTTGACGAGCAGCGCCTCGAGCTCCGCCGTGGATTTCTCGAGCACGACCGGTTCCACGGTCTTGGTGATGATCAGGAGCAGGATCACGGCGCCGAAGCCGCAGGAGATCACGTCGAGGAAGGACAGGCCGGAATCGAGCAGTTCGCGGCGCCCACCGCGCCCCCGCCTCACGGCCAGTCCCTCGAAGGTGCGAGGAAGCTGCCTTCCGTGGCGACCGCGAGGCGCCAGTAGCTCGATGCGGCCATGGGGTCGCCTTCGAGGTGCAGGAGGACGATGTTCAGGGGGATGTCCACGGGCAGCAGGCTGATGGCCTCGTCGAAGAGCGCCAGGCGCTCGCCGCCGGTCACGGTGCCCCGGCGTGGCGTGTTCGCGTTGCGCGTCGGCAGACCGTCGGTGACGAGGATGATGTTGTCGGGCGGAGGCGTGAGCTCACCGATCGCGGCGAACACGGTGTAGAGGTTGGTCCCCCCTGCGGGCAACTGCTCCGTGGCGTTCGCAACGGCCGCATCGAGGCGGCCGCCGACGACGTCGATCCACTGACCTTCCGTGCCTTCGAGCGCAGGTGCCCAGTCCTCGGAGAAGGTGTAGAGCTGGAAGCGGCTCGTACGCGGCATGCGCGAGGCGAGCCAGCGCAGCGTGCCCGTCGCCTGGCGCCACTTCGGCGCCTCGCGCTGGCGTTCCGGTGCCATGTTGCGACGGCGGATGATGTTGACGATGGTCTCGTCGAGCATGCTCGCGCTGCGATCGAAGAGGATCAGGATCCGATCGCCGCCGACGTCGAGGCCGGTGAGGTACTGGCGCTGTCCCTGGCCCGAGACCGAGAGTACGGCGCTCGCGAGGCGATCGTCACCGAGGTTCATGGCCTCGGCTTCCTCGGTGCGCTCCTCGAGCGCCTCGATCTCCGAACGCAGCTCCTGGAGCCTTTCCTCACGCGCCACGGTGAGTTGCCGGAGGCGCTGCAGTTCGGCGCGGCGCAGGTCCTCGTCCTCGGAGCGCTCGCTGCGCTGCGCGTCCAGCTCCTCGATACGCTGCTCCGCCTCGGCAAGCGCCTCGCGTAGCTGGACCAGGTCGAGTTCGCCGACCTCGACCTCGACCTCGATGCGATCGACCTCCGCGAGCAGCACCTCGTTCACCTCGTCGGCGTGCACGCTCATGGAGTGCTTGGTGACGAGGAAGACGAGCACCACGGCGCCGAAGCCACAGGACATGATGTCCAGGAAGGACAGATTGGAGGGCGTACTGCCGCGCCGTCGCCGTGCCACGTCAGTCGCGCTCCACGCGGATCAGGGTGACGATCGTGTGGGCCGGACCGAGCACACGCGCCTCGCCGGGTGCCATGGCGGGCAGCTCCGGACCGCCGGTCGCCGGACGCAGATGCCAGCCGTCCACGCGTCGCTCGAGCGTGCCCAGATGCAGCGGGAAGCGAACCGGATCGAGTCCGTTCTCACCGCCGAGTTCCATGCGCTCGCCTGCCAGGGGCCAGGCACGGTGGCCGAGCAGCACGTGCGTGACCGCCGGCGCATCGGTGACGGCGGCCGTCGCGATCGGCGTCGGTGCGTCCGCCCGCGAGGGTGCCCCGGGTGCCGTGACGGGCGCGGCCGCCGTGGCCGAGTCGGTGCCCGGTGGGAGCTCCACACGAGGCAGACGCGTCACGAAGCGCAGCGCCTCGCCGTCGTGACGGATCTCGTCCTCGTTGGCGAGGGCGCCGCCGAGGGCCGCGTCCTCGGCGATCGTGCGCGGCGCGCGGCCGAGTCGGTCCGTCAGCGCCTCCACCATGCCGGGCAGGCGCCCGAAGCGCGGTGACAGCAGCACCTCGCCGTCGTCCGGGAGCGCGCCGGCCACGGCGTCGAGGAGGGGCGCGAGGCGCGGCAGGATCTTCTCGACCACCCGCTCCCGCGTGAGCGCCACACGATGCACCTGCGCCGCGCTCTGCAGCTCGATCTCGATCTCCGGAGCCGCCGAGAGGGACGCGAGCCAGTCGTCGAGGCCGTCGAAGAGGGTCTGCTCCGTGCGCGCGTCGTGGAGCGGATCGAAGCGGGTCTCGCGGACGAAGGCGTCGGCGATGACGTTGATCCATGCCTCGCGCAGGGGCGCGATCCCGAGCGCCGGGATCTCCTGCACGCGACGGCGCTGCCACTGGCCGTCCTCCGCCTCGACGATCGTGACCACGGCTTCGTGCAGCAGCGCATCGACGTGCGCGACGACGGCTGACCGTGCGCCGGCGAAGGTCGTGGCCGCGACGGCGGCGTCGACGAGGCCCACGGGCGTGAAGGGACACTCGCGCGCGATGCCCAGGAGAAGGGCGATCTGCTCGCGTTCGAGCGTTCCGGGCAGGGTGAAGATGACGTCCGCATCGTCCTCGCCCGCAACGTCGGCCGCGGCCCAGAGCTCGAGCAGATGCGCATGCGCGAGGTCGGCGAGTGAGCGTGCCGAGGGATGCGGATGCGGCACCGGGTCCATGGAGAGGCGGTGCCAGAACTGGTTCGTCGTGTGCCGCGGATCGAGGCGCGCCTGACGTTCGGCGGCGGTGCCGACGACGAGGCGCTTCGCATCGACGACCGCGTAGCCCGGACTCGAGGCGAGCACGGCATCCGCGTCCGCGAGGCGGAGGGCGACGTCGTTCAGTTCGATGACGCGAGTCATTCGCGCACCTGCAGGTGCCGGATCAGGCGGCTGTCGGCGTAGGCCTGGGTGTCGAGGACGAGGCGGTCCTGCAGGAGCTGCAGCTGGTGCATGAGGAACATGATCACGATGCTGATCACGAGGGCGATGAAGGTCGAGTTGAAGGCGACGCCGAGCGATTCCGTGACGCCGGCGATGTCGCCCTCCACGGCGCGATTGGCCTGACCGAGCGCGTCTCCGATACCGCGTACGGTACCGATGAAGCCGATGGAGGGGATGGCCCAGGCGATGTAGCGGACCATGGCGAGTTCCGCGTCGAGCCGGTCGGACTCTGAGTCGCAGAGCGACCGGACGGCTTCGGAGACGTCCTGTACGTTGCGCGTCGACGCGAAGCGCTGCAGCGCCGAGAGCAGGGTCCGTGGCAGCAGGAACTCGCGTTGCTCCGGCGCCAGGGCCTGGATCGGTCGCATGTACTCGCGCGAGTCCTCCGGCAGGATGCTGATGCCCTCCGGGACCGGGATGAGCGAGCCCTCCAGCAGACTGCGCTCGCGGAGCGCGCCGCGGGCCTTGAAGCCCATGATCGCCATGGCCCAGAACATGAGGATGAAGCAGGCCTCCTGCTCGAAGTCGCGCAGGACGATGAAGATCGAACGTTCCGGCACGTAATCCTCGATCTGCGCGGCCTGCTCGCGCTGGCGCGCGAGGTCCTCCTCGGCCTGGGGCCGCACGAGGGTCACGTAGACGGCGTGCACCACGATCGCCGCCAGCAGGAGCGCGAACACCTGATAGAGGAACTCTTGCCTCAGATTGCTCTTCACCAGGTTCCTCTCAGATGTCCACGGGAAAGGGAACGGAGGTGTCCTCGGACACCTCGACGGACGGAACGAAGACGTCCTCGGTGGCGGGCGCATCGGCGCCCTCCTGCGCTGCTGCAGGGGCGTCGGAATCCGCCTGCGGTGCGGGCGCTCCGGCCCGCTGCGTCGGCACCTCGTCCTCGGCGCCCGGCGCCGGTGCCTCGGCGCCGAGAAGCGGCGCGTGCAGCGCCAGCAGCGCAGCGAGCAGGAAAACGCCGGGGAGCTTCATTCGAACCACCTCGCGATGCGCAGACCGACGTCCGGCCGGCCCTGGCGGCCGTAGTCACGGAAGGACAGGCGCAGATCGACGAGCTGACCGTGCATCCAGCTCGAGCCTCGGATGACGTGATACTCGCCGCGAGGCGGCCCGAGCGGATCCTGCACGCCCGACGGCAACTCCGTGCTCGTGGCGGCGTAGAAATCGTTGATCCACTCGGCGACGTTGCCACCGATGTCGTGAAGGCCGAAGCGATTCGGATCGAACTTGCCGACCGGGGCAGTGGTGACGTTGCCGTCGGTGTAGTCGGGGATGCTGCGCGCGAGCAGGGTCTCGCTCGCGCGGTCCGCGTAATTGCCCATGCGGTCCTCCGGTGGTCGGCGCGTGTCGCCCCAGGGGAAGCGGAGCAGACTGCCGTCGGCCTGGGTGCGGGCGACGTAGGCCCATTCCGCTTCCGTCGGCATGCGGTAGCCGTTGGCCGTCGGATCGAAGCCCCGGACGACACAGTTCTCGATCCTGTAGACCGCGCGCAGGCCGTCGCGTTCCGAGAGCCAGTTGCAGTAGCGCGCGGCCGCCTCCCAGTTGATGTTCACGACCGGGAGATCGTCGCCGTCGAGATCGTACTGCTCGAACGACCCGGCATCATGGCCCGACTCGAAGGCCCGGTACTGGGCGTTCGTGAGTTCCGTGGTGGCGATGTAGAAGGGCCGCGTGATCTCCACTTCGCGCAGCACCTCGTTCGCCCGCCGGCCCGGCTCGCGCCGGGATGCCCCCAGCTGGAAGGGGCCCTCCGGCTGGATCAGCACGAGCGTCTGGCCGTTGCCGGCGATCAGCTCCGCCTTCATGGCGTCGCGTCGGGCCTGTTCGTAGGTCTTGAGGGTCAGCGCGATCTCCTGGGCGAATTCCGGGCGGGGCGTGACGCGCGTCGTGTAGCTGACGTGGCCGTCGAGGTAGACCTCGATCTCGTGCTCCTCGGCGCTCAGCAGGAGCACCTGATCCGCCGGCCCCATCTCCTCGCCGTCGACGCGCACCCGCGCGCCGCTCGGCCCGACGCTGACGCGCAGCTCTCCGCGCACCGGGGCGAGCGCGACGTCGAGACTCGAGTCGACGTCGGATTCGACGCGGACCCGCCGGGTCTCGGGCTCGTGTCCCGACTTGAACAGCTCGATGCGATGCGTCTGCGTCGGAGCGAGTTCGAGGGTCAGGGGTGTCCGACCGCGGAAGGCGTCGTTCACGGTGACGCTCGCGCCGGCTGGATCCGTGCTCACCCGGAGACGACCGGCGAGGCGCTCCAGTTCGAAGGTCGGCAGCGTCAGCGTCTGCGACGGCACCAGCTCGATGCGCTGGCGCGCCGGCTCGTAGCCGTCGAGATGCAGCGTGAGGACACGGGAGCCGGCGAGGATCTCCGCCTCGGCGGGCGTGACGAGTCCCGTGTCCTCGTCGTCGATGCGCAGCCTGGCGCCGGGTGGTGCCGAGGTGACGCGGACGTCCGCCCAGGCCGGCTCGAGCTCGAAGGAGAGGGCGACTTCTCGCCCGAGGCCCTCGACGCGTACCGTGCGGCTCACGGGCAGCCAGCGCTCGCTGTGCAGGCTGATCTCCCGCTCGCCGGGCTCCACGAGCAGCTCCGTGCCCGGGTGGCGACCGATCACGGTACCGTCGACGCGTACCTCCACTTCCACGGGGGGCTCGACATCGAGCGTGAGGCGGCCCGGGAGGCGCCGCATCTCGAGTTCGAGCAGATCGTCCTCCAGCGGCACGCGGAACAGTTCGTCGAGGGGATGATGGCCGGCGAGTTCCGCCTCGATCCGGTAGGCACCCCGCAACAGCAGATAGCGGTCCCCGATCGCGAAGCTGGGCCCCCCGGACAGGCGCAGCGTCTCCGGTGTCGGTTTCACGACGACGAGCGTCGGATGGGCGAGAAACGTGAACGCCGCCGTGGCGCCCAGCACGAGCAGCGCCGCGCCGATCGCCAGGGCGGCCAGCGGCAGGCGGCGTCCGGCGCGCGCGTCACGAGGGTCGGCGCGCCGGAAGTCGACGGGCGCGATGGCGTCGTCGGGCAAGCCCGCGGAGGCGTCGCGATCCTGGGCGCGGTCGTCCATCTCAGAGCCTCGTGGTGCAGCGCACGGAGACCGGCGCTTCCGTGCCCTCGGGCGTCACGACGAAGCTGACGCGGACGTCCTGGTAGCCGATGCGCGTTCCCGTGGCCACATAGCGTCCCGGCAGGAGTTCGAGCGTGGTCTCCAGGAACCGGCCCGGGTTCGCCTCCCGCAGCACCCGCACCTCGGTGAAGCCGTCCGAGCGCAGCGTCACGACGACCGGGATCACGGCGAGGCGCAGCAGCTCGTCGAGGGCCTCGACCTGGCGCGCCAACCTGGGGTCCGGGTCCGCCACGGAGCGCGCCCGCGTCAGCAGTGCCTGCGCCGCCTCGAGTCGACCGCGCTGGTTCAGCTCCTCGGGGCTGCCGAGCGTCGCGTCCAGGTCGCGGTCGAGCGCGGCGCGAGCGTCGGTCCGCTGGTAGCCGTCGCGGGCGAAGGCGAGGGCGCCGTCGAGCTCGAGCGCGGCGCCGTAGGCGCGGGCGGCGTCGGCCCAGCGAGCCTCGCGCTCGGCCGCCGCGGCCTCTTCCCGGAGCGCCTCGATGCGCGCGGCGAAGCGCTCGGCCGCGAGAATACGGCGCCCCTCGACCACTTCCGGCGCGCCGGGCTCGCGTGCCTC
>JAZBPO010000404.1:0-26668 GCA_036351675.1 Pseudomonadales bacterium
GGCCGGTCGCATCATGCGTCTCCGGCCCAGACGCCCGTCTCGGCCGCACGCCGGGCGTACTCCCGGAAATCCCGCGGGTCGCGACCGAGGGCTCGGCGTACGCCGTCGCAGGTCGACGCATTGCGCCCGTCGAGGACGGTCGCGAAGAGGTAGTCGAGCATCCAGACCACGTCGTGCGGTGCACCGGCTGCGGACACTTCGGCTACGAAGGCCTCGTGGGGCACGTTCACGTACTCGATCGTGCGTCCCGTCGCTGCCGACAGGTCCGCCGCCACGTCGGCGAGCGTCATCGGGCGCGGCCCCGTCACTTCGTAGACCTCTCCGGCGTGGTGATCTTCCGTGAGCGCCGCGACTACGACGTCGGCGATGTCGTCGACGTCCACGAAGGGCTCGACCTGGTCGCCGGCCGGCAGCGTGATCACCCCACTGCGGACCATGTCGACGAAGGCGCCTTCGGAGAAGTTCTGGTCGAACCAGCTCGCGCGGACGATGGTCCAGTCGAGGCCTGCGGCCTGGACGATGCGCTCGCAGGCCTGCGCTTCCTCCTCCCCGCGACCGGACAGCAGGACGAAGCGTTCGACGCCGGCGCGTCGGGCGCGATCGACGAAGCCCTGGATCGCGTCGGTGGCGCCGGGCATGGCCAGATCCGGTGCATAGGTGATGTAGGCGGCGCTCACGCCCTCGAGGCAGGCGTCCCAGCCCTTCTCGTCGTTCCAGTCGAAGGCGGGCGTCGCGGACCGGGAGCCGATACGGACCTCCTGGCCGCGGGCTTCGAGACGCTCGGCTACGCGACGGCCGGTCTTCCCGCTGCCGCCGATAACGAGGGTGATCTTGCGTGCCTGCTTTTCGGTGCTCATCGACTTGCTCCTGTGAAGGTGGGGTGCAAGTCGAAGGTTAGGGACGGTGCGGCTCGGCCTCTTGACCGTGGATGCCTGATTCTTGACCGATCACGCCTTTCCGGCCGGCGAGTTCCGTTGCGCCTGCAGACGATAGGAGCGCGGGGTCTGACCGCCCCAGCGCTTGAAGGCCCGCGTGAAGGCGCTCTGCTCGCCGAAGCCCGTGAGGAAGGCCACGTCGGCGAGGCTGTAGTCGGTCTCGCGGAGGAGTCGCTGCGCGAGTTCCTGCCGCGCTGCGTCCACGACGCCCTGGAAGGTCCGATCCTGCTCCGACAGGCGCCGCTGCAGGGTGCGTGTTCCCATGCCGAGTTCGGAGGCGATCCGGCCGAGCGTCGGCACACCCTCGCTCAGGACGTTCGCGACAGCGCGTCGGAGGCGCGTCTCGAGATCCTGCTCGGGTCGTAGCGATGCGAGCGTCTGTTCGAGATGCCTGTCGAAGAAGCCGGCGATGGTCTCGTCGCCCAGCCTGTTCGGGGCGTCGATGCTCTCTTCGCTCACGAGCAGCGCATCGTGGCCCGACTCGAAATGCACCGTGCAGCCGAAGTGCGCCTCGAAGGCGTCGACGGCGCCCCTCGGTGCGTGCCGGAAGAACACGGCGAGGGGGCGGAAGTCGATGGTGCTGACTTCCCGGCTGATCGCGTCCACGGCCGCCATGCTCGCCTCGTTCGAGAGCAGCATGCCGGGCCGACCGTCGCCGGCCTTGCTCAGATCGAACAGCAGCCCCTCTGGCGTGCGCACGAGGGCGTAGCGCTCGGCGCTGCCGAGGACATCGCCGTAGCGCTCCGATCTTGCGAAGGAACCGCGCAGGGTCGGTGCCGATTTCCAGGCGAGGCCGAAGGCGCCGTATTCGTCGACCCGCATGGCCGCCCCGATGCGCAGGGGCAGGGCGAGGCCTTCCGGGTCCCGCTCGGCGAGCGCGGCGAAGAATTCGTAGTAGTCCTGCGACGACACGAGGCGCGCGGGATCGATGGGCCCGTCCGGGTCGAGACCGAGACCTTCCACGAGGTCCCGCGTTTCCACGCCGGGGCTCGCGCCGGCGACGACCTTGTGGACGTAGAGAGAGGTGATGAGGCTCATGGAGCGGAGCATAGTGGATGGTGCGAGGCGGCTCTCTGTCTCCTCCGACAGGCCCGGCACGCGCAGGCATACTCCGGGCTCGTCCCGCTGCTCACGGATGCTGCCCATGACCCGCTGCTCGGCTCTGCCCCGGCGCCTGCTCCTGATCGCGTTCGCCCTTTCCGGGTCCGCCCTGGCCGAGGAGGACAAGGACCCGAAGGCCGCCGAGTTCGAGGCGGTCAGTGACGCCGACACCATGGTCATGGTGCCCATGCGCGACGGTGTCCGCCTCGCCACGGACGTCTATCTGCCGAAGGATCGCGAAGGCCCCGTGCCGACGGTGTTCGTGAAGACGCCCTACGACTTCAACGAGATCCGCGGCACGTCCCTCGCCTGGGCGCTCGAGGCCGTGAAGCGTGGGTACGCGTACGTCGTGCAGAACGAGCGTGGCCGCTACTACTCGGAAGGGGAGTGGGAGATTCTCGGCAGGCCGCAGACCGACGGCTACGACTCGCTGTCCTGGATCGCGGAGCAGGACTGGTCCGACGGCAGGGTCGCGACGCTCGGCTGCTCGTCCACGGCCGAGTGGCAGATGGCGCTCGCGGCGCTCGACCATCCAGCGCACGCGGCCATGGTGCCCATGGCGTCAGGCGCGGGCATCGGGCACGTCGGCGAGTTCCAGGAGCAGGGCAACTGGTACAAGGGCGGCGTGCACCAGACGCTGTTCACGGTCTGGCTCTACTCCGTCCAGCAGGATCTGCGCCCGCGCTTCCCCGACGGCCTGCCGCAGGAGACGCTGCAGCGCCTGCGCAAGATGTACGACCTGGCCGCGGACATGCCCGAGCAGGACTGGGCGAAGAAGCTGCGCGAGCTGCCGGCCGTGGACTGGCTCGAGACCGCAGGTGGCAACGAGGGCCCCGGCGCCGACTTCCTGCGCCGCAGGCCGGACGATCCCGGCTGGTACGAGGGCGGCCTGTATCACGATGACATGGACTTCGGCGTCCCTGCCTACTGGCACAACAGCTGGTTCGACGTCAGCCAGGGACCGAATCTGGCGCTGTTCAATCATGTCCGTGAGAACGCGTCGGATCCGGCGGTGCGCGACGGCCAGTACGTCATCGTCGCGCCGACGCTGCACTGCGGCTTCTACCGCACGCCGGAGTTCGAGGATCTGAAGGTCGGTTAACTGAACGTCGGCAAAGCCTGGTTCGACTACTACGAGTCCATGTTCGCGTTCCTCGACCACTACGTCCGGGGCGAGGACAACGGCTTCCCCGACGAGACGCCTCGGGTGCGCTACTACACCATGGGGCGCAACGAATGGTCCTCGGCGGATGCCTGGCCGCCGGCGGAGGCCGAGTTCGTGGACTTCCACCTTGCTTCGGACGGCGCTGCGAACAGCGTCTTCGGGGACGGCCGCCTGGTGCGCGGCGCGCCGTCGGGCGCAGCGCACGACGCGTTCACCTACGACCCCATGAACCCGGTCCCGTCGCTCGGCGGCGGCGTGTGCTGCAACCGCGGCGCGAGCCTCGGCGGCAGCTTCGACCAGCGCGGCATCGAGGCCCGCGCCGACGTGCTCGTGTACACCTCGGACGTGCTCGAGAGCGACCTCGAGGTGACGGGCTTCGTGCGCGCGAAGCTGTTCGTCTCCTCCGACGCCCGCGACACGGACTTCACGGTGAAGCTCGTCGACGTGCATCCGGACGGCGCCGCCTTCAACGTCGACGACACGATCCTCCGGGCCCGCTGGCGCGAGGGCTACGACGAGGCCGTGTTCATGGAGCCCGGCGAGGTCTACGCGCTCGAGCCCACGCCCATGAGCACGAGCCACGTCTTCCTGGAAGGTCATCGCATCCGCGTGGAGATCTCGTCGAGCAAGTTCCCGCAGTACATGCGCAACCTGAACACCGGTGGAAACAACGTCGACGAGACCGAGGCCGTGACGGCACACAATCGTGTCTGGCACGGCACAGTCTATCCGTCGGTGATCCGTCTGCCGGTCGTGCCCTGAGGCGCGCGGGTCGATGCGAGCAGCTGCCGGATCGGGTCGACGATGAACGGATAGGTGCCGAAGGCGACCTCGACGAGTCGCTCCGGCAGCCAGCGCGCCGTGACGATCCCCGGATCGGTCTCGGCCCCTGGCAGGCGGGCGTCCGCGACCGGCGCCGCGGGATCGAGGAGTTCTCCATCGGTGAACGCCGCGGCCGGCAGCTGCGCCGGCGTGGCGGTCGGAACCACCCGGCAGGGGACCCAGCAGGTGTGACAGTCGTACAGCCGCCCGTTCCACTCGAAGCGGTACGCGTTCACCACGGGAGGTGCGTCGAGGACGTCGACCCGGTAGCCGGTCTCCTCCAGCGTCTCCCGTACCGCCGCCGCGGGCGCGGTCTCGCCCTCCTCGACGGCGCCGCCGGGCACGGACCAGAAGGCGCCACCGCGCCCGGGGTCGCGCTGGCGGATCGCGAGCAGGTGCCGGCTGCCGTCCGCCGCGAGATGCAGCGTCACGGCGCTGGCGCGACGCCGGGGTGTCATCGCGCCTGCCCGCGCCGCGCCGCCGCGCGCGGAGCTGGCGCCCTCAGCTGAGATCGAGGCCGGCCATGTCCCCGGCCTCGCGCCACTGCTCGAGGAGCTGGAAGAACGCCGGCGCGCCCGCTCCGTAGTTCGAGTTCTGCAGCGTTCGCTGCTCCGGCTTGCCCTCGTTGTTGTAGTAGCCCGGCGTGCAGGAGGCGAGGAACTCCTCGTTCAGGCGCGCGAGCGAGACGATGGTATTCACCCATTCGTCCTCGGCTTCGGTCGTGGCCTCGATGATCGAGTGGTTGGCCTTCGCCGTCTCCGTGAGGATGTGGGCGATGTGCTTCGACTGCTCGTTCAGGGCGTGCGGATAGTTGGCCGTGAAGCCGGTCTGGATCGTCGCGCCCATGAGGAAGTGGTTGGGGAAGCCGTGAACGTGCATGCCGTGCAGGGTACGCAGACCCTCGGCCCAGTGCTCGGACAGGCTCTCGCCGCCACGCCCCCAGGTCTCGTAGCCGCAGCGCCGCGAATAGTCGGTGCCGACCTCGAAGCCCGTCGAGAACACGATGCAGTCGACCTCGTACTCGACGCCGTTCGCCACGACGCCCTTCTCGGTGATGCGCTCCACACCCTTGCCGTCCGTATCGACGAGCGTGACGTTCGGGCGGTTGAAGGTCGGCAGGTAGTCGTCGTGGAAGCAGGGCCGCTTGCAGAACTGACGGTAGTAGGGCTTGAGGTGCTCCGCGGTCTCCGGATCGGCCACGAGTTCCTCGGCGCGCTGCCTGATCTGCTCCATCTTCTGGAAGTCCGCGAGCTCGACCTTGCGCAGCATCGCCTCCATGGACATGTCCGGATCGTCCTTCTGGAGCACGAGGAGGTTGCGGATGATCTCGGTCCAGCCGTCGTTGACCAGATCCTCGTCGGTGATGCCGCCGGACGTGAGGATGTTGAAGTTGTCCATGCGCTTCTGCTGCCACCCCGGTTCCTGGGAGCGGAACCACCCCTCGTCCGTCTCGCGGTCGCCGCGGACGTCGATGGAGGAGGGCGTGCGCTGGAACACGTAGAGGTGCTCTGACCATTCACCGAGATGCGGGATGCATTGCACCGCCGTGGCGCCGGTGCCGATGATCGCGACCTTCTTGTCCTTCAGACCCGTCAGGTTCCCGTTGGCGTCGCCGCCGGTGTAGGCGTAGTCCCAGCGCGAGGTGTGGAAGGTGTGGCCCCGGTAGCTGTCGATGCCGGGGATCCCCGGCAGTTTCGGTCGGTTCAGGGGGCCGTTCGAGGTGATCAGGTAGCGAGCACGGAAGGCGTCGCCCTTGTTCGTCTCGACGATCCAGCGCTGGCTCGCCTCGTCCCAGCGCAGCGCCTGCACTTCCGTCTGGAACAGGGCGTCGTCGTAGAGCCCGTACTTCCGGGCGATCTCCTGGCTGTACCAGAGGATCTCCTCGCCGGTCGTGAACTTGCGCTTCGGCATGTATCCCGTCTCCTCGAGGAGAGGCAGGTACACGTAGGCCTCGATGTCGCAGGCAGCGCCCGGGTAGCGGTTCCAGTACCAGGTGCCGCCGAAGTCGCCGCCCTTCTCGACCATGCGGATGCCGGTGATGCCGGCCTCGGTGAGACGGGCGCCGGCCAGCAGACCACCGAAGCCGCCGCCGATGATGCAGACGTTCACCTCGTCGGTGAGCGGCGCGCGTTCGATCCGCTCGTCGAGATAGGGGTCGTCCACGTAGTGCGCGAAGTCACCCTTCACCTCGATGTACTGTTCGTTGCCGTCCTCGCGCAGACGCTTGTCGCGCTCCTGCCGATACTTCTCGCGCAGGGCGTCCGGATCGAAGCCGAGTTCCTGCCGCTGGACCGTGCTCATGGTGCGTCCCCCCGTCCCGGGATCGATATTTGATTCGCCTGAATTAGAGTCTACGCGCCGCCGAACGGCCTGCGGAAGTCCTCGGGCGGAAGGATTGCCGTAGGCGACCGGTCCGCGATCTGCGCGGCGGGGCCGCGGCATCGCGTCCGTGGTGGGCCGGCCCCTCCGTGCTCTGCGCAGGGTCAGCAGGCGGACGGCGGTTCCTGACAGCGTCGCACCCGGGGCTGAGAAACAGGCCGCAGCCTGCCGCGCACGATTCGTGCTGTGATCCGACGTCGCGTCTCCCTGAGAACACGGTCCCATGTTCCTCGAGCTCACCTTCGAACTCGTCCTCGCCTGGTCGGCGGCGGCCGTGCTGGTGCTGGCGTTCCTGCTCTCTGCCGCCTTCCATCGGGGCCGGGCGGCGCTCGCGGCGCTGGTGCTGCTCTGGGCCTGGGCCGGCCTCGCCATGGGCTCGGGCGTGCTCGCCGCGCCGGCCGCGACGCTGCGCATCGAGGCGGTGCTGTTGGGTGCGCCCCTCGACCTGCTGCTGCTGGCCTGCATCGTCGAGACCGTGGTGCTCTCTCGCACCGGGGCTCTGCTCGCCGGCCTGCTGGTGTTGCAGTCCATCGCCGCCTGGCTGCCGGCTGCGGAACTCTGGGATCTCGTCTGGCGCCTGGAGCGCCTGCCCGCGCGCTGGATCGGTGAGGCCTTCGGCCGGCGTGGCCTGCCGCCGCCGGGTTGCTCCCTCTTCATCGGCGTCCTCGCCGCTGCGATCGCCTCGATCCGGGCCTGGCGCAGTGCTGAACCCGTCCTCGCGGGCCTCGCGCTCGCGGCGCTGGTCGCAGGTTGGCTGGGCTACGGCCTCTTGCTCGTTACGACCGCCGACTGGCCGCTGCTCGCGGCCGGCCTCGCGCTCATCGGCGGCGCCGGCTGGGCGAGCTACCGCATGGCGTTCCTCGATGCGCTGACCGGTCTGCCCGGCCGGCGCATGCTCGACGAGCGCCTGGCGCGCCTCGGTCGACGCTGGGCCGTGGCCATGATCGACGTCGATCACTTCAAGAAGTTCAACGACCGCTACGGCCACGACGTGGGCGACCAGGTCCTGCGCATGGTGGCATCCGAGCTGCGCAGCCACTTCGGCCCCAACGCCTTCCGCTACGGCGGCGAGGAGTTCTCCGTGGTGTTCCCGGGACGTACCGAACGCGAGGCGCGGCTGCGCTGCGAAGTCTTCCGGGAGGACATCGCGGGTCGCGAACTCATCCTGCGTGGGCCCGACCGACCCGCGCAGCCGCCGCCACGCGAGCGCGGCGCCGGGCGGAAGAAGGTCAGTCGCGACGCGAAGGCCGGAAAGGGAACGAAGGGGGCGAAGGGCGGGAAGGCGAGCGCCGTGAAGGATGCTCGCGGTGCCGGTCAGCAGCGACGCGTGGGCGTCTCGGTGACCGTAAGCGTGGGTATCGCACGGAGATCTGCGAAACAGCGCCGTCCGGAAGCGGTCCTCAAGGGTGCCGATGTCGCGCTCTATGCAGCCAAGAAGGGCGGACGCAACCAGGTGGTGGAGCATGGCGAGCGCTGATGGCGCCGTGGCCATGGAGGTCGGCAGGTCGGAGTCTGCCCGCGGCGCCGGGGGTGCGGCCGCGGCCCTCGAGAGGACCGCGGCCGGCTGGATGGCGCAGGGAGTCAGGCTGCGCCCGGGAGATCCGGGTTGGGGAGCCCGGATCATCACGCGGTTGGGGACCGCGCAATTCGTCAATGGGTCCAGACTGCTCGCCTGCGCGTCTTCGGAACAGTCGAACTTCGTGAGCGTTCGATTCGGGAAAGCCGCGTATTCGGCGAATGCTCAGGGCGCGGCCGGGCGTTCCGTCGCGATCGGAGGGTCGTTCGATGGGATGCGCTCGCCGAGGGCCTGTCCGATGCCGAAGGCGATGCCGGGCACGACGAAGAAGACGCCGAAGAGGTAGGCGATGGCGAGCCCGCGGCTGCGTTCGGCGAGCTCTCCGAGCCAGGTCGCACCGCGCATGGGGATCTGGTTGAGCAGCGGGACATAGGTCGCGCTGAACACGGCGATCACATTGAACAGCAGATGCACGAGGGCGATCTGCAGCGCGAAGACTTCGTACTCGCCGCTGATCGCCGTGGCCGCGAGCAGGGCCGTGATGGTCGTGCCGATGTTGGCGCCGAGCGTGAACGGATAGACCTGTTTCAGGGACAGGCTGCCGGCGCCGGCCAGCGGCACGATCAGACTGGTGGTCGTGGAAGAGGACTGCACGAGGATCGTGACGAGCGTACCCGAGCCGATGCCGGCGAGCGGACCGCGGCCGAGGGCGCTGTGCAGCAGCTCCAGCGCGCGACCTACCATGACCTTCTTCAGCGCCGAGCCGAGCTGCAGCACGGCCGTGATCACGAGCGCCACGCCGAGCAGGATCATGCCGAGGCCGCCGACGAGGGCGCTGCCGGCCATGCCACCGACGTGCGCGATGGCGTCGGCCGGCGGATCGGTGAGCATGGCGATGGGGTTGAAGCCCTTGAGGGACGCGGAGCCCTCACCCGCCAGGCTGGTCGCGAGAGCGCCCGCCATGATCTCCAGCGGCTGGAACAGGATCTCGATCGGCAACAGGATCGCGATCGCCATGAAGTTGAAGATGTCGGGCACGGTCGCGGCGGTGAAGGAGCGGCGGAAGGCGTCGTCGTCGCGCATGGCGCCGAGGGCGACGATGGTGTTGGTGACCGTCGTCCCCATGTTCGCACCCATGATCATGGGCACGGCGAGGCTGACAGGCAGCCCGCCCGCGACCAGGCCCACGATCACGGACGTCACGGTGCTCGACGACTGGACGAGGGCCGTGGCGAGGGTGCCGAGGAGCACGCCGACGAGCGGATTCGTCGCGAAGGCGAAGATCTCGCGGGCGCCCTCGGCGCCGCCGGAGGCGAGCTTGAACCCGTCTCCGATCACGCTGACGCCGACGAGGAGCACGTACACGAGCCCCGCGACGATGAGCCAGGTGCGGCGTTTGGCGGACTCGTCGGCTGCTGCTTCGGCCAAGGTGGGCCCCGTGGATGCTGTGCACGGCCGGGATGCATTCGCGCCCCCGGGCGGAGGCCGCGAATTCTGCCAGCAGGTGGACGCGATTGCGCCGAGGAACTGTGTTCCTAGCGGCGCATTCCGGACGCGACAGCGCTAGCCGCTGCCGAGGTCCTGAGCCGCCGAGGCCATGAGATTCTCGAAGTGACCGCGTGCCACCAGGCGCTCCACGAACTCGGGCTCGTAGGCCATCTCGGGATCGCGGCGTACCTCCTCGTCGAGCACCTCGGCGTCCTCGCCCACGAGGATGCGCCAGCGCCCCGCGCGCACGCCGTCGAGGATGATCGTCGCGGCCGCCGCAGCGGTCGTCGGCGCCGAGTCCTCGAACATCTGGGCGCGCGCCTTCATGAGATTGCGGATGTCGTCGTCGGGCAGGTTGTCCACGGGAAGCTTCATCTCGACGAGCATCTGCCTCACCTCGGCGATGTCCTCCGCGGACAGCGCGTCCGGGTCGCGGCCGAGCACGGCCATGGAGTTGGCGATGATCTGCGTGCCGATGTGGCCGGGCATGACCACGGAGCACTTCACGTGCGGCGCGTTGATCCGCAGGTCCGTGATCAGGGCCTCCGTGAAGCCCTTCACGGCGAACTTGGCGGCGCTGTAGGAAGTGTGTGGCGCGCTCGGGCCGATGAAGGCCCAGAAGCCGTTCACGGACGAGGTGTTGACGATGTGGCCGGCGTCAGCGGCCTTCAGCATCGGCAGGAAGGCGCGCGTACCATTGAGCACGCCGTTCCAGCACACGGCGAAGCACTTGTCCCAGCCTTCGCGACCGTCCTCGTCGAACAGGCTGCCGCCGCCGCCGATGCCGGCGTTGTTGAACACCAGGTGCACGGCGTCGGTACCGTGCTGCGCGGCCACCGCATCGCGGAAGGCGAGCATCTGCGCCTCGTCGGAGACGTCGCAGCGGTGGGTGGTGACGCGCAGGCCGTCCGGCCCCTCGGCCTCGCAGCGGCGCTTCGTCTCCGCCATGTTCGCTTCGGAGACGTCGCACATGGCGATGTGGCAGCCCTCACGGGCCAGTTGCACCGCGAGCTCCCGACCCATGCCGGTGCCACCACCGGTGATCACGGCGAGTCTGCCTTCGAACTTGTCCACGCTCTTCCCTCCCCGGATTTCGCGAGGCGCGAGAGTACCTCAGTCCGGAGCCGAAGGGCGTCGTGGCCTGGCCGCGACCCGAAACGACAGCGGCCCGCCGAGGCGGGCCGCTGCGGGGGGGCGAGGCAGGCGGGCCCTCAGCCCGTGGTCATCTCGAAGAAGCAGAGCTTGTTGCCGTCGAGATCACGCACGTAGGCGCCCTTGAACATGCCGGGAATGCGCTCCCCGGGCTCGCCCTCGTCCTTGGCGCCGAGTTCGATGGCCTTCTCGTACATGGCCTTGATCTGGTCCATCCCATTGCAGGGGATCGCGACCATGACCCCGTTGCCGGCGCTCTGTTCCTGCTCGTCGTAGGGTATGCAGACGGCCAGCATCGGCGCCCCCGGACCCGTGCCGTAGAACTTGATCCGGTCCATGCCGAAGAGCTGCTTGGCGCCGACGCCCTCGAGGAGTGCGTCGTAGAAGGCGCAGGCCCTGTCCATGTCCTTCGTGCCGATCGTGACGTAGCCGATCATCTCTGTGACTCCTTCAGTGGGTGATCACTTGGGCGCGAAGCGCTGGCCGCCGTCCACGCGGATCGTCGAGCCGTTCATCATCGGGCTCTCGAAGATCGCGATGGCCATGGTGGCGAATTCGCCGGGCTTGCCCATGCGGCGCGGGAAGGCCGCGTCCTTGGTCAGGTTGTCCGCGGCGGCGTCCGGGATGCCTGCGGTCAGGCCCGTCGAGAAGAGCGAGGGCGCGATGGTCATGACGCGGATGCCGACGGCGCCGAGGTCCCGCGCCATGGTCAGGGTCATGCCGGCGATGCCCGCCTTCGCAGCCGTGTAGGCGACCTGGCCGACCTGGCCCTCGAAGGCCGCGATCGATGCGGTGTTGATCATCACGCCGCGCTCGCCTTCCTCGTTCGGATCGTTCTTCGCCATGTGCGAGGCGGCGATGCGGTTGATGTTGAAGGAGGCGATGAGGTTCAGGTCGATGACCTTCTGGAACACGTCGAGCGGGTGCATCTCACCGTTCTTGCCGAGCGTACGGATGGCCGCGCCGCCGCCGGCGGTGTTGACGCAGAAGTGCAGGCCGCCGAGGTGGTCCACCGCTTCGGCGATCACGCCCTCGATGCCCTCGTGGTCGAGGACGTTGCAGGGAAAGAACCTGCCACCCAGGCGCTCGGCGACGGCCGCACCGTCGGACTTCTCGAGGTCGAGGATGGCGACCTGGCCGCCCTTCTCGACGAACTTCTCGGCGGTGGCGAGGCACATGCCGGATGCGCCGCCGACCATGATCGCCTTGCTGCCTTCGATCTGCATGAGGGGTCTCTCTCCCTGCTGGTCTGCTTTCGAGGGCGGCGACTATAAACGATCGGCGGCTCGCCGCGCCTGCGGCCGCGCTCCGCGTCTCAGCGCGCCGGTGGTCGCTGGACGGGGCGGGGCCCGGCGCTCCAGAATTCCGGCCCAGCGGAAACGGGGGAGACCATGGCCATGCACGATCTCGTCATTCGGGGCGGCACCATCCACGACGGCACGGGCGCCGAGCCCGTCACGGGCGACGTCGCCATCGACGGTGATCGCATCGTCGCGGTCGGTGAGGTGACCGGGCAGGGCCGTGAGGAGATCGACGCGAGCGGGCATCTCGTCACGCCCGGCTTCGTCGACATCCACACGCACTTCGACGGTCAGGTGACCTGGGACCCCTACCTCTCGCCTTCGACCTTTCACGGCGTCACCACCGTGGTCATGGGCAACTGCGGCGTCGGCTTCGCGCCCTGCGCGCCGGATCGCCACGGCTGGCTCATTCAGCTCATGGAAGGGGTCGAGGACATCCCGGGCACGGCGCTGGCGGAAGGCATCCGCTGGAACTGGGAGTCCTTCCCCGAGTACATGGACGCGGTCGAGGCCTCGCCGCTGGCCATCGACGTCGGCCTGCAGATCCCGCATGGTGCCCTGCGCGGCTACGTCATGGGCGATCGCGCCGCGCGTCTCGAGCCGGCGAACGAGCAGGACGTGCGGCGCATGGCTTCGCTCGTGAAGGAAGCCATCGAGGCCGGCGCTCTCGGCTTCTCGACCTCGCGTACGGAGAAGCATCGCGATCGTGCCGGCAACCACACGCCGAGCTTCAAGGCCGAGCAGGACGAACTCTGGGGCATCGCGAAGGCCCTCGGCGAGACCGGTCGCGGCGTCATCCAGCTCATCGCCGACTTCTGGGACTTCGAGCCCGAGTTCGCGCTCATCCGCGGCATGGCGGAGGCATCGGGCAGGCCCCTGTCGCTGACCATCGAACAGGACGATCGGCACCCGGAGATCTGGGGCAACGTCCTCGACCACATCTCGAAGGCCCAGGCCGAGGGCGTGAACATGCGCGGCCAGGTGCCGCCGCGGCCCACGGGCGTGCTCCAGGGTCTCACGGCGACGCTCAATCCCTTCGTGCTCCACGAGGCCTGGAAGCCGCTGCGGGCGGCGCCGCTCGAGGCGAAGCTGCGGGCGCTCCGCGATCCCGAATTCGTGGCGCGCCTGCTCGCGGAGAGCGATGCGCGCGAGTGGAATCCGCAGGACAACCTCATCCACTTCCTCGTCCGCAGCTTCCACAAGATGTTCCCGCTCGGGGAGGTCCCGAACTACGAGCCGGCAGATGAGGATTCGGTGGCGGCGCGCGCGGTGCGCGAAGGCCGCCGGCCGGAGGAGGTCGTGATCGACCTGCTCCTCGAGCAGGACGGCCATGCGCTGTTCTACTTCCCGATCATGAACTACACGCACGGATCCCTCGACGACGTGCGGACCATGATGACGCACCCGCACACGCTGTTCGGTCTGTCCGACGCCGGCGCCCACTGCGGCGCGCTCTGCGACGCGAGCTTCCCGACCACGACCCTCGTGCACTGGGGCCGCGACCGCAGCCGCGGCGAGGGCCTGCCGCTGCCCTGGCTGATCCACGGTCTGACGCAGAAGACCGCGCGCCAGGTCGGCATGAACGACCGCGGCGTGCTCGCGCCGGGTCACGTGGCCGACGTCAACGTGATCGACTTCGATGCGCTCCAGCTCCGTGCGCCGGAGATCGTCCACGACCTGCCCGCCGACGGTCGGCGCCTGATCCAGCGCGCCGACGGTTATCGCGTCACGGTGAAGTCCGGCGCCGTGGCCTTCCGCGAGGGTGCGACCGTGGAACAGGATCCCTCGCAGCTGCGCGGGCGCCTCCTGCGGGGGCCGCAGCAGGCCGCGGACGCCTGACGCCAGCGGCACCCGGTCGAGCGACCGGCGCCCTCACCGGTGACTGAACGCAGGGAGCGCGCCACGCCATGACGGAGCCCGACTGGACGTCGCTGCTGCCGCCGCTGCTCGCGATCGTGCTCGCGATCGCGACTCGGCGCGTCGTGTCCTCGCTTCTCGGCGGCATCTGGCTCGGTCAGTCGCTGCTGCTCGGCACCTGGAATCCCCTCGTCGGCCTCGCGGCGGCGCTCGACGCGATCGTCGCGGTGTTCGCGGGGGCCGGGGACGCGCGCGTGCTGCTCTTCATGCTGCTCGTCGGCTCCGCCATCGCGGTCATGGAGCGGGGCGGCGGCGTCGGCGCCTTCGTGGCCCTGCTCGAGCGGCGGCGCTGGGTGGACGGTCCGGCACGGGCCCAGTGGCTCGCCTGGGGCACGGGGCTGGTGATCTTCATCGAGTCGACGGTGACCCTGCTCGTGGCCGGCGCCCTCGCGCGGCCGCTGTTCGATCGCTTCCGCCTCGCCCGGGCGCGCCTCGCCTATCTCATCGACGCCACCAGCGCGCCCGTCTGCATGCTGATCCCCGCGAACGCCTGGGGTGCGCTCAACCTCGGTCTGCTCGAGAACGCCGGCGTCGACGGTGCCGTCGGCGTGCTGCTCGCAGCGATTCCCCTGAACTTCTACGCGCTCGCGGCGGTGGTGCTCGCGGCGATCTCGATCCGCACCGGGCTGGCCCTCGGACCCATGCGTGCGGCCGACGCCGCAGCCGCGGCTGCGACGATCGAGGCGGCCACGATGGGCGCTGCGCCGGCGGAAGGGGACGCGCTCGAGGCGGGCCGCGCCCGCGTCATGGTGGTGCCCATCCTCGCGCTCGTGCTCACGGTGCCGGTCGCGCTCTGGATCACCGGGGAGGGCGATTTCACGGCCGGCTCCGGGTCCGTGGCCGTGCTCTGGGCGGTGCTCGCCGCCCTCGCGAGCGCCTGGCTGCTGTCCGCGCGCGAGGGCGTTCGCGGTGTCGAACTGGCCGAGGCGGCGACGACGGGTGCCGGACGCATGCTCCCCGTGACCCTGCTGCTGCTGCTCGCCTTCACCCTCGGTGACGTGGCGGGGGCGCTCGGTACCGGGCCCTATCTCGCGGGTCTGTTGGGTGCGTCGCTGCCGGCCTGGCTGCTGCCCGGCGTGATCTTCATCGTCGCTGCCTTCACGGCCTTCTCCATCGGCAGCAGCTTCGGAACCTTCGCGCTCATCGTGCCGCTGGCCATGGCCGTCGCCGAACCCCTCGGCCTGTCGGCGCCGCTGCTCCTCGCCGCCGTGCTCTCCGGCGGCGTCTTCGGCGACCATGCCTCACCGATCAGCCACACGACGGTCGTCGCCTCCCTCGCCGCAGGCGTCGAGCACATCGAGCACGTGCGCACGCAGCTGCCCTATGCGCTGCTGGCCGGTGGTTTCGCGCTCGCCTGCTTCCTGCTCGCGGGTCTGTTCAGCTGACGTTTCGCGATGGCGCCCTCGGTGCGAGGAAGTCCTCGAGGGCGCGCGCCACCGCTTCCCGGTCGCTGGCCATGCGCCCGAAGCCGGCGGCATGGCCGGCGACGCTGTCGATGACCTCGACGCGGGCGTCCGGGAACAGCGCCGCGTCGGCGCGCACGTCGGCTGCGGCGAAGTAGGCGTCGGTCCGCGAAGGGAGGAATAGCACGGGCATGGCCGCCCGTGCCGCGGCCGCGGCGAGCGAGCCGCCGCAGCCGGGCGTGGTACCGAGGTCGTGTGCGCGCCAGCAGCGCAGTTGACTGATGAGGTCGTTGGCGTCGCGATCGAGGTAGCGCGTGCGCCACTTCGCGAGAAACCCTTCCAGATCCGCCGCGGACGTGTCCTCGAAGGCCTGATGGTGCTCACCGGAGAAGAACTCCGGGCTCGTCGCCCAGGGCGCCCAGGTCTCGGACATGCGCTCGAGACCGCGGCGAGGAGGCTCCACATAGCGACCACCGGCGAAGGCGGGGTCCGAGGTGAGCGCCGTCTCCAGGCTCTGCAGGAACAGCTGGGCATGCAGCGTCGCCCGGGCGCTGGCGACGATCGCCACGGCCGACGCCATGCGCCCGGGATGGCTCACGGCCCACTGCAGGGCCTGCTGGCCGCCCATGCTCGCGCCGACGACGGAGGCGACGCGCTCGACGCCGAGTTCGTCGAGGAGGTGCGCCTGGAGCGCGACGTTGTCGCGGATCGTCACCGGCGGGAAGTCGGGTCCGGCGAAGGGCGCCGCCGTGTTCGAGGGCGAACTCGAACGGCCGTTGCCGAGCATCTCCGTGCTGATGACGCGGCGCCGCGCGGGATCGAGGGGACCGCCGGCCGCGCGCAGCCAGCCGAGGTCGGCCGGGGTCTGGGCGAAGGCCGTGCAGGTGAGCACGGGGGCGCCGTCGCCGCCGGAGTCGTGCCAGGCGAGGCGGGCGCGGGGCAGCACGACGCCGCACTCGAGCGGGAAGTCGCGGCTCTCGAGGATCCGGTGGTCTGCTTCGCTCACGTCGGACTCGATGATCTGCTTCCCCCGCAGCACATGCGTGGAACTGTCGGACGGAGCGATCCGAGCAGTGGTCGAATCCCGCGCACGAATGGACCTTTGTTGAGGCGAACGTCACAGACGAAAGCTGTCTTGGTGGTCAGAATCGCTTCCGGTATAAGGAGGCTGCCGCCAGCTGGCGCTTGCCGGATCCCTCCGCGGCCTGACCACGAGATGCCCGGGATCTCGTATTCGCAAGCGCAACGACCCTGCTATCTGACCACCCGCTCACGGGACGATCGAGTGGCGCGCCAGGTGCCCCTGCCAGCAAGGTACGCGGATTCGAGCGGCCTGGCGAAGCGGACAGCCTCGATCGAACACGTGGGAGGCGCAGTGGCCGCGACATCGCGCGGACGACCCGGCCATCCATCCTGTTCGCGAACGGAGACATGGAGCAATGAAGACGACTAGTGCCTGCGCCATCCTGGTAGCAGCGATCCTCATGCAAGGATGCGGCGGCGGGTCGTCGGCTCCCGCCCCGGTGGCGGGCGGCGGCGCGCCGCCTCCCGCAGCACCCCCGCCCGCAGGGGGCGTGGGCGGAGAGCGGGCGGGCCTGTCCGCCGGCACCATCACCGGCTTCGGCTCGATCATCGTCAACGGCGTGCGCTACGAGACCGACAGCGCGACGATCCTCGATGACGACGACGCCATCGACGAGACCAGTCTCGCGGTCGGTGAGTACGTTGTGGTCACGGGCACCGTCGACCAAGACGGCACCACCCGGGTCGCGTCCCGCGTGCTCTACGACGCGGAAGTCGAAGGGCCGATCTCTTCCATAGACGAGGTCGGCAGCCGATTCGTCGTGCTCGGCCGGACCGTCATCGTGGATGGCGCGACCGTCTTCGACGGGGACGACTTCGCGACGTCGTCCATCGACGGGCTCACGGTCGGTGATCGGGTCGAGGTGTCCGGACTGCTCGCCGAAGCGGGCGCGGTGCTCGCCACCCGCATCGAGCTCTCCGACGACACGGACTTCGAGGTGAAGGGATTCGTCTCCGATCTCGACAGCGGTGCCGCCACCTTCCGCATCGGTACGCAGACCGTCGATTTCGGTTCGGCAGTGCTCGAGGATTTCGATGGCGCCGTGCTTGCGGATGGTCAGTTCGTCGAGGTCCGTGCGGACGCACTCGTGGGCGACGTCCTCGAAGCGACGCTCATCGAACTCGAAGATGCGCTGGCGTTCCTCGATGTCGACTCCGGCGAGGGCCAGGATCGCGAGTTCGACTTCGAAGGCGTCATCACGGCCGTGGAAGGGGACCTGATCACGGTCGGGCCCGTGGTCGTGCGAATCGCACCCGACGCGGACTTCGGTGACGGTAGCCGCGAGGACCTCGTCGTCGGTGCCCGCGTGGAACTCGAAGGTGATGTCAGCGCGGAAGGCGAGCTGATCGCGGACGAAGTCGGCCTGCGAGAGGCAGTGGACAGTGAGGTCGAAGGGCTCGTGGAGACCATCGATCTCGAGGCGGGTGCCTTCACGCTCCCGGGCGTCACCGTGAACGTCTCGCCTTCGACCCAGTTCGAGGACGACAGCGAACTGGATCTGCGCGCCTTCTCGCTCGCCGACCTCGTCGTCGGCGACTTCGTCGAGGTCCGCGGCGTACTGGTCGAAGGATCGCTGGTGGCGGTTCGCGTCGAGCGCGACGACGAGGATCAATCCGGTACCCCCGGGGAAGGTTCCGCGCCGGACCCCGATCCCGTTCCGGATCCCGACCCCGCGCCCGACCCTGCGCCGGATCCCGACGACCCTGCGCCGGATCCCGACCCTGTTGTGCCGCCCCCTGCGAACGCTGCGCCGATGCTGACGCTCGCGGCGCCATCTCCCAGCGCAAGCGTAGTCATCGGGGATTCCGTCACCCTCAGCGCCAGCGCAAGTGATGCGGAAGATGGCGATATCAGTGCGTCCATTGCCTGGGACTCGAGCCTGGACGGGGCGCTGGGTACAGGCAGCAGCGTCACGGCGAATGACCTGAGTCTTGGCAATCACACGATCACGGCCAGGGTCACCGACAGCCAGGGGAGCGAAGCCACTGAATCACAGAGCGTATCGGTCCGTGGTGCCAGCACAAGCGTCGACAGATCGAAGTATCATGTTTTCGGTAACTCGCTGTTTACCTACGATGGAGGCGATCTGGCGCCAAACAGTGTTTACACGAGGGCGGGTACTTGGCTCGGAAGGCTTGCCGGTTTCAGCGCCAAGGAAGCCGTTGGTAGTTTCACCTTTGGGTTTTATTCAAATTTCAACGCGCTTGATTGGGGTAGCGCGAGTAGCGTACGGATTTCCGGAAATTATAATGAAGGCGGCGGGAACACACCGCCGTTTACGGGGGATTTTTCCGCCCAAGATTATACTCACTTTCTCTCAATGCCGTCGAATTTCCTGGAGGACGAGATGGGCGGCCCCCCCTACGATCGGCCGGTTGACAACACCCGTCTAGCTTTCGCGGAGCTCGATAGCAATATTGATCTCTATTATCCTGAAGCAGAGCACTTCCTATACGTGCATTGGCCGGATGCAAGTGTCGGGTACGCGGTAGGTGCGACGGGTTCTCGTGCCGACTTCGCCGTGTACAACAACAATACGATCGGCGAATATCTCGGCTGGCACATCCGGCTCCAGGATTCGCTCGAAGCCAACGGGGTTTCTGTGCGAACCATTCCTGCTGGCCCTGTCATCGCCTGGCTTTTTGAGAACGAGCCCTATCTGACCGGGCTTGATTTCTATGATGTTTATGGCGACGACGCGCCACATGGCAGCGAGAATATATATCTCCTTGCAGCGCTTGTGGTTTATCAGGTCATCTACGGAGAGCAGCCGGACCTGTCGAGTTTCACGATCCCCTCAGGTGCAACTCAGATCCGGCCCGAGATCGCGGGCAACCTGCCTGCGATCTCCGCGGCCATCGAAGCAAGGCTAGAGTTCCATCAATCCAATGGCGTCAACGTGAGATAGGCCATGGTCTTGCGCGCTGCGTTGGCGCAGTCAACCGGCGAAGCGAACGCCTGTTTGGCAGATCGCGATTCCGCCGAGCAGGAATGACTGGACCTCCTCGGCATGCGCAGTGCCCGTGCGGGTGACGCGCGCTGCTGTTGCTGAAGAAGTTCGCAGCGTCCGGCGCGTCGAGCGTCTGCGCTGTGCGCTCGAACCAAGCTGCCGCTGATTACGGCCAGCGTGACCGCCCTGCCTTTCTTGCGGGGCCATCGATCAGTCAGCGTGCCGCGGCGGACGTAGTCGGACTGCTGGACGAAGGCTGAGGCGGAGCCCAGATCGGGGCTCGATGCGCGGATCGAGCGGTACCTCTGGTTCGACCGAACGCCGTGCATGGCTGTTCGGCGTGGAGAAGAACACCCTGCAGCGGATCTTCCAGATCCGGTGCTCGCAGGTTCGCAAGAGTTCGATAGGCCGTCAGCATGGGTTGAAGGCGCTTGTGTCAGAGGCGGGGCAGCCGGATCAGACACGGGTGAGCGATCTGTGCCGAGCGTGGGGTGCCCCGCATGCCCCTGACCTACGAGCTGGTCATGTGTTGCTGCACGCGCGAGCGGTTTGGCTGGGATCTGTCCGGGAGTCGCAAGGCCGCTACGACTGCACCCGCGCTGGAGCAAACGCTGATCGCCCACCTCGACGCGCAGGGTTGCGTGAACACTCGGCTCCACGGCCGTTCCGACATCAGCCGCGTTCTCAGGAGGCGTCGCCACACGCGTCGAGTTTGTCGCTCCAGGCTTTCCAGGATTGCATGACGCTGCACCGCCCGCCGCAGAATGAAGTGTATTCGTACGTGATGCGATTCCAGAAAGAGTAGTGCGTCCATCGTCACCGCTTCGAGACCCATCAGCATGCGACACCTGTTGTCGCGAACCGGATGCCGTTCTGAGAAGCTCGCCGCCTTCACTCACTCGGCGCCCTCGATGGAGACACCCGCCGAAACGGGCGCGCAAGCGGCCTGACCTGCGCAGGTACCGCCGGGTCGATACCAGGAATACGTCCGATGTCGGAGTCCGTCAGACCCTTGCCCCCCGAGGATCCCGCGATGGATCCGTCGGAGAACCACTACTGGAGCTACCACGGCCTTGAGACGCTGCTCGCGTGCAAGCAGCCCGTGACCGCCTCGCAGGACGAGGACCTGTTCATCGCCGTGCATCAGGTCTGCGAGATCGCCCTGCATCAGATGGTGCTGGATCTCTCGCGCGCCCTCGACGCGTACCGTGCGGTCCTCGATGCCACGCCAGGTGTGCCTGCGGACTGCGAGGAGATCGTCTACTTCCTGCGCCGCGTGAACCGGCTCTGGAAGACCGTGAACACCACCATGCCGATCCTCGCGGACATGCGGGCCTTCGGTGAGTTCCGGGATGCCATCGGCCCCACGAGCGGCTTCCAGTCCTTCCAGTTCCGCCATCTCGAGATCATGAGCGGCGTGCCGCGCTACTGGACCGGCGGAACCGCCGACGAGACGGGCACGCCGCACGTCGCCGAGACGGAGTTCGATCGCCGCTACGGCGCCGACGTGGAAGCGTGGCTGGCGACGCACCGGGCGCACAGTCTGCGCCACCACACGATGCGCCTGCTGGAACGCGCCGACGCCGCAGCGCTGCGCGCGCAGGTCGGGACGAGGGCGCTGGTCGCGGAGCTCGCGGCCTACGATCGCGCCCAGCGCCGCTTCCATCTCGGTCACCTGCAGCTCGCGACCGTGCAGCTCGAGCGCGTCGGCGTCGAGACGGGAACGGGTGGAACCAGCTTCCGGGACTACCTGGCGAGCTACGAGCGCGAGGTGGCACCGCTCTTTCCCGCGCTCGCGGAGCCCTTGGAGGGCGGAGCGGCGTCGTGAGCATGTACGAGGCGCCGGGCCTGCGGCCTCTCGACGCTCGACCATGGGGCCTTCGTCGACGGGGGACGACGCCGCATCGCGGGGGCATCGAGCGGTCCGCTCACGGGCCAGGAATTCGTCGTCAAGGATCTCTTCGACGTCGTGGGCGAGGTCACGGGCGCCGGTAATCCGGACTGGGCGCGCACTCACGGGCCTGCCGCACGCTCGGTTTCGGTAGTGGATGCCCTGCTCGCGGCCGGTGCCACTCTGGTCGGTCGCACGCACACGGACGAGCTCTCCCGCGGCATCACCGGGCGCAACGCCCATTACGGTACGCCCGTGAATCCGGCAGCCCCGGCAGCCCTTCCCGGTGGCTCTTCCAGTGGTTCCGCGGCAGCCGTTGCCGGCGGGCGTACGGACTTCGGTCTCGGCACCGATACGGGTGGTTCCGTGCTTATCCCGGCATGCTTGTGTGGCCTCTGGGGCCTGCGCCCCACCCCGACGAGCTGGTGACCGCGGCCGCAACCCGGGAGCAGGCGCGACGGCTACTGTCCGAGCTGCTCCGAAAGGACACGGTCCTGTGCTTCCCGACGGCCCCGTTCCCGGCACCGGATCGGGACATCGACGGCCCCGCTGCGGCGGCGCTCTGGCCTGCCATTGCGCCGCTCACGTGCATAGCGGGCCTGACCGGTGCGCCCCAGCTCACCGTCCCGCTCACGCGGGTGGGCGGCCGTCCCGTCGGACTCTCGCTGCTCGGGCCTCCGGGCAGCGACGGTGCCCTGGTCACCACGGCGACGTGGCTCTTCGGCAGCGATCCCTGAAGCCGATCTTCGAAGGGCCCGGAAGGCACAGCTCGCGCCCCGGGGGCGATGCGGCGCGAGCCGGGCCCTCGCTGCCAGGTCGCCGCTCATCGGAGCATGGTGGCGCTTCTGGGCTTCGCGACCTAAAGGAATGGCCGCAGCTGCCGATCGGGAACCGTGGAGCGGACCCGGAGCAGGAGCAGATGGCGGACGAAATGGCGGTACGGGCGGAGGCTGAGACGCACGCCGAACACGTCGTCGAGGCTCGCACGCCTGGTGTGGCGCGGCCGGAGCAGCAGCTCGCGGCCTTCGCGCGCGATCTCGCGCGCGAACTGGACTTCGAGCGTCGCAAGCTCGCCGGGCTCGAGCGCCTCGGCCGCCAGGGCACGTTCGTAGCCGACCTCGCGCGCAATGCCATCTCCTTCTCGGAGGGAGCTCACGAACTTGCCGGCGTCGACGGCGCCGTCGATCCACTCTCCTTCACGCGCTGGACCAGCCTCGTGCACGAAGAGGATCGCGAACGGGTCGCGGACGACTTCCGTGACATCGTCTCCGGTGTCCTCGAGCTGCATCTCGACGTCCAGGGCGAGCACCGGATCGTGCGTCCGGATGGCCGCATGCGCTGGATCCGTACCCACGTGGAACCCATTTCGGACGGCGACGGCGAGATCGACTTCGTGATCGGCGTGCTCCAGGACGTCACGGAAGAGCACGATGCCCGCGCCCGCATGGAGCGCGACCAGTGGGTGATCGAAGCGCGCGTACGCGAACTGGAGCAGACGCAGCGCGAGCTGGCGAAGGCGCGGGACAGTGCAGAGACCGCGAGCGAGGTCCGTGCGCGCTTCCTCGCGCTCATGGACGGTCAGATGCGCACGCCCATGAACGACATCCTCGGCGTGCTCGCCATGCTCGACGAGAAAGGCCTGAGCAGCCGCTCCGCCGAGATGGTGCGCAGCGCCCGGAGCAGCGGCGAAGTACTGCGCGGTACGCTCAACGACATGCTCGATCTTTCCGAACTCGAGGCCGGCGTGCTGGAACTCGAGGAGGAGTCCTTCTCCCTGCGTGCCCTCGTCGAGGAGATGGTGGGGCCCTGGCGCCGCCGGGCCGAGGAGGCCGGACTGCGCCTGGAGGTCGACGTCGCGCGCGAGTTGCCGGCGCAGGTGCTCGGAGACCGTGGCCGCATTCGGCAGGTGATCGGCAACTTCCTGTCCAATGCGGTGAAGTTCACGGAGCGCGGCACGATCACGCTCCGCGCCTTCGTAATGAACGAGCCGCGGCACGACGACGATCGCGCCGAGATCCAGTTCGAGGTCGAGGACTCCGGCCCCGGCATCCCCGAACATGTCCGTGCCCGCTTCGTGCGCGGCTGGGTACAGCCCGGGAGCGGCGGTGGTCTGGGTCTGGCCCTCGCCGACGGTCTGGCGCGGCGCATGGAGGGCTCCATGGGCTTCCGCCACGCCGAGTACCGTGGCGCCTGCTTCTGGCTGCGCGTGCCCCTCGCGATCGACCGCAGTGTCGCCGTCGACGAGGTGGCGGCGGACATGGACTCGCTGCCGTCGCTCCTCGGCCGGGCGCCGCGCGTGCTGCTCGCCGAGGACGTACCGCTGAACCAGCTCATCGCGCGGCATCTCGTGGAGAGCTTCGGTTGCGAGGTCGAGGTCGCCGGAAACGGCGTCGAGGCGATTCGCGTCCTGGAGAACGCGGCGGGCGACGGTGCGCCCATGGATCTGGTGCTGATGGACGTGTCCATGCCCGTCCTCGACGGGGTCGGCGCGACGCGGCGGCTCCGGGCACGGAAGGACGATCTGGCGAGCGTTCCGGTCATCGCCGTCACGGCCTACGTGCGCAAGGAAGACGTCGAGCGCATGCGCGGAGCCGGTATCGATCACTGTGTCGCAAAGCCCCTCGACCGCGAGGAGCTGCGCGAGGCGATCTACGCGGTGCTCGCCGAGCGGGTCAGCCTGGAGGACGTCGGGGATGGCGACGTCGGAGCCGAGGCCGAAGCCCTAGAGGACGATGCCGACATCACCGAAACGGACTATCTCACCCGCGCGAGCGAGGAAGCCGAGGATCTGACCGAACCCTACGCCGTCTCCCGGACGCGCCCGGGGCCCGCCGACGGTCCGGTCTGGGATGCGGCCGGCCCGCTCCTCGACGAGTCCATGCTCGACGAGCTGTTCCGCTTCCTTCCGGCCGAGAACGTGGAGACCATGCTCGACGGTCTCGGCGACACGCTCTACGGCGTCGTCCGCGACGCGGGCGCCGCCGTCGCGCAGGGTGATGCCGACACGCTCGGGCGCGTGGTCCATGCCGTGAATGGGTGCGCGGGCAACCTCGGCGCCATGGCGCTCACGGGGCTCGCCAAGGACATCGAACACGCCGCACGCAGTGGCCGCGGGGCCGAAGCACTGCGCATGGCCGAGCGCCTCCCGGGCATGGTGCGGGAGACCCTCGCCGCCTTCTCGGCGCTCCGCGCCAGGCGCGGGTGAACCTGCACAGGGCCGCTTCCGGGGGGTAGCATCGAGCGTGGCCGGGCCGGACGCCCGACGAGACGCGAGGAGCCCCCCATGAAGCGCACGGCCCTGATCACCGGCGCCTCCGCTGGCATCGGCGCGGAGTTCGCGCGCCAGCTCGCGGCGAAGGGGCTCGACCTAGTGCTCGTCGCGCGGCGATCCGATCGCCTCGAACAACTCGCCCAGCCGCTTCGCGTACGCCACGGCATCGAGGTGCACTGCCTCGAGGGGGATCTGTCGGAGCGTGAGGTGCCCGAGCGCATCCACGCCGAACTCGCGGCGCGCGGCATCGAGATCGACTGGCTGGTCAACAACGCCGGCGCGTCAGGTCCGAATCTGCTCGAGAAACCGGGCTTCGAGCAGCACGCCCGCTTCCTCGAACTCATGATGATCTCGGTGGCGCATCTGTGCCATCTGTTCGTGCCGGCCATGCGCGAGCGCGGCTACGGGCGCGTCGTCAACGTCGCGTCGGTGGCGGGGCGCATCATCCGGCCCGGCGACCACAGCTACGGGCCGACCAAGTCATACCTCATCGCGCTGTCCGAGGGCATGAACGGCGAACTCAGGAGAGAAGGCGTACACGTCTGCGCCCTGTGCCCGGGCTTCACGCACACGGAGTTCCACGCCGTGGCGGGCAAGGACAGGTTCAAGCAGAAGACGCCGGACTTCATCTGGTACGACGCCGACGGGGTCGTGCGCGACGGCATCGACGCGGTCGAGAAGGGCCGGCCCATCGAAGTGAGCGGCCGGCTCTACCGCTGGCTCGACCCGCTGTTCCAGTCGGTCCTGACGCGGCGCGTGCTGCGAATGGTGGAGGGGTTTCGATAGGGTCGACCCCGTGCCTGCATGAGTGCACGGCGAGAGTCCGCTCGGCCTGATGCTCTCGTTCCGGCCTCGGGTCGATCGACAGGGACACTCCGTGGTCCGGTCAGTCCGCGCCAGGCCGTCGAGGATGCCCGGCCTCGAACTCGGCTGGCGCGACGAACTCGCTCAGCGCCGCGAACCGACGATGGACGGAACAGTCCAGCAGTGAGGGCGTCGCTGTTTCGGCGTCCTGCCGTCAACGCGAGCGCTCTCGCCGGCGCAGCGCCTCGGTGCAGAGCAGAATCGATCACCGACTCGGCCGAAGCGTCTTCGCAGGCGACCCTGACGCGCCCACCCAAGGCACGACGAGTTGCGATGGGCACTCGCATCCACCCTCGCTGCTGCGACGCATCGGACTCTCCGGGGCCCGGCGCGCGCCCGTTCCCTTGCGCGGGTTCTGCCCCGTTTCGAAAGGGTCGAGACGCCGCCGCCGGCGAGCACTGCGGCGCGCAGATCCGGCTGCGCCGTCGGGCACGGGGCGATCGGAAGGACGCTGCAGATCGGCTCGAGCCCGGAGTCGTCCCGAGGGGGCCGGGCGAAAGGACGGCTCCCGCAGCAGGCGTTCCGTTTCCGACAGCAGCCGCGCGTCCATCATTGAGTCGGCGAAGGCAACGATCCATTCTGTGGCGTCGGCATCAGGGTGTGCGGTTGCCCTTTCACCACCTCAGGTTGCGAGCAGACATCGCCATGCGAATCAGATCCGCGCACGAGAATTCCTTCGTCCTGCTCGCCGTGCTGGCGCTCGCTTTGCCCACGGCGGCGGCCGCGCGAAGCGCCGGGACGGGCCAGGTGCTGCATGGACCGTTGATCGCTGCGGCCTCTGTCCGTCCGGAGCTTCGAAGCGAGGCACTCGAATTCCCGAGCCTGCAGCCCTTGACCGGTCTGTCAGACCCCAGCATCGCCTATGGGCTCGAAGGCATCGTGGACTGGTCGAGCGGTATGCAGTTCATCGACATCATGAGGATGGCGCGGCCTTGGAATCTCGAAGGGAGGTACGACGCCGATGGTTCCGTACCCGATGCGTACCTGGACGAACACGGCTGGGTGACGCGAATGCCGCCCGGCACCAGCATCTTGCACCGGCTGTGGTCCTGGGAAGGCGATGATCCGGGGCTGGCCGAGTCCCGTGCCGGACGCTACGTGGTCCGCTACGAAGGCAGCGGTAGCCTGGCTCTGGGTGGTGCCGACGTGGTTTCGCAATCGCCGGGCGAGATCATCTTCGACACCAGCGGTACGGGCGTCGTTTCTCTCTTCTTGAAGAGCATCGAACCAGACGACCCTATCCGCGACATTTCCGTGGTTCGAGAAGACCTGGTGCCGCTCCATGACGCGGGTGAGATCTTCAATCCGGACTGGATCGCATTGATCGAGGATGCGAGGCAGGTTCGCTACATGGATTTCATGCACACGAACAACTCGGGAATCAGATCGTGGGACGAGTATCCGCAGTTCGGCGACAGCCATTGGGGAC